>JAIYDB010000090.1 GCA_027487695.1 Cytophagaceae bacterium | reverse complement strand
TTTCTGCTGGATTAGATAGCATTAGAACAGTAGATTCTATCATTGAATTGAGAGCAACTGCAATTGGCACTTATCCTATTTCAGTTTTTGAAACCAGTAAAGATGGTTGCCCAGGAAAATTGATTTCAGATACGATCAGAATATTCCCAATACCTGTGGCGCTTACTGGGGCTAATAATAAGGTATGTGCACAAAGCACAATCATTTTAGGAACAAGTATTGAACCTGCTTTAACCTACCGTTGGTCGCCAGGAAATTTAGTTTCTGATAGCACTGCATCCCAACCCATATTTACAGGATCGGCTGTTGGCACCACCAACTTAGCCTTGATTGTACAAAATAGGCTTACAGGTTGCTCAGATACTGCTCAGTTAGCCATTGAAACTTTTGAAAAGCCAGCAATACCAGTAATTAATATTATTGGAGAACAAACTTTCTGTCAAGGTGGAAGCGTTCAACTTTCGGTACCTGCTATCACGCTACCATTAAAATACAGATGGAGCACAGGCGATACCGCCCAACAAATTACAGTTTCTCAAACTGCAAATATTAGGTTAGTGGCTATCAATGCCTCAGGTTGCCAATCAGATACTTCTGTGGTTGTGCCAATAGTAGTTAATCCTTTACCTGCACGTCCTTCTATTATTGCTGTAACCGATTCTGTTTTATGTAACGATAGTCTGTTTATCATTCAAGCACCAACGGCAGTTAAATACCTTTGGAGTACAGGCGATACTACCCAAACTATCTCCCTACGCAATGAGGCAGCTGTTACCCTGCAAGTATTTAACGAGTTTGGCTGTATAAGTCCTGCCAGTGCACCTATCAACTTGCAATACGTTACTGTTGCTAAGCCAGATTTAAGTGGCAATAACGAATGGCTATGTCCCGGGAAACTCCAAGGAATAACTTATGCAGTACCAAGTAATGCTACTTCCAAGTTTAGGTGGCGAATATTCGGAGGAAGTTTGCTTTCAGATACTGGCGAAATTGTAACAGTAAACTGGTTGCCAGGTAATCAAATACAGAGAAGTATTACCGTTACTGAAGAAAATCAACGAGGCTGTTTTAGCGAACCTTCCACCATCATTATTCAATATGATTCATTAGTAAATAATCCAGAATCAGGTTGTGAACTAGGTAATTACGGTTTAAAAATACCAAACGTGATTACTGCAAATGGTGATGGTAAGAACGATAAACTTACAATTAGAAATTTGGAGTTCTATCCTAATTCTAACTTGAAAATATTTAATCGTTACGGAAGTTTATTGTACAGTGAAGATAACTATAACAATAACTATGGAGCAGAAGGTCTAAACCAAGGGATGTATTACTACCTATTTACTACGAATAGGGGAGTATCGGTAAAGGGATGGCTTATGATTATCAAGGAATAAGTCTAAAGCTAGCAACTAAAAATGCCTCTGGAACTTCTGTTTCAGAGGCATTTTTAGTTTTCGGTAATTCTTTTGGAAAGGAAGAATTTGTGGGTTTTATCTAGAAACAGAAAGCCCCCAACCAATTAAGATTGAGGGCTTTTAGTTGACCGACTAGGTTTCGAACCTAGACTCTTCTGAACCAAAATCAGACGTGTTGCCAGTTACACCATCGGTCAGTTTTGGTATTGAAATTTGGGACTTCCGCGTCCCTCAGCTCAACAGTGTTGCAAAGGTAAGGCTATTTGAGTTTTAGGCAAGTGTTTTGCTATAATTTTTCCTTAATTTTTTTTGCCAATACAGTTGAACTAGGGTAAAGGCCTTAAAACCAAAGAAATACCAAAGAGGCTCAATTTCTACCCGCATTCTATTGCTTTCAATGAAATCAATAAAACTGTATGCACCACTAAAAAACAATAGGACTACTAGTAATAACTTATCCGCGTTGCTTAGCTGTTTGAAATGCCAGCACAGAATGAGCACAATGAAGGGATAAAGGAAAGTGTACACGCTCAAGTTTAAAACTAGAGGCTTTCCACTTTTGCCTACACGTACGTAATTAGGGAGGTTAAAGAAATCGGTAAAAGGAAACTGAGTTTCAATTATTCCTTGGGTTACTTTACCTTCGTGGTTTCCTTTATAAAGGAAGGTATATTCCGCTGGACTTTCCAAGTAGTGCCAAAAACCTTCCTTTGCCCAAATGCCAAGACTATGACTTAAACTAAAGCAGCTATCTCGCTTTATTTGGTAGGCTTTATTTACTTCAATAATCCTTATATCGTGCACGTTGCCTTCGTGCAGTTGGGCTATTTCAGGATATTTGGTTGATTGATTCTTTAATGAAGGTAGTATATTTTCATAGGCTAAAATTGGACTAAATGCTGGAATACTAGCAACCCCTTCTTTGCAAGGAATATGGTTACCATTCGCCCAATTCATGGCACTCCAAGTGGTGCCTGAAAAAGTGCCAAAAACCAAATAGTTTTTTAGGTAAACTGAAAATGGTAATAGTAAAAAACAGATAGCTATAACTTTAGCCTTGGTATTGGTTTTAGGGAAATACCATAGTGTAAGTCCAGTAACAATAATCAAGTGCCACGAACTTCTGAATAAACAAGCTAGACTAAGTAATAAGGAAATCCTGATAAGCTGCTTGTTCCTATCTGGTTGGCAATAATGCACATACAGCCAGCCTGATACTATACCAAACAAAAAGGTACTATAAAACGGGTATTTAAAATAGATAAACCACAATGGGTTTAGCATCAGTCCAAATAGTACCCAATTATAAATGCTGTTCTGGAAAACCTTTTTAACTACCGCATTAAGCCAATAATAGCTTAATAGGTGTAGCCCTATGGTAATCAGATGCAAAACATCGTATTGCCAACTGCCAAATAAATGAGTAAGATACCATGCTATACTTAACCCTGGCGGACAACCATGTAAATACCAAATGGCTTGAAAGGGATTTTCCTTCAGGTAGGGAAGTGGGGCTAGCTGAACATACCAATCAATATCAACTGCTTCATTGCCAGCCATCCACAAAAAAATATGGCAGGTAAGTATAACTGCCATATTCCATTTAATATTTGGGTATTTTCTCAACATAAGCATTTACGCTTATCCTAAAATTTGTGTGGTAACTTCCATAGCGGCTTCCATAGCCTTGTCCATATTGTAGTATTCCCATTCACCAAATCGGCCTAGGAAATACAAGCCATCAGCTGCTGAAAGCGACTTTAAAGCTGAAATATTAGCGCGAGTATCAGGATCTTGAACTACATAGCTATTTGGCTCATAGTTGTAGTCAATCATATTTAGGTTGCCAGGAAGTTTAGCAATTTCAGCCACCATTTCTTCTACAGTATGCTTGCCGCTAAATTCTACCGTACAAGTAGTACGCTGACTGCCACGGTTATTGCTCGGAGCAAAATTACCAGTGTAAATAATTCTATGCGCTTTAAACTTAGCTTCTGGTAAGTACAACCAGCTTACATCAGTTGCATCACATTCGCAAAGCAAGTTGCTAGTGCCATTGCTACGCAAGTTTTCTAACGACTTTAAAACCGCCTTTTGAGCTTCAGAAGCATTGGTATAGAAACTACCTAATGCCCTTACATCACCAGTGAAAACAACCGCATCGTATTCAGCTTCGTTGTTTATGCGCAATTTGCCTTCAGCAGTTTTTTCTAACTTGGTTAATGGGCTATTAACTTTAATAGATAAGCCTTCTGCTAATCTATTTACAATGAATTGACTACCTTCCTCTTTAGGGTAAAAGAATGAAGCGTGAACCATTTCGCGCTCTTCTTCTCTCACAATGTTAGCCATAAGCATTTGCTTTAGGTTTGGCATTGGTAGTTTACCATCTAACCATTCCAAAGGCACTGTGCTTAAATCTAAATTCCAGATTTTAGTATTGTACGGACCAAAGTAAAGGTTGTATAAGGCCTCTCCAAAGTTACCCTTTAAGAACGCCTCAAAGTGTGGGTATTCTTCAGGTTTCTTATGTACCCCACCTTGAATGGCAAGCATATCGCCAATAATTTTATCAACTATTTCGGCAGGTAATTGGTAAAGGAAGTTTTCAATAGGATAACCTACAATTTTATCATGAATAAGAATGCGAGCGTTTCTGGTGGCTTTGATAAATTCCTTATCCTTATCAAACTGTCCCCAGAACCAATCTAATACTTCTTTATTCTTGCTGTTAAAAACGTGACCGCCTACTCTATGGAACAAAATATCCTGAGGCCTGTCGCATTTTACTAAGCCGCCTATTGCATTTTCTCTTTCGTAAACCGTTACAATAGCCTTATCGTTCAGCATTTTAGCTGCTGATAAACCTGAAATTCCTGAACCTATTACTGCAATATTTTTCATTTGTAAGTTGTTGCTTATTGATTTAAATATAAGTTTTTAGTGAACGCTTCAAAGTCTGAAGGGTTGTTATTAGGTCCGTGATAAGGTTGCCACTGAGTTCCAGTTGCAATCCTGCCAAGTTTCTGTTCAATTCGGTGGTATAAGCGATAAATTCTATCGCCTATGGTAGCTCTATAATATTTACGTTTATCTGGAGGTAATGCCATCACAGTATTACTCCAAAGCACACGGAAATAGGCTTCATTTTTATCGGTGTAAAGAGGAACGCCCGGTTTGTAATAGGTTAGTAGTTCCCAGAATACATCGCATTTTTCAAGGTCCCTATCTACATTACTAATGTTTGTTCCCATACTTTGCGCGCCGTGCATCCTATAGAAAGTGCAGCACTCATTTGTATGTGCAAAATGCGGAACAGATTGCCCAAATCTGAACAATAGGTCGTAATCTTCTGCAATTACGCCTTCGCGCCAATTCCCGATTTCTAATAGCCAATCCTTTTGAATGAGCATAGTAGGTATAGGCTGGAAAAATCCTTGTACCATACAATCTACTATGGTTTGGTCAACTATTGCATCAAAGCCAACTATTGGGTCTAACTGTTTCCAAACGCCATTTTCCTTAGCGGCATGCACATAAGGACTGTAAATAATAGGCAAGTTGCTTTCCTTCAATCGCTTAAGCTGAATTTCTAGGCTATTAAGCGTCATTACATCGTCACTATCAAAAAACTTGATGTAGTTTCCTGTAGCCATATCTAAGCCAGTATTCCTTGCACCGCCTGGTCCTTTACCTCTTTGGTTTTTGGTAAAGATTACGCGGTCTTGGTACTTAGCAATAACAGGAGCAATGTTATCGGTACTGCCATCGTCTACCACAATAATTTCGTGAGGTGGTAGCGTTTGGTTCAGTATATTTTCTAGGGTTTCACCGATAAGGTTCGCCCTATTAAAATTTGGAATTATTACCGATATGGTATCCATTACTTGCTCTTGTTGATTGTGGATAGTTCTTAATTTACTGTGCCACCATTCCAAACTGGGGCGCCAGGTTGTACAAATTGTAGTTTGCCGTTCTGGTCTTCGGCCATTAAAATCATCCCTTGACTGGTGATGTTCTTAATTTCTCTTGGAGCCAAATTAGCAAGCAAACATACTTGTTTACCCACAATTTCTTCAGGTTTAAAATGTTCCGCAATACCACTTACTACTGTACGGGTATCAATACCTGTATCTAGAGTAAGCTTCAAAAGCTTTTTAGTTTTAGGAACCACCTCAGCAGCGGTAATAGTAGCTACCCTAATATCCATCTTGCCAAAATCGTCGAAAGTAACGCTTCCTTTTAATGGTAAAGGTTGCTTTTCAGCAGCGGCATTGGCTTCTTTAGTTGCTTCTAGTTTAGCTATTTGCGCCTCAATTTCAGCGTCCTCAATTTTATTAAATAGTAATGCAGGGGCATTTATCTGATGACCTTCAGCTAATAATTCCGCATTGCCTAGTGAATCCCAGTTGTATTTAGGGATATTTAAAATGGCTCGTAACTTACTGGTAGTGAACGGTAAGAATGGCTCTAGAACAACAGTTAAGTTCGCACAAATTTGTAAGGCAACATTTAATATGGTACCAGTAGCCTCTATATCAGTAGCTGCTAGCTTCCAAGGCTCGCGTTCCGCTAGATATTTATTGCCAATTCTGGCTAATTCCATAGCGTTTGCCAGTGCTTCTCTGAAACGATACTGTTCTATAGAGCCTGTTACTGATGCAGGAACTGCTTTAATTGCTTCTATTGATTGATTATCTAGGTCTGATAGAGCTCCTAAAACTGGTACTTTTCCTTCAAAATACTTATGTGTAAGTACTAAAGCTCTGTTCACAAAGTTGCCTAAAATGGCTACTAACTCATTATTATTTCTGGCTTGGAAATCTTTCCAAGTAAAGTCATTGTCCTTTGTTTCAGGGGCATTTGCTGTAAGTACATAACGCAATACATCTTGCTTCTCTGGGAAATCAATGAGGTATTCGTGTAACCAAACCGCCCAATTCCGTGAGGTACTAATTTTATTCCCTTCTAAGTTCAAGAACTCATTGGCTGGAACTTGGTCTGCCCAAATAAAATCGCCGTGCGCTTTTAACATCGATGGGAAAATAAGGCAATGGAAAACAATATTATCCTTACCTATAAAGTGCACCAGTTTAGTATCTGACTTGCACCAATAATCTTTCCAATCAAATCCTTCTTTCTGGGCTAATTCTCTCGTTGCCGATATATAACCAATTGGTGCATCGAACCACACATAAAGCACTTTGCCAGTCGTGTCTTTTAATGGAACTGGCACGCCCCAATCTAAATCACGGGTAACTGCTCTAGGCTTTAAGCCACTTTCAATCCAGCTTTTGCACTGACCATAAACATTGTTTTTCCAATCTTTATGTCCTTCTAAAATGTATTCTCTTAACCAAGGTTCGTACTTATCTAGTGGCAAATACCAATGCTTGGTTTCCTTTTTAATAGGGGTTGCCCCGCTAAGCATTGACCTAGGATTTATCAATTCTTCAGGCGAAAGGGTGCTGCCACAGTTTTCACACTGATCGCCGTAGGCGTTTTCGTGTCCGCACCTAGGGCAATTACCTTGTATATATCTATCAGCTAAAAATTGCTGCTCTTGCTCATCGAAAAACTGCTCGCTAACTTCTTCTACAAACTCATCTTTATTATATAAATGAGTAAAAAACTCCGATGCCGTTTCATGATGAATAGGGGCAGAAGTACGACTGTAAACATCAAACTCAATACCAAATTGCGCAAAACTATCTTTAATCAGGTGGTGGTATTTATCAATAACCGCTTGTGGAGTTATGCCTTCCTTTCTGGCACGCATGGTAATAGCCACCCCATGCTCATCTGACCCACAAATAAACTTGGCATCTTTACCTTGTAGCTTTAAAAAGCGCGTATAAATATCGGCCGGAACATATACCCCAGCCAAATGACCTATATGCACAGGACCATTGGCATAAGGCAAAGCAGCCGTTATGGTATATCTGTTGAATGTTTTTAAATCTTTTTCCTTCACAATCGGTTAATTAAGTGGGTGCAAAAAGGCAATATTTTATTGATAAAGCCCATTTGGCAATTATCTTCGCCCTGCAAATACCCAATTCAGCTACAAAAATACAAAAAGGCACCGCGTTAAACGCACATTTTATCAATACACCTATGAGCCAAGAGCATTTTAAAGTACGTACAATGGCAGAATTTGCTGCCTCTGGTGAGCAACCTGAAATCCTTTTTTGGGTAGGTTGTGCAGGTTCGTTCGATGATAGAGCGAAGCAAGTAACCATTGCCTTGGCTACAATTTTGAATAGGGTAGGGATGAAATTTGCCATTTTGGGTACTGAAGAAAGTTGCAGCGGCGACCCTGCCAGACGTGCGGGAAACGAGTTTCTGTTCCAAATGACCGCCGTTAATAATATTGAGTTATTAAATATGTATGGCGTAAAGCGCATTGTAACGGCTTGTCCGCACTGCTTTAATACGCTTAAAAATGAATACCCTCAGTTAGGCGGTAATTACGATGTAATTCACCACAGCCAACTATTGCAAGACCTGATTAACGATGGCAGAATAAAAATGCAGGAAGGTGGCAGCTTTAAAGGCCAAAAAATTGTGTATCACGATAGCTGCTACTTAGGCAGAGCCAATGGCGTTTATGAAGCACCAAGAGCTGTATTGCAAGCTATAGATACCGAATTAGCTGAAATGAAGCGTAGCAAAGCCAAAGGTTTGTGCTGCGGTGCAGGTGGTGCACAAATGTTTAAGGAACCTGAAGCAGGTTCTAAAGATGTAAACATTGAACGTATTGAAGAAGCTTTGGAAACCAACCCTAACGCCATAGCAGTAAACTGTCCGTTCTGCCTTACGATGATGATGGACGGTGTAAAAAACAAGGAACGCGAAGCCGATATTAAGGTATATGATATTGCCGAGCTAGTTGCCGCTAGTATGGTGTAAGTTTTATAAAATAATTTGACAGAACGGACCATAGCAACTAAACATGCTAGGTCCGTTTTTTTTATTAGATTACTGAATTGTTACGTTGAAAATTAGGTGATTGATTAGATGGACAAAACATTTAATCGGTGAAAATCAAAGCCATTTATGAAAAAAGCAAAGTTGTTGGTGTGCACGGTACTTGCCTAAATCTAATCCTTGTAGTAAGAAAATTACTTAAGTTAAATCGTAATAAACACTTAATATTACCTGGTGTTGTTGCTGTAAGTTTTTGAAGTATTTTTGTAAGCTTAAACACAATACAGGCTATGAATAAATTATTACAAACGATTGTTACATCATATTCTATAAATAGGTGGCTAGTATTGCTTTCCTTAATTTTTGGACTTGGGGTAAATGGGTATGGGCAGGTAGCTATTTGGACTAACCCAATAACAGGTACTAATCCTAATACTTCCAACCCTTATACAACAGGGCAGACCGTGGTATCTAATATTACAGTTTCTGGTATTGGAAGGGGATCAGGCATAGCCGGAACAAATGCAACTGATAGGTATAATGCAAATGGTTGGGGTGCTACTTTCGATGGTAATGATCATTATTCGTTTACATTAACACCTTCATCTGGATTTAAAATAGATTTTTCAAGCTTTGTTTTTGTTACTCAAATTTCGCCTACAAATCCACCAACAACTTTTCAACTACGATCTAGTGTAGATAACTATGCTTCAAATATAGGGTCAGTTACATCAACTGGTGGAAGCGTGTCATTAAGCACTTCTAACTACCAAGGAATAACTTCAGCAATAACCTTTAGACTATATGCTTTTGGGGGAAGTAGTGCTACTGCGACCTTCAGCGTAAATAGTTTTACATTTAACGGGACAGTTTCTTCTGCTGCCGCTGCACCTACTATAGATTTCACCGCTTTTACTACTTCTCAAACCTATGGAAATAGCGATATTTCTTTAGCTTCAACTTCTAATTCAGGTGCTGCTGCCGTTTTTACTTCAAGCAATACATCGGTAGCTACTATTTCTGGTAGCACTTTAACTATTGTTGGAGTGGGTACAGCTACTATCACTGCCTCGCACGCTGCTGGAAACGGATTTGGAGCAGGTACTGCAACACAAGCGATTACTGTGGGTCCTAAAAATCTTACCTTTTCCTCTTTTGTTTTTGCTGATAAAATTTACGACAGAACTTTAAATGCTAACCCAAACCTTGGGGCACTAGTTGGTAGGGTAGGTTCCGATAATGTAAATGCAACTGGAGCTCCTATTTATAACTATCCAGATAATAATATTGGAACTAATAAAACCATCACTTATAATTCAGGAACTTATGATTTAACAGGTGCCGATGCTAGTAAATATACTATCACTACACCTACTGGTCCTTTTACTGGTAATGTAATACCTGCCACACTTACTGTAACAGGGCTTACAGCCAATAACAGACAATTTCAGTCTGGCAACACTGCCATTACAATTACAGGTACCCCAACATTAAATGGTGTTTTAACTGGCGATGTTGGTAATGTATCACTTACTGGTACTGCAACAGGTTCTGTATCTACTGACGCTGTTGAAAACAATAAGCCAGTAACCCTTTCAGGTTTAACCCTTTCAGGAACAAGATCGGGTAATTATACTCTTTCACTACCAACTAACTTAACAGCTAGCATTACCGCTGCGCCTACTCCTGTTATAACGGTAGTTAACAATTTAGCTGCCTTAACTACTACTTACGGCACAGCCTCAGGCAATACTTCTTTCACAGTTTCAGGTACTGATATTTCAGGAGGTATTCAAGTTACGCCTCCAGTAGGGTATCAGGTATCTACTACATCAGACTTTAGTAGCAATGTTGGGACAAACGCAAGTCCGTTAACTGTAGGAGGAAACGGAACAGTAGGTACCACTACAATTTTTGTACGTTTCTCATCAACAGCAACTGCCGGGACTTACACAGGTGGCACTATTGCTATTGCAAGTTCAGCAGCTACTACCCAAAACATTTTAATACCTGCAAGCACTGTTAATACGAAAGCTTTAACTATTTCAGGTGTAACTACTTCTGATAGAGTGTACAATGCTTCAGCAGTTGCCACTTTAACAACAGGTACCCTCGTAGGCGTAGTTTCAGGCGATGAGGCCAATGTTACCTTAACACAAGGTTCAGGTGCTTTTGCAAATGCTAATATTGGTACTAATAAATCAGTTACTATTTCAGGTTTCAGTATTTCAGGAACCAAAGCTGCTAACTATAGCCTAACCCAACCAAGTAGCTTAACCGCTTCTATTACCGCCAAAAACCTAACCATTACAGGTGCTTCTGCAACAAATAGAACGTTTGCTTCAGGTAATACAACAGTAACTGTGGGCGGTTCTTTAGTAGGCATAGAAGGTTCAGATATTATAACACTAACAGGTTCTGTAGCTACCGATGCAATAGGCGCTGGAAAGGCAGTTACTTTTGCATTGGCAGGCACAAATGCAGGTAACTATACTTTAACGCAACCATCGCCACAGGTAACAGTGAATATTACTGCTGCTCCAGTAGTATTATATGGCGATCCTATTACGGGTACTAGTCCTGGTCAGACTCAAAACTTCGTAAGTTCCACAGGTACTACAGTTGCTACTAACATTACAGGTGCAGGTATAAGAAGAGGTTCTGGTGTAACAGGAAATGCCGGTAACGACCGCTACAATTTAACATCTTTTAATACCTCAAGTATTGATACTGCTGACTATTTTGAGTTTAGGATTACGCCAGCAAGTGGTTTTCAGATTGATTTCACCTCATTCATTTACTCGTTTCAGTCTTCTGGTTCAGGTCCAAATGGAGGTGCTTTCAGAAGTAGTTTAGATAACTTTGCTTCAAATATTGGCACAGCCACTGTAACACAGAATACTACAGTTTCTAATAGAACAATTTCATTAACCGATGCCGCTTTCCAAAGTATTAGCTCTCCTATTACTTTCAGATTTTATGCGTGGGGCGGTTCTGGAACAGGTTCAATTAACGATTACTCATTCTCAGGTATCGTTTCAAGTATTCCACTTACACCTCCAGTACTCACTTTAAAAGAAGGTGTAGCTACAATAGCCAACGCTGGTGAAGTAACCTTTGCTTCAGGAGCTCAAAACGTACAAGCAACTAAAACATTAACCATTACCAATACAGGTACAACAGTTTTAAACATTGCTTCAATTACTCGTACATCGGGCGATGCCGCATTTACAGTATCAGGTGTACCTGCAACAGTAGCAGCAAATGGTACTGCAAACTTTACATTAGCTTTTGACCGTACCACTGAGGGTGCTGATAGAACCGCTACTTTTACTATTACTTCAGATAATGGAGGTGTAGCTAACACTACTCAAACGTTTACGGCTAAAGGAACTGTTACAGCCCCTGAAACTACAATTTCGGCTAGTGGTACTTTAGTGGCCCTAAATACAACTTATGGTACTGCATCAATAAATACCAGTTTTACAGTAAGTGGTGCAAACATTTTTGGCGGCATACAGGTGAATCCTCCTGCTGGTTTCCAAGTTTCAACCACGGCTGATTTCTCTAGCAATGTTGGTTCAAATGGAAGTCCAATTACAGTTGGTGGTAATGGCACAGTTGCAACTACCACTGTTTTTGTACGTATCCCATCAACTACAATTCCTGGAACCTATTCTGGCAATATCGTTTTAAGCAGCACAAATGCTACAAACGTAAACGTGGCAACTATAAGTTCAACTGTTGCAGTAAAGGCACTAACTATCACAGGTTTAAGTGTTACGAGCAAAGTCTATAATAAGAATAACGGCGCTACAATTACTGGCACTCCAAGCTTAGTTGGAGTTATCAATGGTAATACTGTTACAATATCAGGCACCCCAATAGGCACCTTTGCCGATGTAAACGTAGGTACTGGTAAAACCGTAAATATTACTGGTCTTTCTTTAGCTGGTACCGATGCAGGCTTTTATTCACTAACTGCACCTAGCCTTACCAATGGCGTTATCACAGTAAAGACTTTAACAGTTACTGGAGCTACTGCCGCTAATAAAGAATACGATGCAAACACTACTGCTTCTGTAACAGGTACCTTAGTAGGTGTTGAAAGTGGCGATGTAGTAACCTTAACTGGTGCTTTCGCCTCTAACACAGTTGGCAATAATAAGCCAGTAACTTTAGGTATCACCGGTTCATCGGCTGGCAACTATACCTTAACACAGCCAGATCCACTTCCGACTGCAAATATTACTGCTCCAGTTTATCCTTATATCTATAGGAACGATATCACAGGTACCGACACTTACTTACAAAACCCATACACTAATGGGCAGTATTCAGATCCTAATATTACAGTAAGCGGCTTAACTCGCGGTCCAGGACTTACAGGTGCCACAGGTGGTGATAGATTTAGTGCTAGTGGTTTCCCTACTGGCGCAACTATTGACCCTGCTCAAGATTATTATGAGATAACTATTACCCCTAATTCAGGAATTAAGTTTAACCTTACTCAATTCAAGTTTGCCTCTCAGAGATCTGGTGCTATGAGTGTTGCCTTACGTTCAAGTTTGGATAACTATACAGCAAACTTAGGTGCTCCAACAACTGGTGGTTCTGAAACAAATTCTACCGTTAGTTTAGGTAGTAGCTTCTTTAACCTAAACACTGCTATTACTTTCCGTATTTATGGATTTAGTGCAGCCGCTCCAGGTACTACTTTTAGTATCAATAGCTTTGAAGTTATTGGTACTACTTATGATGAAAATACTACATCAGGCTTGCCTAATCAATCTATTTTTGAAAGCGAAATTACTGGTACAACTCCTAGTAGTTCTAACCCATATTCTGCAGGCCAAATTGTAAATGCTAATCTAACAGTTGAAGGTATAAGAAGAGGTACTGGTCTTTCATCGGCAACTGGCGATGACCGCTTTAATGCCACTGGCTGGGATCAAACAGGAAGAAACGCAACTGATTTCTTTGAGTTTAGGATTACGCCAAATACAGGTTATTTAGTAAACTTCCAATCATTTGTTTATAACGGCGAACGTTCTGGTGCGGGACCTAACAACTTCCAAGTTTATTCAAGTGTAGATAATTATAATACGGCCATTGCTAACGTAGGAAGTGGCGAAGGTGCTGCAGTAACTGTAAACTTGAATACATCAACTTTCAAAAATATCACTTCAGAAATTCGCTTCAGAATTTATGCTTGGGGCGGTACAGGTGGTAACTACAGTATCAACAACTTCCAATTCAATGGCGCTGTAGTTAAGTTAACTGGTATTTTCCGTACCTCAGGTAGTGGCGATTTTAGTAATGCAGCCACTTGGCAGTATTCAGAGACTGATACTGATCCAGTTTGGTATGTATCTCCAGTTGTTCCAACTTCAGATGCTACTTCTATTCAGGTACAAGAGAACCACAACCTAACTATCAATGCCCCTGCAACTATTCAAAATTTAGCGGTTGCTTCTGGAGGTACATTAACTATCGGTAGTGGACAGTCTTTAACTGTAAACAATGGCACTGGTACAGATTTCAACATTGCTGGCTCAGTTGTTAACAATGGCTCTATTACTATTGCAGAAGGCGCTAATGCAAACTTTGCAGCTAATGCAAACTATACCCACGCAACTAACGGTAGCGTGGTACCAGCAGCAACTTGGGCAACAAGTTCAACCGTAACCTTTAGTGGTATTACCAATACAGCACCTACTGGCTTAGGTCAAACATTTGGTAATGTGGTTTGGAACAATACAGGTCAGAGCGCAAATATTAACTTAGATTTAGGTACGAATACCACAATAGCTGGTAACCTAAGCATTGTAAGTACCACTGGTTCTGACCTTATTTTAAGTGGTTCTAATGCAAGTGCTGTTACAATTATTGGTAACCTAAACCTAAATGGTGGTAGCTTGGTATTGAACAATGGTAGCACAGGTACCGATAACATTTCGGTAGCTGGTAACTTTAACCATAACGGAGGCACCCTTACTTCAGGTTCTGGCAATGTTGCAAACTTGAATATTGCAGGTAACTTTAATATTGCTGCTTCAGCAACCATAGTACCAAGCACAGGACTAAAGTTTGTAATGAATGGAGGTTCTTCAGCTAATATCAATAATAGCAATGCTGCAACTAATCTAGGTTTATTAGAAATTAATAAGTCAGCTGGTAATGTAGTCTTGAATAGCTCTATTGCTGTAAATACCATTGATTTCCAATCAGGTAATTTAGATGCCTCAGGTTCAGGTGTAAACCTTACAGTAAATAACAGCATCCTAAACGAAGGGGTAGGTAAAAAAGTAATAGGTAGAAGTATAACATCTGTAACTATTACAGAACGTGGTGCTACTGAATATGCTTTTAACAATGCTGGTTTAACCCTTATTTTCCCTGCTAATGGTGGTGATTTGCCAGGAACTATCTCTGTAACTCGTATTACGAATCAGTCGGTTACAGGTGCAACTGGTGCAGGTAGTGTTGCTCGTAGGTTTAATATTACTGCTTCAAATAACCAAAACCTGAATTGCACAATGAAATTCAGCGTATTGTCAGATGAATTGAATGGTTTAACTGCAAGCGCACTAAACCTTTCTCGCTCAACAAATGGCGGTTCTAGCTGGATTACAGTAGCTCGTTCAGGTAATGTTGAAACTGTGAATAACTTATCAGTAGTAACAGCAACAGGAATTAACGCATTCTCTGATTGGACTTTAGAGGGTGATAACGCTCCATTGCCAGTAAATTTAGTATCGTTCACAGGTAAGGCTTCTCATGTGGGTAATGAACTTACTTGGATTACTGCAAGCGAATTGAACAACAAAGGATTTGAGGTTCAGCGTTCTGTTAATGGTAAAGACTTTACCACCTTTACATTTGTTAATGGTAAAGGAACTACCAATGCCAAGCAAACCTATACCTTTACTGATGCCTTTGGCGAGGATTATTATAGACTTGTTCAGATAGATTTCGACGGTAAAACAACTCCTTCAAATGTAATTTTTGTAGGAACTAAAACTTCTATCCAAGCTTCAATTGCTCCTAACCCATCGATTGGTGCTGCTCGTCTAATTCTTTCAGGTTCTGATAATGAGGTTTTAACCTTAAGTGTAATCTCATCTAACGGAAAGGTTGTAGAAACACTTTCGGGTAATGCTGCTACACTATCTGAAACCTTCTACGGTATTTCTGGCCAATTAAAGGCAGGATCTTATTTCGTAAAAGTGGTTGGTAACACTTCCGTACAAACCATTAAGTTTATTAAGCAATAACCGATAACAACCCATTACTTGTACATTCCTCGGCGGTTACCTGCCGAGGAATTTTTTATTGCTTTTTGGTTTTCTTGAGTTTGCCGTTTTTATAATATTCCCAAGTGCCTATTGGCTTTCCTTTTTCGTAATAGTGAACTTCAGTTAGCTCTTCCTTTTCATCGAAAAATTCCCATTTTCCATCGGGTTCGCCTTCATAGTAACTACCCTTTTGTTGTGGTGTTCCTTGTTCATTATATATGATCCAAAAACCGTTCATGGTGCCTTTTTGGTAGTTGGCAAACTGCTTAGGCAAACCATTGTAATAATAGAACAACCAAGTACCTTCATATTGCCCATTCTCAAACCTGCCCTTTTTCTGAAGTTGCCCGTTTTCATAGAAGTAATAATTGGTATCGGTTTGTAAACCAATAAGCCAAGTTTCATTGGCTATCAATTTTCCATTAGGGGCATAGTACAAGGCTTTACCATGAAGCTTCCCGTTTGAGTAGCTTTCAATGGCGTTTAACTTACCATCAGGATACCAGGTTTTCCATAATCCTACCTTATTGTTTTGTTCAACAAAACCAGAGTCGCGCACATTGCCATTTGTGTATTTTGAAATTGTATTTTGCCCAAATACTGAACTGCCAAATAAACAGCCGATAGTTATAAAGTAGATTAGCTTTTTATTATCCATTGGTTAAGTTGGCTTTAATTATATTCTGTTAAATAGTTAATAGTTTTTATTTTATTCTGATTGGGAAAAATATTTTGCCAAAATCAAAATAATATTTTGTGGGTAATATTTTTCTTCCTACCTTTGTCACAGATAATAAGGCTGAAGGGTCTTAGTCCTGCAGAAGATTTTCTTATGTAGGTTATCGGGAGGTTTATAAGTAAACAGTTTGTTGAAATTGCGAAAGCCAAGGCTAACTTTAGCTTTGGTTTTTTGTTATATGCATATATCCCAACTATGGCTTAAAACCAACTCACAAATCTATGTCTATTGAAGTTATCTTAATCGCGCTTGTAGCCTTTATTGTTATTTCTTTAATTATGCATACCTTGTTCAATATCAAGGATATACAAGGAAGTTCGCCAAAACAAAATGGTAACGACGATGAAGGGGGCTTAGATAAGTTTTATGATTTTCCAGTAGTTATTTTTCCTCCTTCTGCTCCACTTGATTTGCTATTACAAGATAGAAAGCCGGAGCATTTATACGATCTTACCAAGGAAAAAAAGAAAGGTACCTTATAATTTTCCCTGCCAGGTAAAATAATTTTCGGATTTGAACTGGGTTAGGTCAATTGGTTCAGTGCTTATTTGGTAACAAGCAGAACCACTCCCCGTCATAGCAGTAAAGCTTTCAGGGTTTAATAGCTTCAAATCGTTAATTAGTTGCTGAACAGAAGGTTTGCTTTTGCACGCCCCTTCTTGGAAATGGTTTTGATAATAATGGCTCCAAGCTTGCCAATCGTACCCTAACTCAATTGGTAATGGATAATTCGTTGGAAAGGTTCTGTTCAAATCTAATCCTGCAAATGCTTCTTTGGTGCTGATATGTACTTTAGGATGCACTATGCTTATCCACAAATTTTCTGGAAGTGCCTTACCTTCAATGGGTTCAATTACTTCGCCTCTTCCTCCTACTCTTGCAGGGGTGTTGGTAATAAAGAACGGACAATCGCTACCGAGCAATGCTGCTTTTTCTTCTAATTCAGCAACTGAGTAACCAAGTTCAAATACCTGATTAAGTGCAAGTAGAGCAAATGCCCCATCGGCACTACCACCCCCTAAGCCTGCCCCCATAGGCAGTATTTTATGCAGATGAATATGGCAGCCACCTGTTTCTTTTTCAGCCCTAATTATTTGCAAGGCCTTAAAAACTAAGTTATTTTCAACCGAACCTTCTATTGCTAAGCCTGTGATTTTGAAGCTATCTTCAGCACCAGGCACCACTTCCAGAATATCTGAGAGTCCCTTAACTGGCAAAAAGATTGAAGACAGACTATGATAGCCATCTGCTCGTTTGCCAAGCACCCGCAAACCGAGGTTTATTTTTACGTTCGGGTAAAAAAGCATCTCTAGAATTATACCGTGAAGGTGCCGTTTTCGCCACTTAGTTTCCAGCGTAAACCATTTTCTGATGGTTTTACTTCGCCAATAATTTGGGCACCTAGGTTAAACGATTTGGCAATTGCTATAATTTCTTCCGCAGCTTTAGGATTGGTGTAAATCTCCATTCTATGTCCCATATTAAACACTTGGTACATTTCCTCCCAACTGGTGCCGCTTTGTGCTTGAATTATTTTGAACAAGGGTGGGGTAGAGAACAGGTTGTTCTTTTCTACCATTAATCCTTCTGGCAAGAAGTGTAATATCTTCTTCTGCCCACCTCCACTGCAATGCACAATACCATTTATTTCTGGTCGAAGTGTAGCCAAAATTTGAGCAATTACAGGAGCATAAGTCCTAGTAGGACTTAACACCGCTTTGCCCATATCTAAAGGCATACCTTCTGCAGGAACGGTAAGGTTATATTTTCCTGTGTATGCGTAAGTTTCTATGGCAGCATCATAAGTTTCTGGGTACTTCAATGCTGTTGCTTTATTAAAAACATCGTGTCTGGCACTGGTAAGCCCATTGCTACCCATTCCGCTATTGTATTCGGTTTCGTAGGTAGTTTGACCAAAACTGGCTAAACCAACAATTACATTTCCAGCTGCAATATTGGCGTTGTCTATTACTTGAGCCCGTGGCATACGTGCAGTTACGGTACTATCTACAATTAAAGTACGAACCAAATCGCCAACATCGGCTGTTTCGCCACCTGTGCTAATAATGTCAATGCCTAGGTCACGTAACCAAGCAAGTACTTCTTCTGTGCCATTTATCAATGCAGAAATGACCTCGCCGGGTATTAAGTTTTTGTTACGCCCTATAGTTGAACTTATAAGCATAGGACCCGTGCAACCAACACAAAGTAGGTCGTCGGTATTCATGATAATAGCGTCTTGTGCAATACCTCTCCAAACCGAGAAATCATTGGTTTCACGCCAATAGGCGTACGCAAGGCTGCTTTTGGTACCTGCACCATCGGCGTGCATAATGGTACACATGGAAGGATCGTTTCCTAAAAAGTCGGGTACAATTTTACAAAAAGCACCAGGGAAAAGGCCTTTATCTAGGTTTTTGATGGCAGTGTGAATCTCAGTTTTTGCAGCTGAAACTCCACGCATTGCATAGCGTTCGGTCATTGTTAATTATATTGCGCCTGCAAAATACGGAGGTTTGAAACAAAATGCTTCAACCGCTTGCACCGTTTCTCCAATAAAAGTAAAATCCGATGCAAGGCAGCAGAAAACTGCGAATTCTTTTAGTAACCCTCCGTGCCGATTATGGTGGGGGACCCGAACACGTTTTTCAATTGATTAAGCAATTGAGAGATACTGTTGATTTTTGTGTTGCTGCTCCTAAAGAAGAACCTTATTGGAACAGGTATTCAGATTTAGTTGGTGCAGCCAATATGTTTGAAGTGCCTCATAGGAAGTTTTCAACCAGTAAGTTATTCAAACTCATTAGCTTCGCTGGAAAACAAAAGGTCGATCTTATTCATAGTGTTGGTAAAGGCGGTGGCGTTTATACAAGATTAGCAGGTATTTTAGGTGGTATGCCAGTTGTGCATACATTCCAAGGTATCCATATTGGTACCTATTCAAGTTTACAAACTTGGTTATACCTACGCCTTGAAGAGGTTTTTGGATGGTTCACTGCAAGGTCAATAGCTGTGAGTCAGTCAGAGTTTGACTTAGTTAAGAAGTTAAATATTGTAAGAAATAGAAATTTACGTTTGATTGTGAATGGAGTTGAAATTCCTGAAACCCAAACGGAAAAGAATGCAAATGCCTTCCCAAGGTTAATCATAAGTATTACCCGATTCGACTATCAGAAGAATAGTGAAATGACGGTTCAGATTATGGAGATTTTAATGAAGCTTTGGCCTGAAGACCAACCAAAGCCGGAGTTATTATTCATTGGAACTGGCGCTGGAAAGGAATCGTTAAAGAAGTTAGTACAAGAGAAAAATTTAGATGAGGTAATCAGGTTTGCAGGTGTGCAACCTAGCTCTCAGCCTTGGTTAGCTAAAGGATGGTGTTACCTTTCAAGCAGCCGTTGGGAAGGATTATCCCTCGCCTTGCAAGAGGCTATGAGTTATGCCTTGCCTGTTGTCGCCACTAAAGTGGTAGGTAACTCAGATGCTATTACCCACAATGTAAATGGCTATACCTATCAATTAGATGAGCCAGAACTAGCTGCCCAATATTTGCTTCGTCTTTTAACCGATCCTGCTGAGTATGCTTCTAAATCTAAGGCTGCATATCTAACAGCCAAGGAAGAGTACAACGTCGTAGAAATGGCCAAGCAAACCAAAAATATCTATATAGAAGTAGTTGGTTAATACTGCAAAACATACTGAAAACGAAATACCTAAAGGTGGTACAGGTAAGCTTGTATCTGGTATTGAATTATCAGAAGCTGAAGTTCCAGTAATTAGTGTGGTAACCATTAATTTTAATGGCGGTGCTACCTTAGAACAAACCATAAAAAGTGTAATTTCCCAAAACTACCCCGCCATCGAATATATTGTGATGGATGGTGGTAGTACCGATAACTCGCTGGAAATCATTGAAAAGTACAGCCCAAAATTAAGTTATTGGCAATCGGCTCCTGATGGGGGGATAAGTAAAGCCTTCAATTCGGGACTTGAAAAAACCAATGGTTCTTGGATTGGTATTATCAATTCAGACGATTGGTACGAAGAAGGGGCATTTGCAGCCCTTTCGGCTAACTTTGATAAGGCGCATGTGCTATATGGGGCAATGCGCTATTGGCTTAATGAGCAACCAGACTATGTTTTTGAGGCAAGTCATTTATTGCTTTCTAAAGAAATGACGATTAACCATCCTACCACCTTTGTGCAAAGGGATTGGTATTTTGGTGATAAGGGGGTGGGTGTTTTTAAGCCTTCATTCAAATACGCGATGGACTATGACCTTATGCTTCGCTTGCGAGCCAAAGGGGCAAAGTTTCATTACATTCCGCAAGTATTGGCCAATATGCGGCTCAACGGCGCAAGCGATGCACACTGGCATAAAGCCTATAAAGAAGTACTCAGAGCCAAAATTGAAAACAACCTGCCAAAGTCTTCTGCCTATACCTATTATATAAGTCAAGTAAGCAGAACCTTTTTATCACGTACTTTGCGTAAACTTGGGTTAAATAACCTTGTAGCTTGGTACAGAAAAAGGTTCAGCATGATTAAAAAGACCCAGGCATAAGCACATGAAAATTAACATAGCAAGCCTTAAAATGGCGCTGTTATTCTTCTTGCCATATACTGCCTTTTTAGGAGTTGCTGCCTTGCCTACATGGCGTATTGTGAATATTTTATTTGTTGTGGTTTCGCTTTTGTTTTTACGTGTTAGAAAGCAAGACCAAAAACCAGAGGTGCTCATATTTATGCAGGCACTTTTTTTTATCTTCTGTACGTTTCAAGTTATGCTTATTTGGGCCGATGGCAGGGCAGGTACTTATGAAGTGATTTTCCTTTTTAGTTTGGTCATATTATTTGCCTTTTGCTACTTCTTTTATCAGCTATTAAGCAGTAGTGCAAACCTGATAGTGAGGACTTTATTTTACAGTACTGCCTTTTTGGTGGTCTATCAGCTTTACCAGCAAGTGGTATTTCAATTGGGTAAATGGCCTTTAGCAGTTGTATTGAATGAAAGAGGAATCTATGAGAACGCTACCTTTTTCCGAGTAATTGGTGGT
>JAIYDB010000110.1 GCA_027487695.1 Cytophagaceae bacterium | reverse complement strand
TGTATTTACTTGAAATACCCGAGAATGTGGATTTCTGGGCGGAACATAGTCGCTCATAAATGGAGGCAATGCCGCCAAAAATGGGGTAGGGTAATACTTTACTGTTGTTGCTGTATTTGTTTGCGGACCATTAAGCACCACTGTATCTCCCGTATTTGCAATGTTTGTAAGCAGCGGTTTATCGCTTCCAACCTTGGTAAACCAATGCGCATTTTCAGGTGTGGCGGTTAGGTTAATAGGCACATCGAAATAATAGCTCGTTTCCACTAACCTGTTTTCCAAGAGAAATAGCATAACCATACTGGTTAGCTGGGCAGGCTTTTGTAGTTGGAATTGGTAGGCAAACTTCCCAGCCCCCAAGGCTGTGAACTTGCTTAAGCTGATAGTATCAGTATAAATAGCCCTTCTTGAAGTATAGTTCGGAAAAGCTGCGTTGAATAGATAATATTTTTGTGCCAATTCGGCAGGTGTAGTTCCTTCTGGTAAATTTTTAATAGTAAAGCGAATATCAACCGTTACTGTGTTGCCATTGTCAATGGTTTTATGCTCCATTCTTACCAAGGAGGCAGGTTCATAAGCTTCTGCAAAATTATATTTGGCAATAGGAAGATAGCTTCCACATCCAGAAAGCACCGCTGTAATTGCTAAAAGAAGCAAAAGGAGCGGGCTGTTTCGCCAAAATGTCGGTAGGTTTACGTGCTGCATTATTGTTGCGACCAAACTATAATATTCATTACAGGTAAAAGCGGTGATATAGGCTGTGTATATTTGTAATTAGTAAGTGCAAAATTACGTTTTTATGTAGCAGGAATTTACCTGCATCCGCATTGTTCATTATGCTTAATTTAGTAACGAAGGCAGTAGCCAAAATATTCGGTTCCAAAAGCGACCGCGATGTAAAAGAGTTATTGCCTATTGTAGAGGCTGTAAATAAGGAGTTTGTAAAACTGGCGAACCTTTCGCACGATGAACTCCGTGGAAAAACTGTATCGTTAAAGGCTCGTATTGCAGCGCATCTTTCTGGTATTGATGCCAAAATAGATGCTTTAAAGGGTAAACTAACCCAAGCAGGGCTTAGCTTTAACGATAAAGAAGGTATATTTTCTGAAATAGAAGCTTTAGATAAAGAGCGCAATAAAGAACTTGAGGTTGTACTCAACGAAATTTTGCCTGAGGCTTTTGCAGTTGTAAAAGAAACTGCTAAGCGTTTCAGAGAAAATGAAACCATACCTGTTCAAGCTACTGAAGCCGATGCAAGTTGTGCGGAACGTCGCGATTGCGTGAGCATTGAAGGTAATATTGCCATTTGGAAAAATAGTTGGACTGCTGCAGGCGCTCCTGTAAAATGGGACATGGTACATTACGATGTACAGCTAATTGGTGGTGCGGTACTACACCAAGGTAAAATATCTGAAATGGCAACTGGTGAAGGTAAAACCCTTGTGGCTACATTGCCTGCATACCTTAACGCCTTAGCGGGCAGAGGGGTGCATATTGTAACCGTAAACGATTACCTATCTAAGCGTGATAGCGATTGGATGGCACCTATTTTTGAGTTCCACGGTTTGCGTGTTGATTGTATTGATAGACACGAGCCTAATACCGAGGAACGCAGAAACGCCTACATGGCCGATTTAACTTACGGTACCAATAATGAATTTGGCTTCGATTATCTAAGAGATAATATGGCTCGCCACCCAGAAGATTTAGTACAACGCAAGTTGCACTATGCTATGGTGGATGAGGTTGATAGCGTTTTGATTGACGATGCCCGTACTCCATTGATTATCAGTGGACCTATGGCGCAGCAGGAAGGTCAGCAATTGTTTGAGGTATTAAAGCCAAGGGTAGCGAAAATGGTTGATGAGCAACGCAAACTTGCTCAGCAATTCCTTACCGATGCCAAGAAGTTAATTGCTGAAGGTAATGAAAAAGAAGGTGGTTTAGCTCTTTTGCGTGCCCACAAAGCATTACCAAAGGCAAGACCTTTGATTAAATACCTTTCAGAAACCGGTATAAAATCGGTAATGACCAAGGTAGAAAACAGCTTCTTGGAAGATAATGCCCGTCGTATGCCAGAAGCTGTAGCTCCGCTATACTTCACTATTGACGAAAAGAATAACGGGGTTGATTTAACCCAAAACGGTATCAAATTCTTAACGCAGGCCAATGAAGACCCTAGGTTCTTTATGCTACCTGATTTATCAATTGCCCTTGATAAAGTAGAAAAGGATAACAGCCTAAGTGCCGATGAAAAGCTTGCTAAGAAAGATGCAGTAATTACTGAATACTCTGAAAAGGCAAACCGTATCCATACCGTTCAGCAATTATTAAAGGCCTATACGGTTTTTGAGAAGGAAGTAGAATACATTATCCAGGAAGGCAAAATCAAGATAGTTGATGAGCAAACTGGTCGTATTATGGAAGGCCGTAGGTATTCAGATGGTTTACACCAAGCACTTGAAGCCAAAGAAAACGTTCATATAGAAGACGCTACCCAAACTTATGCCACGGTAACCCTGCAAAACTATTTCAGGATGTACCACAAGTTGGCGGGTATGACTGGTACCGCAGAAACTGAAGCAGGCGAATTCTGGCAAATCTATAAGTTAGATGTGGTAGTAATTCCTACCAACCGTCCTATCTCTCGTAAAGATGAAGAGGATAAAATCTATAAAACGGTACGTGAAAAATACAATGCTGTTGCCGATGAGATTGCTGCTTTAGTTGCTAAAGGTCGTCCAGTACTTGTAGGTACTACTTCTGTAGAAAACTCAGAAGTACTAAGCCGTATGCTACGTTTGCGCCAAATCAAGCACAACGTATTGAACGCCAAGTATCACCAACGTGAAGCTGAAATTGTTGCCGAAGCGGGTATTTCTGGTACCGTAACCATTGCCACCAACATGGCAGGTAGGGGTACCGATATTAAACTAAGTCCTGAAAGTAAAGCCGCTGGTGGTTTGGCCATTATTGGTACAGAACGCCATGAAAGCCGCCGTGTAGATAGACAGTTACGAGGTCGTGCTGGTCGTCAAGGTGATCCTGGTACTTCGGTATTCTTTGTATCGTTAGAAGATAGTTTGATGCGCTTGTTCGGTTCAGATAGAATTATGAAGCTGATGGACAGACTAGGTCTGGAAGAAGGCGAAGTAATTCAGCATTCTATGATTACCAGCAGCATTGAACGTGCACAGAAGAAAGTAGAGGAAAACAACTTCGGCATAAGAAAGCGTTTGCTCGATTATGACGATGTAATGAACAGCCAACGTGAAGTAATCTATAAACGTAGAAGAAACGCCCTTTTCGGAGAGCGGATGGAGCTAGATGTGATGGAGATGATTTACGCTTCTTGTTCAGATATTATAGAAAACTACCGCAGCCAAGGTTTGGAAGAAATGCGTTTGCGCATTCACCAAGTATTTGGTTTGGCGGCTCATAGCCTTACCAATGAGCTAGTAAGCAAATCTAAACCTGATGAACTGAAAAACATACTTTTCAAAGAAATGTATGGCGTGTATCAGGCTAAAGTGAAGGAAATTGCTGCTAACTCATACCCAGTTTTCCAACAACTGCATGCACAAAATCCGCAATTGCAAGAAGTTTACGTTTTTGTAACCGACTTCAAAAAGCAAATGCAAATTGTGGTTGATATTGACGAAGTGAATGCTACCCAAGCTATGGCATTGCCATTAGGTATTGAGAAGTACACGGTGCTCAATTTCATAGATAATACTTGGAAAGAACACCTGCGCATTATGGACGACTTACGTCAGGATGTGCAGAACGCTTCTTATGAGCAAAAAGATCCATTGTTAATTTACAAGTTCCAAGCCCTAAAGCAATTTAAGGGAATGATTACGGAACTGAACAATGAAGTCACGGAGTTCATTTTCAAATACACTATCCCTCAAGAGGCGCCGCAACAACAAGCTCCACAGCGAGTTGAAGCACCAGCCCCTAAGTTGGTAGAAAGCAAAGCACCTGTGGATGGCGATGAGCCAGAACCAGATCCATTTGCCGATGAAGCTCCAGTTAAGCAAGCCCCAATAAGGAAGCAGCATAACTACCAACGCAACGATAAGGTAAGCGTACGTTATATGAATGGCGAAATCCGCACCGATGTAAAATTCAAAACCATTGAAGACGATTTCAAACGTGGTTTGTGCGAGATTGTGAATATAGCGTAGTTAAGATTTACATATTATTACCAAAAAAGCCCGCGTAGCGGGCTTTTTTGATTGGGCTAAACTCTAGTCTTTTACGTAATACAAATGATCAAGTAAATCATAATTCAAGACAAGGACTTATGTATTCTAAATTCTTCTTTCAGACTAAAGGCAAATGCGACTATTTCATTTAGATATCGATTTCATTATTTTTACAAATTATTGAAGCTCAAATGCCACCACAAAAAACCCATCTCCATTTCTTAGATGCGCTCAGGGTTTTTGCCTTTTTGCTGGTGATTCCTTTTCATACAGCTATGCTTTTTACAAGTTTTGGCTGGGAGGTAAAGGTAGTGGAACGGATGCCTTGGCTAGATTGGCCTATCATTTGGCTGCATCAGTGGCGGTTGCCTTTACTGTTTATGGTTTCCGGTATGGGAGTGGCTATTGCTTTACAAAAGAGGACCTACTTTGGGTTTATTACAGAACGAACCAAGCGGTTGCTTATTCCCCTATTGGTAGCCTTGCCTTTGGTAATTATGCCGCAGCAGTTTACGTCGTTTATGTATCAAGGGTATATTATAGATGGGGCGCCCTATCATTTTTTGGTAGAGTGGGCAAAGTTACTCAGGTACAATTGGGAGTTGTACCACTTATGGTTTGTGGAGTATTTGCTGGTAATCACTGTGGTACTAAGTCCGCTTTTGTGGGGATTAAATAAATTCAAGCCGAGCGTCTATCAATCTAGGTATGCAGCTTTAGGTTGGCTTATTTTCTTGGTGAGTTTAATAGGTTGGGAGTGGCACTTGCGTCCGCTTTATCCAGAAACCAATGAAATTTCTAACGATTGGGCAAACCTCAGTTTGTTTACCCACTGCATTTTGGGAGGGTTTCTGCTTATGAAGAAACCTGCTCAGATAAGTCATTTTGAAAAGTCCAAATGGTACTTGTTATTGATTGGTGCAGGACTTCTGATTATTGAAATGCTTGCCTTTAAACAAGTAATAAAGGTAGGGGATTGGCTTATAGCTGGTAGGGTAATTGGGATAATTTGTTTGGTTTTGAGCTTGTTGGGCTTGTCAACTGCCTATTTTACAAAGCCTGTAAAATGGGTTACTTACCTCAATGGTAGTTTATACCCTGTCTATATCTGGCATCAGACCATCATTGTTATACTAGGTTACGAAATCGGCAAATGGCATTTAGATCCTATTGCGCAGTTTGTGTTCGTAATGATGGGTACGATTATCTTTTGCTATACCTTATATGAAGGACTCCTAAAACCCTATCGATGGATTGGCTTATGTTTTGGCTTAAAATCAATCCATTCAGAAACTGTATCTGCCAACAAATTCAGGTTAACTGGCATCGCTTTAGTATCAATCCTCGCAATAAATTTTGTACCTCGAACTATGGATGGTAGCCTAACTAAACCTATTGAATTACCAGAAAGATTTAATGGCTATATTCCTGTTACCATTACTGCTCCTAAAGCCGAACAATCAATAATGGTTCCGTTACTTGTAGGAAGTTTTACTGATGGGGTGCATTATCCATTTTCTGAAAAGGATAAGCATTTTGAACTTGTAATCCTTTTAAAGCCAGGTATTTATAACTACAGACTGCTATTAAATGGAAAATATCAGACCAATCCTCTAGAACAACTTTCTGAAGTTGATTCTATAGATGGGATAAGAAAATCGGTTTTAGTTGTAAAGTAAAATTGCTTTAAACAGGTTTGAATACCTTCAAATTTGTTTGAAGCACCTTACCTAACCACCGTTCTAAACACTGCCGTGTTATTGGCATTATCAGTAAGTTCTACAACCAATTCACCTCGTAAAGGATCCGATGGATTTAATTTGGTGCTGTACAACAAGCTCTTTTTATGCTCAAAACTTAGCAATAAGAACTTGCCATTCAAGGTAGCACGCCAACTTTTGATACCGCTGAGGTTATCGCCAATGCGGAAAAGCAAGCCGTACTCGCTCGATTTTAAGTGCTTGATTACGGGCGGCTTGGTATCTGACAGTATTTTGTACTTGCCGAATTGTTTAATGCGTCCGCGTAATTCATTGTTCACAAGATAATTCCCTACCCAACGTGCACTGCCTTTCACATCTGAAATCTGGTAAATGCCCA
Organism: Cytophagaceae bacterium; assembly: GCA_027487695.1. GTDB lineage: Bacteria > Bacteroidota > Bacteroidia > Cytophagales > Flexibacteraceae > JAIYDB01. Next base: position 6,100 of record JAIYDB010000110.1, on the reverse strand, counting down.
AATGGGTTTTGTCTAACTCTGGTGCAAGCGGAAAGCAAAGCGTTGCATTGTATTGAAAAGGAATTAGCGGATTGCCAATACGCACACTCATATCGGTACTATCCTCTTCATAACTCACATAGGCAGTATCGAAAAGGGCGTTTTTATCGAAAGTGACGAAGCTATAATCGCCCCTAATCGTTTGTTGCACACTTGGAAAGATGGCATTCAACTTGGCAAAATTACTATCAACAATGCCTCTTATCTGGCAACTATCAGGTAAGCCCTTCCTTAAATCGTACAAGAATACCGCCTTTTCCCCTTCGTGGTAAGCCCTACGGGCATAGCGCTGTTCCTTTCCGCAATAATAGGCAATCAAACTATCGGTTTGTTCTAGGTTAGAAACCGTAGTCTTCAGGAAGTTATCTACAATTTTATACTTGAATTTAGGCTTACCGATGAGGTTTACCTTTTGCATCCTTTTTTCCTTGGGTGGGGTACCCTTTAACTTAGCACTTAGCCTACAAAGGTTACCATAAGGATCGCTCACAATCACTTCCAAAAAGTGCATGGCACTATCTGCTATTTGGATATATCCGTTTAAAGCACCTTTCTTATTCTGACGCAATACATTCCCATCGTCAAAATAGAGCTTTTCAAAGCGTTCGCCTCTCAAGAAAAACGATTCATAATTAATGTGATGGTTAATTTGTTTCTGCTGTGGCTTGCTGATATAAGTAGTATTTCTGTAAAAGACAGTCTTGCCATCTAGCATTACTTCTGTACAATGTAAGCCAGCTCGCTGACTTCCATCATTCAGTCTGTCGTGTGCCCACATTTCAAGGGCTATGGTACCAAAAACTGGGATAGGCTTATTGATTACATAAGTTCTGCCTTGCTTCACTGGGTTAAATTCTTCCCGTTCAAAAACGCCGTTTACTCTAGCATTTTCACTGATAGGACGCACCGCCAAACGAACTACATAAGGGTCTTTATTATCTATAACCTCGTTAAAGCCATAAAGTAACGGATTGTAAAATCCTTCAGTGGTATCTCTGATTTCCCAATGCAAATGCGGACCACCACTGCTGCCTGTGTTGCCACTATAACCAATTATATCGCCACGCTTTACAGGGAATTGCTCTGGCTTCATAGTTAACTCTACAGCAAATTGCTCTCTGCGGTACTGCTCCTGTCTAACATATTGAGCAAGAGGCAGGTAGAAGTCTTCCAAGTGGGCATAAACTGTTTGGTAACCATTGGGGTGTCTAATTACCACCATCCAGCCATAGCCTTGACTTTCCACTACTACCTTACTAATATATCCTTCGGCAGCAGCATACACAGGCAAACCCGTTTGGTAGCGAGTCCTGATATCCAAACCACCGTGAAAGTGATTGCCACGGATTTCGCCCATATTGCCTGTGAGGCTGCTTTTGCTGCCAGGCATAATAGGATAACTAAAATAATTGGGCACTACGGGCAAAAGCGCCTGACTTAATCCTATACTGGTATATAGAATGAAGCAAGCAATAAGAACCGATGGATATAGAAATTTAAACAATGCTTCAGGAGTACTTTTTACGAATGCTTATTTAACGCTGAAAGTGAACATTTCTTTTCCTTCCAAATACCCCGTTAAGGTATCGCCAATTTTAACAGGACCCACACCTTCTGGCGTTCCTGTGAAAATTAAATCGCCAGTTTTTAACTGGAAAAACTGCGATACATAAGCTATCATTTGGTCAATGGTGGTGAGCATAAGGGCAGTATGTCCTTTTTGCTTAACCTCCCCGTTTACAGCCAACGAAAAATGCAAATCTTGCAGATTGGTAAAGTGCGACTTTGGCACCATTTCAGATACTGGGGCACTGCCATTAAAGCCCTTGGCAATTTCCCAAGGCAGTCCTTTTTCTTTTAGGCGTTGCTGCACATCGCGTGCGGTAAAATCGACCCCAAGACCAATTTCGTCGTAGTATTTATGAGCAAATTCAGGGGCAATGAACTTGCCATTTTTATGGATGCGAACCACTACTTCCACCTCGTGATGCACATCTGAACTGTGGCTAGGGTAGTAAAAAGGCTCATTATTTTTAAGTAAGGCGGTATCAGGCTTCAAAAAAACCACAGGCTCGGCAGGAGTATCGTTGTTTAACTCCTTGATATGGGCTGCATAGTTTCTGCCAATACAAATAATTTTCATAGTAAAACAAAGGTAGGCAAAAGCAGGAAAAGTTGGGTGGGAGGGTGGCTAACTATGAATGTTTAGGCAGTTTAAGGATTCTTTTGTTGTTGATTTAATGTAATGATTTGGTAATGGAGAGAAAAAGTTGGTTAATAAATTTTTTCTACAGCTATTAAAATTATTGTAGCTACTATTGAAAAGTTAAATTTTCACATTAGTTTTGCATAATCGCTTTAATATTAAAAGCCAGTTCTCTAATTTCATTTAGCCTTATATATGTTATGGATAACAGATGAAGAAAAAAATCGAAGATTTAACGTTCAAATTCAGACATAAAAGGCAAAATTAAAATTTTTAAAGCAAGTATAACGGAAAACTTATAGCCATATAATGTTTCACTGAATAACTTAGTTACACCTCAAGCTAACCAAATAGGCATAGTTTTTCTAACCCTAAAATCCGATTCTAATATGGACTCAAGTAACATCTTAAATCCAACAGCAATTAGCAGCCTTTCAATTTTTAGTAAACTTAAACGTTTCGTTGCCGCTTCAATTCTAGGAGACTGGGTTTTAGGTAATGCTTTTAATGTTTACATTTCATACTTAAATCAGAAAGGATTGTTAGGTTTAGGTTCTGATTTCGATACAACCGCTTTAATTTGGGGCGAAACCGTTTGGATAAATATCCTTCATGTTTTAATATTAGCATTTACAGCAGGATCATTCGGATTTATTTTTGGTTATTTATCAAAGAAATTAAGTTTAACAGAAAAAATAATATTCACTTCATTATATGTGTCTTTTAGATTTTTATTTTGGGGTTTACTCTCAATAGCCGCCAACAGCTTTTTCCCACACTTATCAGAAGCTTTTAGCAAACCAATAAATGATGCATTTTTAGCAATTTCATCATCATTTTTCAATGTTATTTTTATCCTTTTAGGTTACATAGCTATGATTACATCTTCAATATATTTTATGAAATTAGGTGAAATAGTAATTAATGACCCAAACTACACAATAGACAAAAGCGTTAATGGTACATTTTTAGATATAAAGTGGTATCATTATTTTTGGTTTTCCATAACAATTGCATTTTATAGTCAGATTATATTAAATCTCATTTATAAATTAGGACAATCCTTTGGCAGCTTAATTACAGTTTTCATATTGGTACCTATTTTTGGTGTTCCTGAAGGAAATGATGGTGATATTGTCTATAAGGCTTTACGTGATATTGTTCCTTTTATAATTGTTTTAGTATTAGTTATTAGTGCAATGAATTATTTAAGGAAGATTTTAATTAGTCAAACACATCAACATTGGGCTGTTAAAACATTAATAGTATTAGCAATTGGAATAGTTTTGCCATTTCTCTATCTTATATACGTAGATCATCGTTGGTAGAAATGGGTATTCCTTAATGCTATATTCTTGAAATTTTACATATGGCTACAAAAGAAAAAATAAGGCTTTCGTTTCGCGAATTTGGCTTTCGGATCCATCCTGTAAGAAATCAATACATGGAATTTAGTGATTGTAAAATGAAAGAACCAAATTCCAATTATTCTATGCCCCAATTGTTCAACGTATCACTTTCGGAATAAAACAAAAAGCTGATAGAAAACCTCTACCAGCTATCTTAACCTAATAACCCTTAATTATCCCAATGAATGGAAACCTACCTTATTTCCTTCGGTATCAATAAAGAGTGCAATAAAGCCCCTGTTTTCACCAATGGCAGTTTTCGGCAGAATAACTTTTCCACCAGCACTTTCTACTCTGGCCAATGGTACAGAAAGATCGTTTCCGCCATCTAAGTAAACCGTTGTGCCTGTCATTGAAGGAACAAAGTTTTCGCCGCAAGCAATTGCTCCGCCAAATCCGCCGTTTTGTGGCTCAGATGGTAAATAGGCATATTGCATATGAGGACTAGGGTCGGCGTGAATCTGAGCATCTAATACTTTTTCATAAAAAGTCTTTGCTCTTTCGAAATCCGTAGCAGGTATTTCAAACCAATTTAGTGAGTTTACCATTGTTGTTAGTGTTTGTATGGGTGTTTATTGTTCTTATTTGAGATAATTTAATTTGGCAATCAAGAAAATGTAGGTATTTCAAGTTGGGCTATTTGCGCTTCAGCATTTTGAATACATTCCACAGCATTGAACAGAAGTTCAGAAGCCTCAATAAACTCCACGTGTTGAATACCTAGCGTTTGCCACAAATATTTTAGATAAGCACTTGCGAAATCCTTATGGCTGCCAATGCTGGTACCCCCGCTTGTATATAGGATATACACGCTTTTAGCCTTCAATTTCCCACGAGAAACGCCATCTACATATTCAAAGGTTACCCCTGGTCGGCTGATATGATCAACGTACGACTTGAATGTAGAAGGGATGGTCCAATTGTAAATAGGCAGGCCTAGCACTACTACATCGGCAGCGAGTAATTCGTCAGCCATTTCGTCTGAAAGCTGTTTAGCGGCTACCATTGCTGGGGTAGGGTTTTGCATCGCATACAAAATTCCATCCACCATAGGCTCCGTTGGGAGCGGCAGCCCTACGGCTAAATCGCGGGTGGTAACTTCAGCCTCGGGATAGTCTTTAAGCAGGCGGGCTACCATTTGGTCGGTTAATTGCCTTGATACTGAATCGGTGTACCGAGCACTGCTATCTAAGCGCAGAATTTGAAGGGGGCGGGCGGTGGAGTTGGCACCAGTACCTGTTTGTGTAATACTCATATTGAAAAGTTGTTTTGTTTTTTGTTGTGAGTTTTTTTGGGTAAGTCAAAGAATTTTAAAAAGACACCTAAGGGCACTTGCAATCAGAATTTTTTGTTAGAAATATTCCTTACTTGTATTTAATATTGTACTTCAAAATTTCAATGTTAATACTAAACAAACAAGTAGGACAATTAAACTGTGTAAGTATGATAAACAATACTAATATTGATAATGAGGAAGTTGAGATTAAAAATAATCTTATTTTTGACGAAAAATCTTGCCCAGTAACTGCAACTATGCAGGTTTTGGGTGGAAAATGGAAAGCGATTTTAATCAATGCGATCTATCATACCTCCCCTGCAAGGTTTGGGGAATTGAAGCGAAGCGTAAAAGGAATTACGCAATCTATGCTTACTCAGCAATTGAGGGAATTAGAAGACGATGGTATCATTAGCAGAAAAATTTATGCTGAAATCCCTCCCAAGGTTGAATACACAATCACCGAGTTCGGACTTACACTCGGGCCAATCATTCAATCTATGGCTAATTGGGGAGTAGAATACAAAATGGTACAGAAAAAGATGTAAGGGGGGTACAAATGGTTGACCCGTCTTAAATAAGGTTGGCAGAATTAAAAACTAAATCTTAACTACTTTTGATTTTCTAGTTGATTCAAATAATAGGACGAATTATGAGGAGGTGTTTCTTTATTAAACAATTCCATAAATTCATATTTTGTCCTTTCTTCTCCCAATTCGTGTGATTTAACTAAGTAATATAATGCTAGGTTCTTAGACCTATTATCCAAATTTTTAAGTACAACTTTTGGTCTCTGCTCTGATTCACTATATATAATTATGCTATAAACATCATAACAAGCCTCCGCATTATTATATTTATTTGCCATTGTAAAGGCATAATAAAAAAAAGGCTTTAACTGTTCTTCAATAAAATAGTAAGAAGCAACCTCATTATACGCCCTCTCATTTCCAAATAAAATAGCACTATCAAGTAAGTTGTTTATTAGTACTTTATTATTAAAGGGAGTTGAAGGACGCTGATCTGGAATATCTATATTTTTTTCCTTCTTACTTTCACAACCTATACTTATTATTAAACTAATTAGCGTTACTAAGATCTTTGTTTTCATTGTTATAATTATGTTCGTCATAATTTCTGCGGTTAAGAAAACGAATCTGTTCCTTACTT
>JAIYDB010000089.1 GCA_027487695.1 Cytophagaceae bacterium | reverse complement strand
CTATATACTAATTGATTGCTAAAGGCTTGGATATAAGTATTGGTGGCCACAAATATTTTAATGTATTCACGTTGCTCTGGTCTGGTAGCAATTACAAATTCATCTAAATCTTGCAGCCCGTTTCCATTCAAATCTGACAAGTAAAAGTGAGTACCTTCACCAAGTATGGGCGCTTTAACAAACCGATATTCTCTTTGTAATTCTCGGCCGTTGTTGAGAATGTAGGTGAGTTCGTTCCTAAGACATTGATTCAAATAGGTGCCTTGCCAATTGAGTCTGCCTTGTATGGCTTCTTGTTCACTAGCATTTACCAGGTTTAGTTCTGGATTTAAACTTTGTAAGTTCCTGTAACTAATCAGCATGCTTAACTGTCTATCGGCTTTGCCGGGTAAAACTGTTTCTGCGGTATAATTATGAGCGGTAGAGGCGTTGACTAGTTTGCCTTCTAAGGGTAGTTTATCTGTACGTTGGGTATAGCCAAGCTTAAAGGTTTGCTTTGCACTATCAGGGTTGGTTACAAATACACTATGACTGAAGTAGTTATTGGCGGTACTTATAATACTATCAGTTTTACCCGCAGAAACTTGACTACGTTCTGTGGTATATTCATATTGTGGTTTTACGATTTTGGTATTCAGGGTAACACCTCCGGTATAGCGATTCCAATTTGCAGTTTGTAAACTTGTTTTGTTCTGCATAAAGTATTGGTTACCATTTAATTGTAAAAATCCTTTGGTGTAAAGCAGCTTACTTTCTGTAATAAAACCATCTACATTATCGCCTTTACTTCTGCGCTTTAAGGTAGTTTGCAGGTTTCTATTGGTAGATTCAGCTATTTGAGTTTGTAGGGTTATAAGGTGGTCTGTAGCAGGTAAGCTATCGCCCGATCGTCCGTTCCATTCCCTTTCAAATTCTATACTTCTGAACCGATCAATTGCTTTAAAATCTTTGCTTAGTTGTTCGTATTGTAGGTTTGCCTTCCATTTGTAGTTTTTAACCAAGGCTTGTTCTTTCCAAATATATTGGGTGTTTATGGCATAGCCAGTTTGTTGGGCTGCAGGAAGTTTGCTGTATAGATTACTGTTCTGATTGCTGTAGGCGAGATGAGTAATTAGTTGTTGGTTTTTGTTTATGCTTTGTTGCCAACTTAACTGGGTAAGTGTTTTTCGGTTAGGCAAGGCTAGCCTTCGTAAGGGTAAATAGCTGCCTCTTCCTTTACCTACATAAGTATAAACTCTTCCATTGTTGCTGCCTGTATTTAGGTTATAATCGCCGTTTTGAACTTGGGTAAAACTTACAGTGTACATCAATGCAGTTGCCGATGTAATTAGCTGATAAATAGAATCGCCAATTACATCTGGACTAGGAACCTTGGTATATAAAACTTGGTCAGGATTAAATGTATTTACTTGCAAGGCACCTGAAACTAAGGCTACATTGGCCTGTCCAATTTGTTGCAGCTCATTAATGAGGGTGGTATTTGGGGTAAATCCTGTTGGGCGGTTTTCGTTATCTTGTTCTTGATAATGCTCGATTTTTACTTTGCCTGAACGGTATTGATGCGTATGACCAAAGTTGTATAGGCTTCTGTTGTATTCACGGGTTACGTATTCAAAATCTACTCTTATACGGCTGTAACGAGTTATTACAATGGTGTTGTTGAAAATGATTTCGCCTTGGTTATAATCAATGATATAATCCAAGTTAAAGCCTCGTTTTAATAATTGGCCATCGATATATACTCTTTCAGTATTGGCATTAATCATAATAAAGCCTTCAGCATCAGGTACCTGTAACCTATAAGGACCTTGTACACCATCTAATGGGGTAATAACAATACTTGCGAATTTACCTTTGGCAACACCTGCACTCACAAAGGTTTGAGATGGGTTGGCACTATCTGCCCAATTGATTTGGAAGCTACCACCTTGAATGTTCTTGTAATACCGCAAGAAATGACTTTCAGGGGCAGATGCTAGTACCACATCGCCCGCAATGAGGTTTGCCTTTTTGTGCTCTAGCTGGATATAAACACGGTCAAACTCTCTGATATTTTGGGTATTACCTTCTGGTTGGTAAGGAACTTGTTGGTCGTTAATTACAGCCGTTAGTTTAATATCGTCTGAAAGCATGCCCTGCATTTGTAAGTTTAGCTGGCTGTTTACAAAAGCATTTTGTGTATTTCCGAAGCTTATCCCACGAGTTATAGAACCTGATTTGTTCAGTTTAGGCGTAGAAAATAATTCCTGACTAGTAAGTGTGGGTGCAATTACTTCAGGCTGGTCCATATAGAAACGCAAACCCTCATAGCTTTCTAAGTTACGGAGGTAGGTTACTTTTTTAAGTTCAGGTACAATGGTATAGCAAATCTGTATTGAATCAATTGCAATACTATCTGGCCAATACAATGATTGGGTTTGGTAATCAAAAAATGGAAAGGCTGAATTAGGTTCACTTGCTGGAAAGAAAACACTATTCGGAGCAATCAGGAATGAATCTAAGGATTGAGCGGTTTTCTTGTAAACAAATTTACAACGCTGGTTACCAGTCTTACTACCCAGTTTTGCAATATTTTGGGCAAAGCCACCATAGGGAAATATTGCCCCAATAAAAAATATAAAGGCTATTAATGAGTAGGTAACATATTTATTTGAAGTGTCCTGCAAAATAACATTTGATTTTACCTACAAATATATTGTGCCTATAAACAAAGAATGCCCCACCTTTTCAGATGCGGCTGTTTTTGCTTATACCAATTGGTATAATTAGGCAGGCTTCTGTACGGTTGATACTGCCTTAACTGGGGTAGTATCTTTAGCGTAAGTAGCGCAAGTGCGGTATGATGAACAACCAGCGGCCAATGTTATAACAGCTAGAGCAATGATAATACGTGCTTTCATAAGGCTTTTAATATATGGTGCAAATATAGGCAGATTAGCTTATTTTCGAAGTTACAAGTAATTTATTTCTTTATTATGAAGCTAAATTTCCCAGTCGGTATGCACCTTGAATTGGGTTCGATAGTTGTTGAGGTGTGTTTTACTTAAGGTAACTTCCAAAACGGTTTCATTTTCTAAAGTTGGGTTTACCAAAGCAACGCCCTCTGGATTGTAGGCAGCAGAGCCACCGTTATAAGTTATGCCGCTACCATCTGGACCTGTACGATTAACAGCAACTAAATAACTGCTGTTTTCTATTGCTCTGGCAGGCAATAGGTTACGCCAAGCATTGCTTCTTACAGATGGCCAATTGGCACAAACTAGTAGTAAATCGTATTCTAAATCTTTTGTATTTCGGCACCATTCTGGAAAGCGTACTTCGTAACAAATAGCTGGTCTTATGTTCCAACCTAAGTAATTGATGATTATTTTTTCCTGACCTGCGGTATAAACTTCACCTTCTTTTCCATAGATGAAAAGATGGTGTTTGTCGTATTGGAAATACTGCCCATTAGGCAATTGAAAGATAAAACGGTTGTAATGTTTGCCGTTTTCTGCAACTGCAAAAGTTCCGCAAATGGCTTTGTTTAGCCTAGCAGCTTGCAACTTTAGCCAACGGGAGGTTTGCAAACCCATTGCCTCGGCATATTTCTGAGGCTCTACCTGAAAGCCAGTATTAAACATTTCAGGCAAGACTATAATATCTGATTCTGGTGAGCAATCCTGTTCTAGTATTTCTTCTAAGTGAGCTAGGTTACCCACAACATCAGATTGAACAGTATTGGCTTGCACAATACTCAGGTTTAGTATATCCTTATCCATTATTTAAGGACTACTTTATAACCTTCCTTAAGGAGGGCTTCTTGTATTTTAGTTCGAAAATCGCCTTGGATAATGATTTCGCCATCTTTTACAGTGCCACCAACGCCGCATTTCGTTTTTAGGAGTTTGCCTAAAACAGCCAAGTCAAAATCTGATCCTACAAAACCAGTAACCAAACTTACTTGCTTGCCAGCCCTTTGCTTTTTATCCAGCTGCACATATAATTTTTGCTGATTAGCGGGTAGGGTAGTAGCTTCCTTCGCCCCTTCAGTCTGATATTGAAAGTTAGGATCGGTGCTGTACACCACACCAATACGGTTGTTTTGGTCTTTCTTGCTCATTGCAACCAAAAATAAGGGTAAAATGTGGAATGGAAGGTAAGTTTTAGCTAATAGCGACCGTTATTCTGTAAACAGTTGTTTCAGATGTTTTTCAGTTAACCACCTAATATTTACCCTTCCGCCTTAAAAAGTGCCCTCGCTTTTTGTTCATCGGCTGCCATGGCGGCTTTCAATTCCTCTAAACCGTTGAATTTTACCATTCCTCTAAGGCGATGGGTAAATTCCACTGTAATTTTTTGGGCGTACAATGTTTCGTTAAAGTCTAAAAGATGGGCTTCAACTGTTCTGGTTTCTCCATTTACGGTTGGATTAGTCCCTATACTCATAATAGAAGGTACTTTCCTGCCATCAGGTAAGTAGGTATAGTTGGCATAAACGCCATCCGCAGGGATTAATTTAAAAGGGTCGTCCACCACAATATTAGCCGTAGGATATCCAAGTGTTCTCCCTAATTGTCTGCCTTCCACAACGGTTCCGCTAAGGCTATAATTTCTACCAAGTGTTTTAGCAGCCATAGTTACATCACCCTCCAAAAGTGCCTTACGTATCCTTGTACTACTTATGCCTGCATCATCGATATCGGCACGACTAATTTCTTCTACTGTAAAGCCAAAGTTTGCACCATTAGCCTTCAAGTAATCAAAGCCTCCCTCACGGTTTTTGCCAAACCTATGGTCGTAGCCTATGACCAATTTCTTGGTTTGTAGCTTACCAATCAAAATTTGGTTGATAAAATCTAAACTACTTAACTCTGAAAACTCGATAGTAAAGGGGATAATAACCAATCGTTGTAAGCCAGTGCTTTCTAGTAAGGCTATTTTTTCATCTAACGTAGTTAGGTATCGCAGTTCTTTGTATTCTGGTTGTAAAACCAAACGTGGGTGCGGGTCGTAAGTAATTAGTGTACTTTCGCCTTTGTATTCTTGTGCAAGCTGCACCAAACGCTCAATAATTTTCCTGTGCCCAAGGTGCAAACCATCAAAAGTACCTGCTGTAACTATGGCAAAGTTGCTTTGTAACAGAGGTGTTGGTCCTTTAATAATTTGCATAGCGTAAATGGTATTTGTTTTGCACTTCGCAATTATACAGTTTTATAGTGTTTTAAGTAGCGAATGTTTCAATTAAAATGGGTTTACCTGTATTTGTCTTTAATTGTTTGCTTGTTCACAGGCAACAAGATGGCTTATGGGCAAATTTCATATACTTATTTTCCGATTCTTAAATCGGAACACTTTAGTAAGGTAGTAGTTCCTGACTCTGTTTTGCTCACTTTTAATCAGAGAAGGTCTATTAATAGGGCAATTGCAGATTCTGCGTACAGCAAGATTGCTGCCTTGTTAATACAGTATTCAGATGAGGCAGGCTATCCTTTTGCTAAGGTTGAGCCATTAGTTGTAAAACTTACGGAAGGTTATGCATTGTATTTTAAAGTAACACGCGGACCATTGTTTATTTGGGACACCCTTACTTTTGCTTCTGAAATCCCGATAAAAGGAAAATTTTTAGCGAAATATTTACATTTAAAATGCGGAGAAACTTACAATCCAAAACAAGCTGCAAGGGCAGGGTATGTGTTACGAACAATACCATACTTACAGCTACAATCTGATATTGTTTTTGGCTTTTCGGGAAAGAAGGTAAGCCCTCAATTGCAGTTAAAATATAGGAAAGTAAATACTGCCGATGGGGTAATTGGTTTCTTACCAAACGAAAGCCAACAAGGCAAGCTCATTCTGAATGGCGAAATAAATCTGAAGCTAGTAAACTTATTTAAATCAGGCAAAGTGCTTGATTTACAATGGCGTAGCACAAGACCGGGAAGCCTAAAATTATTGGCTGAATATATACATCCCGTTTTTTTGGGTACGCATTGGGAACTTCAAACCAATGTACAATTACTGAAAGAGGATAGCACTTTCTTTAATCGGGCATTGAAAGCGGCGTTCCTATATCAATTTGAAAATGGAGCAAAAGCAGGCTTATACATTAGAGATAATCGGAGTGCTGTCCTGCTTCAAAACAAGGAAACAACTTCACAAAATCTGAATAATTTAGCTAGTACATCTTACTTAGAATTAGGGTCGGTGGTAGAAATTAATAGTTTGTCAGATTACTTTTCACCTAAGAAAGGTATATATTTGAAATCGGAGTTTGGCCTAGGTCAAAAACAGATTCTAAATTCCTCGCCAGATTCTACCTCACAAACCACTACATCTGCATCTAAAACGCCGCAAGCGCTTTTGAAAATTTTGCAGAGTAGCTACATTCCCACAAGCTCAAAATCCTCGTTATTGGTAAAGTTCCAGCTCAGCGCACTTTGGAACGAAACGCTTCAACGCAATGAATTATTGCGGTTGGGCGGAATGCAAACCATGCGTGGATTTGCAGAAAACTTGTTTTTCACAAGTAAGTATGCAGTAGGTACTACCGAATGGTTTTACTATTTAGATGAAAACAGCAGTATTAGTTTGTTTGCAGAACAAGCCATTATGCAAAGATTTCTTTTAGCTAGTGAAACAATAGATTATCCTACTGCTTTAGGATTGGCATTAAGATTTGGTACCCGTAATGGTATATTTAATCTGGCCTACGCCTTTGGCAGAAATAATGAAAGCCCGTTTTCAGTGAGAACAGCGGTGGTTCATTTCGGGATAAGCGGTAGGTTTTAATGGCAAAACCTCAGATTTTATCTGATTTAGCCATTATTTGACTTTAACATAACATTGTAAGACTTACCTTTGGCTTACCAAAAAGAACTAATACTAATACCTGTACCTACTACCTCCTTCCGTGGTTAACAGCCAGCTCATCTGATTATTTCACTGTTATTACGTTTCTATGAATCCGCAGCAGGTAAATTTATTTCTAACGTTCTTATGGGCATTTACCATTTCGGTATTTGCAATACCTTCAATAATTCATGTGGCTCACCTCAAAAATTTACTAGATGAGCCTAATCATAGAACTATGCACGTTTCGCTAACACCAAGATTAGGTGGTTTGGCGGTTTTTGCAGGTTTTGTTTCAGCTATTACAGTATTCGGCACTATTACCAATACCATTCAAGAAATTTTAGCTGGTTCATTGTTGCTATTTTTCATTGGCATGAAAGACGATGTAGTAAGTATTTCAGCCGCTAAAAAGTTTTTTGTACAAGTTATATCTGCCAGTATAGTTGTTTTTATGGGCGATGTGCGCATTACCAATTTCCAAGGCTTCTTGTTTATTCATGAAATACCAGTAGGTATTAGTTACGGTTTTAGTTTCCTTGCTATTATTGGTATTACCAATGCTATTAATCTGATTGATGGTTTAGATGGTTTGGCTGGTTCAATCATCTCTACCATTTGTGCTGTTTTTGGAGTTTACTTCTTTACACTAGGTCATTATGCTGAAGCTAGTTTAGCTATCGCTTTAATGGGTGCTGTGGTTGGCTTCTTACGTTATAACATTACCAAGGCTATTATATTCATGGGCGATACTGGCTCCTTAGTTTGTGGGTTCTTAGTATCTGTATTAGCTATCAGGTTTATGGAAATGAAAGCAACTGATTCTGCCCCTGCTATTGCTTTAGCGGTGCTTAGTGTGCCAGTTTTCGATACCATTAGGGTGTTCTCTGTACGTATCATGAGAGGCACATCGCCATTTGCACCAGATAAAAACCACGTACACCATATATTAACAAAGGCAGGACTTACCCAATTACAAACTGTAATTACCTTGGTATTAGTAAACTTGGCAATTGCTGGCGTAGTAGTGCTTTTCAGAAATGCTGGTAGTAATATATTAGTAGGCTTATTGGTTGGTTTCTTCTTGTTATCGTTCTTTTTATTAGAGTATTTAGATAAGCGCAACAAGAAAAGAGCCGAGGCTAATAATTTAGCCAAGCAACACATTATGCAGGCTACCCATGTAAACCATAAGCAAAGTATAGGTTTGTAAGGAAATTTACTTTGTATTAATTAGGCTTGCCTAAATGCTTAAAAATCTGAAGTTTGTATTGTTTTTAATTTGCTTTTGTGGGCAAGTTGAAGCTCTGTTTGCCAAAACAAACCAGTTACCCGATTTTAAAGCTGAGCCATCTGATAGTGGTAAGTTTATTGCCAGCCTAAGTAATAGATGGTTGGTATTTGATAATAAGTACGACGATTTTGTGCCTTATTATTTTGCCGGCTACCCAAGCACAACCAATATTAGCGCTTGGACCGATGCCCTATCTGAAAGGTATTTGTTGCAGTTCCCCACCTACCCAAATCTTTGTGTTTATATTAATAATAAGCTCTTTTATGAGTTTGATGGCAGAGGTGTGTCCTGTATAAATCTTGGTAAGATTGCAGAAGCAGAAAAAACCAGGAAGCTGTTTATAACCTTCTACCAGCCCAAGGGACTATTGCCATTTAATAAGGCTTGGCTTGTAAATAGCAAAGTGATTATGCCAGTTGAAGCTGAAGGTGGCATAGCAAAGCCGGTTTTTAAAAATAAGGTTGCAAGCCCAATACCAGATTTCTTACTAGATGAAGGAGGGATAGTTTTTGTGCTACTTTTAATAGGACTCTATGTGGCTTTAAAAAACTTTAACCCTAGTCAGTTTTTTCCTATATTTTATTTAAACAGCTACTTTAGCTCTGAGATTGAGATTTACGGTAGCAGTACGCACCGCATAAATAACTCATTTACAGTAATTCTTTTACTTGTGAATGTTTTGGTAATTAGCTTTATGACTTGGCTTGCAGCTGAACAAACTTTGCTGCCAAAGTTATTCCAAGGCTTACCCTATATTAATGATTTAGGACTTGATAGGCTAATTTTGTTAATCAATTTTATACTTATTGGTTTAGGGTATATTTTAGTGAAATTTGCCCTTATCAACGGTACAACGGCACTTTTTAGTTTGAATAAACTAAGTGAAGTACACTTGTATGAGCTACTCAGGTTTACAACTTGGTTAGGTATAGGCGTATTAATTTTGGGTTTACTCACCTTTGGAGCAGGGCTATTTTCTACCTCTGATTTTATAATTGGGATTGAAATTTTAATTTTAGTCTTGTTTGTAATGCGCGGTATTAAGGTAGCAATTTTGTTATCGGAGTGGGGAAGCTTTCAGCGTATCTATCTTTTTTCTTACCTTTGCGCCACCGAAATTCTGCCGATGCTGCTGGTGATTAGACAAGTACTAGATTATCAGGCAATAGCAGGAGCACTTTAAGAGTGAAGTTTCTATAATTATGAGCAAAGTTGCAAGCAATGCTGCCGACCCTACTGTAAATCGTGCTAAGAAAGTATCAAGTATACTTATTACACAATCTAGGCCACCGGAGGCAAATAATCCTTATGCCACACTCGAAAACAAATTCGATGTGAAGGTAGATTTTCGCTCATTTATTGAGGTGCAAGGCGTTGAAGGTAAAGAATTCAGAAAACAAAAGATTAATATACTCGATTACACTGCTATTGTGCTTACCAGCAAACATGCAGTTGATCATTTTTTCCGTATTTGTAAGGAAATGAAGCAGGAAATGCCTGCTGAAATGAAATACTTCTGCGTAAGTGAAGGAACTGCTAACTATCTGCAGAAATATATCACCATACGTAAGCGCAAATTATTTGTTGGTGCTAAATCGGCCCAAGATTTAATTGAAGTACTTAAGAAGCACAAAACTGAAAAGTACTTATTCCCTTGTTCTAATATAAGAACTCCAGAGATCCCAGATTTCTTCGAGAAAAACAGTTACACCTGGAAAGAATCGGTGATGTATCAGACTGTACATAGCGATTTAAGTGACCTTAAAGAGGTAAAGTACGATGTTCTTGCATTTTTTTCTCCAAGTGGTGTAGATAGTTTGTTAACTAACTTTCCAGACTTTGAGCAAAACGGAACTAGGATAGCTGCATTTGGTCCTACCACGGCTAAGGCAGTAATAGATGCTGGTTTATTACTTGATATTCAAGCGCCTATGCCAAATGCACCAAGTATGACAGGCGCCCTAGAAGTTTACATTCAACAAGTAAACAAAGCCAAGTAAATTTGGCACATTCAGCTACAATTGAAAGAAAATAAGGTGTTTTGCACTAAAAATGTTTCAGAATGTTTTTGGAAAACTGTAAAACTGCATACCTTTACCCAACTGCTTTATTTGAATCTCCTTCTCTGTAGTTAAAATGAGAAAAATCTTACTCACAGTATTACTGTTCACAAGCTGTTTTATCAGCAAGGTTTCTGCCCAGCAAGAAGCTCAGTTCACACAGTATATGTTAAACGGATTGTTTTTTAACCCTGCTTATGCTGGTGCTGATAACAATACCCGTTTTTCTGCTTTGCAGCGAACGCAATACTATGGTTACTCAGCTACTAGAGATGTAGGTGGTGAACAAAATACCCAACTTATTACGTTTGCTTTGCCACTACCAAAATTTAAAAGTGGTTTAGGTGTGCATTTTGTAAACGATAAAATTGGCCCAGTTCGTAGTACAGAAATTCAAGTTAACCTAGCTCATCATATTATGTTAGGTTCAGGTAAGCTATCTGTTGGTTTACGCGGCGGTTATTTTTCAAGAGTATTAGATTACTCTGTTTTAATCCCATTTGAAAACGATCCTAATCTTCGTAATGGAACAGAATCTAATAGTAATATTGATTTAGGCTTTGGTGCATGGTACACCGCTGAAAATTATTACTTAGGTTTAAGTATGACCAGATTAAACGAAGCCTCATTTAACCTTGGTGCATCTAATACTTTTCAACTACGCAGAACTACCTATTTAACTGGTGGTTATACTATTCAAATTAATGATGAGTTAAAGGCAACCCCTTCAGCTTTGATTACTACCGATTTTAAAGATGTTTCTAAATTTGATATTGGTGGCTTGGTTACTTTTAAAGATCAGTACTTTGGTGGAATTAATTTCAGAAGTGGCGTTGCCTCATACAATACTGCATTGAGTGGCGACGTTACAAAGTACACAGTTAGTGATGTAGGGATAATAGCTGGTATATGCTTCCTTAAGAATAATGCAATGCGTGTGGCATACTCCTTTGATGCCGTTCTTCCTAATGCTGATGCATTAGCGCCTACTTCTCATGAAATTTCATTGTCATACGTATTACCTTCCGTAACTAAAACTGTTCGTCCGTTTATCAGAAGTCCTCGTTATAGAAGATAGAAAACCTTGAATTAAGCTTTAAACGCATTATTTTTCTGTTATGATTAGCAGAGAATAGTGATTCATAATCAAAGCTTTCTTAGCTTGCACAAAATTATTTACTTCCTAAAGTATTGAATACACAATTCCTTTATCTACTTTTGTTCGCAAAATTTACTACCCCCCGAACAAACTCTTTCTTTACTTCAATAGTACACGGTGTTATGAATAAGCACAATCTTGCTGGCAAACTTGCCTGGTGTGCACTGATTGCTGGAACTGTGGTTCTGCAGAGCTGCGGTGTAGGCACAAAAGAAATCGATGGCGAGCTCATCGGAGTTGAAGACCGCGAAGGCTGGTTACAGGTTGAACCATATGGTATGGTTACTGTACCAGGTGGAACATTCCACATGGGACAATCTGACGAAGATGTTCCAGCAACGCAAATCAACTTCAATAAGCAGGTAACCATTGGTGGTTTCTATATGGATGATTCTGAAATCACCAATAATGAATACCGCCAATATCAAGTAGCTATGGATGCTGCTGATACCGCTGGCATTGGTCGTTTATCTCAAGAAGAGATAAATATCATAGCCACTAAAAAATACTTACCAGATACGGTAGTATGGATGCGTGACTTTACATACCACATGGGCGATCCGCTTATGCAGTACTATTACATGCACCCGGCTTTTGACGATTATCCTGTAGTAGGTGTAAACTGGAAGCAAGCAAAACTTTTCTGTAAGTGGAGAACTGGTTTCCTAAATAAAACCCGTGCTAACAACGGCGAATTCGGTATGCCGAACTTCCGTTTACCATCAGAAGCTGAGTGGGAATACGCAGCTCGTGGTGGAAGAGACTTAAGTCCTTATCCTTGGGGTGGACCTTACATCCGTAATACAAAAGGATGTTTGTTAGCAAACTTTAAACCTGGCAGAGGTAACTATTACGATGATGGTTTCAGTTACACTGCTCCAGCCTATTCCTTCTTTGCCAACGATTACGGTTTATATGATATGAGCGGTAACGTTTCAGAGTGGTGCGAAGATGCGTTCTTCGAGGCAGCATTTCCAACGGTATGGGATATGAACCCAACCTACAACAAAGATTCTGAACCTCGCAAGGTTGTGCGCGGTGGTAGCTGGAAAGATATCAGCTATTATCTGCAAACTGGCACAAGAACTTACGAGTACCAGGATACTGCACGTTCTTTTGTAGGATTCCGTTGTGCAATGATCTACCTTGGCCGTAGTTCTGGCGACGAGTTTTAATATTCTTTAGAACCCCGATACCCCGAACATAAATCTTTCTGTAACCCTCAAATCATTATCCCACTCCCAACTTATTTAAAGCCATGTCTCGTAAAAAAAAGACTTTCAAAGACAATTTCTACACTAACATTGCTCCGGTAATTACTGGTGTAGGTGCTTCAGTTGTAATTTTAGGTGCACTTTTCAAAATCCAACACTATCCTGGTGCAGGTATCCTACTTATTGTAGGTATGACTATTGAAGCTGTGCTTTTCTCAATGTTCGCATTCGCTCCAGTTCACGAAGATCCGGATTGGTCATTAGTATATCCTCAATTAGCTCCAGACTACGTTCCTGAGGAAGCTCCAGGTGAAAAAGGTTCTGTAGTAAATAAGGTTAATGATATGCTTGAAAAAGCTAAAATCGATCAGCAATTGGTTGAAAAGTTAGGTAGAGGTATGAACAACCTAACTGAAACTGTAGGTAAGATTGGCGATATTTCAAACGCTACTGTTGCAACTCAAGAGTATGCAAAGAACGTTAAAGCTGCTTCTGGTCAATTATCAGAAATCAATAAGGCTTACGGTACTACTGTATCTGCAATGAACGAAATGAGCGGTGCAGCTAACGATGCTAAAGCTTATCATACTCAAGTGCAGGCTATCACTAAGAACTTAGGTGCATTAAATGCGGTTTACGATAGCGAACTAAAGGATGTGAACAACCACTTAAAGGCTATGAACTCATTCTATGGTTCAATTAGCAAGGCTATGGAGTCTATGACTGCTGCAAGTGCTGAATCACAAACTTTCCGTACCGAAATGGGTAAATTAAGCCAGAACTTAACTAGCTTAAACAACGTTTACGGTAGCATGTTAACTGCTATGCGTGGTACTACCGCTGCTAAGTAATATTACCCCATTCCTAAAATTCAACGTTAATTTTAAATACTGAACATAGATGGCTGGAGGTAAGGAAACCCCGCGTCAGCGACTCATTGGTCTTATGTACTTAGTATTGTTAGCCTTGCTAGCAATCCAGGTATCAGATTCAATTATGGAGAAATTCTTCTTCTTAGAGCAATCGCTGAATACCGCAAATAGCGAAACTGTAAAACGTAATAAAGCTCAATTAGCCAAAATCGAAGCTACTGCTAAGGCAAGAGATACAGACGACGCTAAGAAAATGGCTGTAACAGCTGCTCAGGTACGTAAAATCTCCGAAGAGATGTTAAAGTACATTGAGGATATTAAAGTAAGATTAGTTGAAGAAACAGGCGGTAGAGATGAATCGCACGGTGGTTTATACCAAGGTGCTAAAGAAGATCACGCTGTTGCTGAAATGCTAATCGGGCCAACCAGCAATGGTAAAGGTTATGAGTTAAAGAAAAAGTTAGATGCATACTATGCTGAACTTTTGAAATTAGCTCCTGCTAACTTCGATAAGAAGCAATTGCAGCCTTTAGCTTATGATGGTAAAGATCACCCTATTTTCAAGGAGAACTCTGAACAAAATATTAAGGATTATCCAAACCTTACTTTTGGTCAAACTCCACTGGTAGGTGCAATGGCTGTATTGGCGGAAACGCAAAGCAGAATTGCTAACTATGAATCTTTGATCTTAAGTTCAATTGACCCTGAAGCAGCTACTATTAAGGTAGATAAAATTTCTGCCGATTATTCAGCTGTATCATCAGTTGTTGCTGCGGGAACTGATTATGAAGCAAAAATCTTCTTAACTGCAAAAAACAAAAGCTTACGTCCGGATGTAACATTCCGTGGTTCTAAGATTGCAGTTGATGATGAAGGTTATGCGCCTATTAAATTCAAAGCTGCTGGTGGTAACTATGATAAAGATGGTTTCGCTAAGGCAACTTGGACTGCATCTGTAAAAGTTCCTACTCCAGCTGGTGGTATCGAAGAACAAACCGTAACTGGTGAGTATTTGGTAGCTAAGCCAACTGTTGAAGTTAAGGCTGCTGCGGTATCTGCCCTTTACGAAAACTGCGGTAATGAACTTGTAATTATGGTTCCTTCATTAGGTGCTAACTACAAGCCTTCATTTACTTGTAATGCTCCATTAATTAATGGCGCTCAACGTGGTCAAGTAATTGTAGTACCTAAAACTCGTGCCGATGTTACAATTGGTGTAAGTTCTAGCGGAACTAAAATTGACAACGTTACATTTAAAGTTCGTCCGGTGCCATTACCAGCTTTCTCTTTGAAAACTCCATCTGGTCCAGTGAACGATAAAACAGGTATTAAGTCTAATACCCCGTACGTAAACTTAGAAATTAAGCCTGATGAAGGTTTCGCAACTTTCCTTCCTAAAGAAGCTAACTACACCATTGGTGAAATGGAAGTTACTGTAGGTAGAGGTAAAACTGCTAAGTTTAGCCAAAAGTTAACTTCAAACAGTATCCGTATGTCGTCTATGAACGTTTCTTCTGGCGACCGTCTGGTTATTGAAATTAAGAAACTTTACCGTACCAATTTCCGTGGCGAGAAAATAGAAGTGCCAATTCCGGCAGCTATTGCAACTCGTTCAATTAGTATCAACGATTAATTTAGATAGTACCCACAGGTGTTATGAAAAAGTCCCTGATTTTAGTTCTTGTATTTGCTTTAGGCGTATTCGGTGCTATGCAACCAACTTATGCCCAAAAGAAAAAGAAGAAGAAGCCTACAAAGGTTGCTTCTCAGAACACTACTCCTACTGAACCTACGGCTCCAGCAGCACCTGTTGAAGTAGATGAGCCTCTTCGTACACTTTCTTACGATTCTATTGAGTACAATAGCACTGGTTACAACCCGCTATCTACACTTAATATGCATAAGTCTAGAATTATGTACAGGATGCGTACTACTAGGATTATCGATTTTAACGAAAAGTGTAACCAACCTTTCTTTAATAAAGGTTCTGAGTTTACTCGTTTCATCTTAGATGGTTTAAAGGCTGGCGAATTGATTGGTTTCAACGATTCATTAGAGAAGCAAGTTTCTAAGAAGTATATCTTAGGCGAATTGAATAAGTTGATGGATCCTTTAGATCCTGCTTCAATCGTGATTCTTAAGCCTGAGCAATTAGCTCAAGTTTACTTCACTGAAGATTTGGTTTTTGACCGTCAGCGTTCTCAAACTCGTCACGATATTCACAGTGTACGTTTATTCATTCCTCAGAATGCATTTGCAGACGCTATTCCTCCTTTCGATCGTACTCTTGCAGTTGTTCGTTACAAGGATTTGGTGAACTTCTTAAATTCTAAGCCTCAAGCTACCTGGAAGAACCCAGCTAACAATGCAGAAGACAAGCGTTTTTCTGATGCCCTACACTTACGTTTGTTCTGTAGCCGCATCACTAAAATCATGTTAGATAACCCTACTGGCGATGCTATTGATGCAATTAGTGCTTACTCAAAAGGTGGCGATAAGAGTATCTTGTTAGCTTCACAGAACTTGGAGTATTTGTTAGTAAGCAAAGAGAACGAGTTATACGAATATTAATAGGTTAACCCTATGAAAATTAAGGCCTCACAATAGTGAGGTCTTTTTTTTTGACTACTTTTCTATATATTTATGTTTTAATTTTCCTAAACACAGATATGAAGTTTAAACCTACGTGGTTGCTCACTTTATTTATTACAATAATTACTATTTCTGGTTGTTCAAAATCAGAAGTATTAAGTATTGTTACTTATGATGATAACTACGGTACACAAACTGCCAATACGGTTGTTGCCACAATTGATGGATCTACTTTCGTTTCAGAAAAGGCTCCATTGAATACAGATACAACGAACAAATATGGTACCTCTGCTTTCTTAGTAAATAATGGTAAGTCCCTTTTAATTGTTGGGATAGCCGATTTCCGCGGATCATATCAACGTATTCAAATGTTGGTAAACTTAAAAGCTGGTTCAGATATAAGAGGTGAATACCCTATTGAAATTACAGAAAGTAGCCAGTTAAATGGCTTTAGAAATTACGGTGTTTGGGGGCTAAGTGCTGTACAGCTTACCTACCCAAACCCAATAGGTATAGTTGGATTTACTTCTACGGGTAAGGTAACCATTACCAACCGTGTTAGTGGTACTGTAAATGGTCGATTTGAGTTTGTTCAAGGCTATGCTGGTTTTAAAACTAACATAGCTAAGGGAAGCTTTTTTAGACTACAAATCAATTAATCATGTTCTTTTACTTACACCTCGTTCTATGAAGTCTATTTCTCGATTGCTTTTTGCCTGTTTGTTGTTTTCAGGCTTGGTACTAAGTTCTTGTAAAAAGGATGCTGATCCTGCACCTAACGTTCCACCAGAGGAACAGATTCCAGTTCGTTCAATTGCTTTAAAGCATAATGGTATCGAATGGACCTCAAATGCCGATACTCCTATAAACCTTTTTGGATTTCCACTTCCATCTGCTGGCATTACTATTCAAGGTGGTAATACATTAGTGCTTACTGGTGTTCAAGTAAAAGGTGCTGATACTACCTTCTTTGTATTACTTACTCGTATTACAAATACAGGTAATTTGGTAGGAGAATATCCTGTTGCCTTTAGTGCATCATCTTTATTAGGCGTTTTAGGAGGTGGAACTCCAGATTTATCTGCCCTTTCTAGTTTGGCGCTTTTCGGTTCTCCAAGAACTTTTAGAAACATAGACTTCAGCAATCCGCTATCTTTGTTAGCCTTAGCTAGTTTAGGGGCTAATGGTTCTATAAAGATTACTAAGCACGATACTACTACAAATACAGTAAATGGTACCTTCTCTTGGAACCAATCTGGGAATCCTGCTTACAACATTACCGAAGGCCGTTTCAATCAAATCACTATTCAATAAGTCTTAAAGCAGATTTTAGTCTTCATCGAGTTGTTAATATTTATTTGGCACTTGATTTGATAGTTTGCTTTTAAACTACATTTATGAAAAAGTATTTATTTGGAATTTTGGTTTCCGCACTTGGTATTTCTTTTGTTGCCTGTTCTAACGATAATGATTCAGGAAACAACAATGGAAATAGCGGAAATAACCAGAACCAAAATTTAATTACCGCTACTATAGAGGGTATTAGCGTGCCAAGGACAGCTTTTGTTTCTTCAAAGAACTTTGTTGCTGGCAGTGCTAGAGGTTTAGCTCCTTTTGTAAAAGGCACGGCGGCCACCATTAGTAATGATACTTTATATATTAGAGGTATTGGTGATTTCAGAGGCGATTCTATGATGGTGTACTTCGCTATTAAATTGCCTACCGGAAATAGAGTTCTTGGTGTGCACCCTATCAGATACGATAGAAATACTGTTGGTTTTCAAGGAAAAGGTGCTGTTGCCTATTTTGGAGATTATGAAACACTCCGAGTTACATTTAATCCTGAAACGGCTACTGTAAATGGAGAGTTAGAGATAACAAAGTACGATACCGATGCCAAGACATTGACTGCTCGATATAGTTTTTCTCAAACAATAATATCGCCCAGCAACGCTATTTCTCTTACAAACGGCTCTTTGCAGAACGTGAAACTATACTAGTAGGTCTTAAACCAACTATTTATTGAAAATAAATAAACGCTTTATGTAAATAGAGCGTTTATTGTTTTATTGGCATATTCCAATACAGTTACCACCCGATTATGAATAAGCGATATTCTGTTAGTTTTTTAGTAATAACCGTTGTACTTGCTTTGCTTGCTGGTTTCTTAGGCAGTAAGCTTGGAACCGATAACGCCCCTGTTACTTATAATGTGCAAGGCGGTGGTAACTATTCATTTTTAACCGATACTTCGTTTAAAGTTCCTGAAGGACTTAACTTTTTGGCGGCCGCCAACTTTGCAAAGAGTTCGGTGGTATATATCAATAGTAAAATAAAGGTGAAGCAAGGTGGGGAAGATGATTTCTTCCACGATTTTCCTATTCCTGATAGTTATAGACAAGGGGAGAGTAGCGGTTCGGGCGTTATTATAAGTCCCGATGGGTATATCATCACCAATAACCACGTAATAGACGATGCCACAGAAATTGCAGTAGTTACAATTGATAAGCGTTCTTTTACAGGTAAGGTAATTGGTACGGATCCATTGACTGATTTGGCCTTAATTAAGATTGAAGCCCAAGGTTTACCCTATATGCAAATTGGCAATTCGGATAAGTTGCAAGTAGGGGAATGGGTGCTTGCGGTAGGCAATCCGTTTGATTTAACTAGCACCGTAACTGCTGGTATTGTTAGTGCAAAATCTAGGTTTATCAGAGCTATTAATATGCCTAATGAACCAGGCATTGAAAGCTATATCCAAACCGATGCTGCCGTAAACCCTGGTAATAGTGGTGGTGCATTAGTTAACCTGAAAGGTGAATTGGTAGGTATTAACACTGTAATTGCAAGTAATACTGGGGCCTATGTAGGTTATTCTTTTGCGGTGCCTGCTACCATTGTAATAAAAGTATTCAATGACCTTAAAAAGTATGGCGATGTGCAACGTGGTCTTATGGGTGTAAATATCAATGAGATAACTGCCAACTTTGCCAAAGAGAAGCGGTTGCCATCTATTAAAGGGGTGTATGTGGGTGGTGTTGTTCCTGGTAGTGGTGCTGAAAAGGCAGGCTTACGATTGGGCGATGTTATTTTAGATGTAAATGGCTATGAAGTAAACAGTGCTAATGAGCTAGTTGAATATGTTAGCCGTTTCCGTCCAGCAGATAAAGTAAAGGTTAAGTTTATTAGGGATGGTAAAACCCAAGTGGTTAGCGTACAACTACGTGCCCGTAATGGCGATTTATCTAGTAATGGTGGCGTATCTGGAGGATTGAAGCTACCAGCTTTAGGGGCAGTTTTAGCACCTTTAAGTACAGAGGAACTGGACAATTACGATGTAAGAGGTGGTGCCAAAGTAGTTAAGGTTATAGATGGTTCTCCTTTAGCAAAGGCAGAAGTGGGTGAAGGCTTTATCATCCTAAAGATGGATAAGAAGCCAGTGAACAAACCCGCCGATGTAGAACGCCTCATGAAAGGAAGCAAGAGTCCTTACCTGATAGAAGGTATGTATCCTGATGGTAGGATGGCCTATTATGCGATTGAAGTGGAATAAGGTATTAATCTGGATAGCACTAAAACAAAAAAGGTATCAGGATTGCCATGATACCTTTTTTTGAATTTAACCCTCAATCAGGTAAAGAGGTTAGCTATGTGCAAGAGGCAGATAGGTTTAAGAACCTTGTACTACCTTAAAGGAAAATGCTGTAACTATTGCAGCTCATTATTAGCGATTTCTAGGCACAAAAAAACACCGATAGAAAATTTTCTATCGGTGTTTTGGAATTATATGGTTAAGAATTACTTAACGCTTAACTTAATAGTTTGAGCCTGACCGTTAACAAGTACAGTTACTAAGTATAAACCTTTGTTTAATCCTGCAGTAGCAAGAGTAATATTGTTAATACCTGCATTGTAAGATGTAGCACTTACAGTTTTAACTTGCTTACCAGCTAAATCTGATACATTGATAGCCACGTTTGCAGCTTTCTTTAAATCAAAGCTGATGATAGCTTCAGTAGTTGCAGGGTTAGGGAATGCCTTTAAGCTACCAGCAGAAAGAATTTTAGTTTCTGTGCTAGCAATGTTGCTCGCTAAACGTGGGTGAGTGAAGCTTGCACCTGAAGCTAGTGTTGCACCTGCATTTAAGCTGTAGTTAGCATCGGTAAAGTCAATTGCATTAAAAGCACCTGAAGCTGTACCGCCGAAAGTAGGGCTTACCATACCTAAACTAGCATAAGTAGCAGCAGAAGTTAGTGTATCGTTTCCGAAACCACCAGTCATGAACCAAGTACGAGCAGTAAAGGTTACACCAGTTGGTGGCGTGCTTTGCGTTACTAATGAATTTCTACGAGCAGAAACGATTAATGTGTTACGAACCACTAATGAATCGTTCAATGCCTTTACGTGCACAGATGGCGCAATGTTGGCATTTGGGTGGTTGAAGTTGATTGAAGCCGATGGATAACCACCTACAACAGCATTGAATAAACCAGTTTGTACGTTGGTACGGAAAGTAATAGCATTGGTAAACTTATGACCTGAAATCAAAGTATCCATAGCTGCACCAGACTTAATTGGTCCTACCAATGTAACATTACTGAATGTAGGTGCAGTAGCAGGCTGAGGATCGTTAATGCCTGGAACAACTTGAGTTGCAGTTCCTAAAGCAGTATTATTATCGTGCTCAAAACCGTTTGAACCTGGGCTTGCAGCCGTTTCAAATACTTGTGGGTGACGTACACCTAAAACGAATTGGTTGTTACCACGGTAACCTTCATCGCAATCGAAATCATCATCAGTTCCAGCGAAAGCAATTAGGTATTTGCCGTTAACTGTACCACCAAACCATTCGAATGAATCGTCACGTCCGTACGATGTCATAATATGGTGCATTACTGTTCTTCTACCTACACCACCTAGAGTGATAGAGTTAAGTTCTTGGTTTGGTTGGTAAGCGTAACCAGCATATTCTATACGCATGTAAGAAATAGAACCGCTGCTATCGTTATCGTTAAAGTTACCAGCAATTGAACCATAACGAGCATTGGTGTTGTTTGGTAAGGCTTCATACTGACGTTCGCCAGCAGAAAGGTTTTGCGCAGTGTTAGCTAAAGTATTGGTTCTAGCATTACCCATGATCAATAAACCACCCCAATCGCCACGTACTCTACCGCCGGTTGGCTTTAAAGAAGTCATAACAATAGGATTGTTTGCAGTTCCATTAGCTATAATTTTAGAGCCTCTGGCAATAAGCAAGTAAGCAACACTATTAGCAGCAGTATCGCCACGTACAATTGTTCCTGGAGCAATTGTTAAGGTTGCATTGTTAATAACATTTACTGCGCCTGATAGCACGTAATAGTTATCGGCAGTCCAGTTGGTGTTGGTGGTAATATCACCAGTAACTACAACCATATTGGGTTCAGGACCTGTAAAGTTTGCATCGCCTGGGTAAACAGTTGCATTTGGGGTGAAATTTGCCCAACCAGCAGCCCAGTTTTCGGTACCGAAGGCACCACGGAAGCTCACAGGTTCAAAGAAGCCTTGAGCAAATGAGTTGGCAAGCGCTAATACGGTAGCAGCAGCCGTGAATAGAAGTTTCTTCATTGTTATACTGGAATATTATTTCCAGCACAAAGGTGAGGTTGTAATGTTGTCTGAGTATTAAAGAAAGGTGATTATGTTGTTAATTGATTGAATGGGGATTTTGAGGATATTTCAATGTAATAAATTGAAATTCAATTGATTAAATATGTTAATTAACTGTGAAGTTTTTAATAACTTACTTTTGTGCAAGTTTTTAGTGCTAAAATGAAATTCAAAATTTTATTGAGATTTTTAGCTTGCTATCAATATTTTTCTTCTGAAAACTAGGGTACTATTGTACTATTTCGGCTAAGGTTGTTTTATTTGCAGATTGCTAACCTTAGTTCACGCTTTTACTCGTATTTAACCATACACGCTAAACCAAAGGCAATACCAAATTACATTCAACAACTAATTCAAAGAATAAATGAGTAGTAATGTTCAAACCAAGTGGGGACAGTTCGGTACTTTAATAACTGTTTTCTTTTTCTGGGGCTTTGTGGCTGCCAGTAATTCCATTCTTATCCCTGTATTTAAGGAAAAGTTCGACCTATCAGCTGGGCAAAGCCAGTTTGTGGAATTGGCTTTCTATATAGCCTACTCTGTTGGTTCCCTTTTGTATATGGGAGTATCTAACCTTCTTAAAACCGATCTACTTGGTAAAATGGGTTATAAAACGGGTATATCTGTAGGTTTGGCTATTTCTGCAGTTGGTACTTTAATGTTCTATCCTGCAGCAGAGTTTGCTAATTTGAATCTGATGCTTGCGGGTCTATTTATAGTAGGTCTAGGCTTTGCTTTACAACAAATTGCCGCTAACCCTTTGGCCATTTCAATGGGCGATCCTGCTACTGGCTCCCAACGCCTTTCAATGGCAGGAGGTATCAATAACTTAGGCACCACAATTGGTCCTGTTTTGATTAGCTATGCCATTTTTGGTTCAGCTTCTGCAACTACTACTGAAACCGATTTGAATACCTTGAAAGCACCGTACCTATTATTAGGCGCCGCTTTCCTTTTAGTGGCTGCTATTCTTTACTTTTCATCGGTACCTAATAAAATAGCAACAGAAGAAACTTTAAGTTCAGATTTATCTGAATCGCTAAAGGATAATAGCCGTAAGTCAGCTTTCTCTTATCCTCAACTTTGGTTGGGTATGATTGGTATTTTCGTTTACGTAGGTGTAGAAGTGGCAACACAATCTAACCTACCACAATATTTGAGCGAAGGTCTAGGCATTCCGAAAGAGTCTGTATCGCCTTATATCTCTTTATACTGGGCTAGTTTAATGATTGGTCGTTGGAGCGCTGCAGTAGGAGCCTTTGGTGTAAGTGCAGCAACCGAAAAGTTATTGAAACTAATTGTGCCTTTCTTAGCATTTGGCGTATTCTTAGGTGTAAATAGTGGTGCAGAAAACCTTTCAGATTTCTATCCATATGCTGGTGTAATCTTATTATTGATTGCAGGCGATTATTTAAGCAAAGGCAACCCTGCTCGTATGTTATTGATTTTTGCAGCCATGGGTATTTCTGCCTTGGTTATAGGTATGCTAACTGATGGTATAGTGAGTGTATTTGCCTTTATGAGCGTAGGTTTATTCTGTAGTACCTTATGGCCTTGTATTTTTACATTGGCGGTATCTGGCTTAGGCAAGCATACAGGTCAAGGAAGTTCATTGCTTATCTTAATGATATGTGGTGGTGGTTTCATAAGCACCCTACAAGGTGCAGTAGCTGAAAGCATTGGCATACATTATAGCTATATAGTAGGCGTGGTTTGCTTTGCTTACTTAGCGTTTTATGCGGTAACCGTAATGGGTATCCTGAAACGCCAAGGCATTGATTACGATGCAAAAATTACTGGTGGTGGTCATTAAGATTACTTCACCTTAATTTCAGAATAACCGATGCTAGCAATGGCATCGGTTATTTTTTTGGTTGAAATGAATTTCCATTCCTATCTGAGGTTTGCCACCAAAACCTTAACTTGCAACAATAAATTACCTATACACCCACATAGTTATTCCTTTCGTATGTACGGAACTTTGCAACCTGTTCTTCAACAAGAACTTGAATCGATAAAAGAACAAGGCTTATTTAAGCGTGAGCGCACCATTACAACCCCTCAAGGTGCTGAAATCAATACTTTAGAAGGGGGCGATGTGCTTAACTTCTGCGCCAATAATTACTTGGGTTTAAGTTCTCATCCGCTTGTAGTTCAGGCTGCTAAAGATGCAATTGATACTCACGGTTTTGGTATGAGCAGTGTGCGCTTTATCTGCGGTACGCAGGATATTCACAAAACCTTGGAGCGCAAGATTAGCGAGTTCCTAGGCACAGAAGATACCATTTTATATGCTGCTGCATTCGATGCGAATGGTGGTGTTTTTGAGCCCTTGTTTAACGAGCAGGATGCCATTATTTCTGATGAGTTAAACCACGCTTCTATTATTGATGGGGTGCGTTTGTGTAAGGCGCAACGCTACCGTTATTCACACAATAATATGGAAGACTTGGAGGCTAAGTTGCAAGAAACCCAAGGCTTACGTCATCGTATTATTGTTACAGATGGTGTATTTTCAATGGATGGTACCATTGCCCAATTAGATAAAATTTGTGCTTTGGCCGAAAAATATAATGCCCTTGTAATGAGCGATGAGTGCCACAGCACGGGCTTTATGGGCAAAACGGGCAGGGGAGTGCACGAACATTGCGGTGTTATGGGTCAGCTAGATATTATCACAGGTACCCTAGGCAAAGCCCTTGGTGGTGCAAGTGGTGGTTTCACCAGCGGCAGAAAGGAGATTATTGAAATTCTACGTCAGCGTAGCCGTCCGTATTTGTTTAGTAATACCCTGGCACCAAGTATAGTAGGAGCCTCTATTGCGGTATTAGATTTATTAACTGAATCTACCGCCTTAAGAGATAAGTTAGCAGATAACACGGCTTACTTCCGTGAGCAAATGACTGCTGCAGGTTTTGATATTAAGCCAGGCGAGCACGCCATTGTACCTGTTATGTTGTACGATGCGCCATTAGCCCAAAAGTTTGCTGAGAAGATGCTTGAAAAAGGCATCTATGTAATTGGGTTCTATTACCCAGTGGTACCGAAAGGCAAGGCACGCATAAGAGTGCAAATGTCGGCCGGACACGATAGGCACCATTTAGATAAAGCCATTGCCGCCTTTACAGAAGTAGGCAAGGAACTAGGAGTGATATAATGAAAGGGGCGCAAGCCCCTTTTTTAATGCAATACTTTGCTTGCTGCTGCCTCGCCTAAGTAGCTGAGGTCTATCGGGCGCATTACCTTTTCTGGGAGTAGGGCATAAGCCAATACATCGTCTACGGTATTCACAAAGTGAATTTGTAGTCCTTTCAGG
>JAIYDB010000096.1 GCA_027487695.1 Cytophagaceae bacterium | reverse complement strand
TTAAACCAAACCATTGGAGCAGCAAATCCTAACCACAATACCTTTTTCAAGCTAAAGGCGAAAGTAAAAAAGGCTACTATACACTTAGTAAATTTACCAAAAGGAACCAAAGTAAGTTCGCCAGAACAGGCACATAAAGGACTTGTTCAATACCAAATTACAAACAAAGAAGTAGAGATTTTGGGCTTCTATTCACAACAGCACCAGACTATTTTTACTCACCACGATACCAATTTACACCTGCATTTAATTACTGCTGATAGAAAAACTATGGGGCATTTGGAAACGATAACGTTTGCACCTAAACAAGTACAATTGTTTTTTCCTGAGTAATTCTGAGTCGGTTTCAGAAATAAAGAGATGAATAAATAAGTCTATTTCAATTCTTTTCATCAATTTTGCACCCCGAATTACGTATATTACACATTGCCTCAATGGTTTGGTTTGGTTTTTGAACACTTAAAAGCAACTAGAAAAAGACACTTAAGAGGGAATACAACAATTACAAATGGCAAAAGCGAAGATAGAAGGTACTGTAAGCATCAATAACCGACAAGCGAGGTATGAGTACCATATTATGGATACTTATATAGCTGGTATTGTGCTTAGAGGTACCGAAATAAAGAGCATTCGCCAAAGTAAGGTGCAAATTACCGATGCCTTTTGTCAGTTTAAAGACGATGGTTTATATGTGATAAACCTGCATATATCGGCCTATGAGCAAGCGAGCTTTTACCAACACGCCCCTAGATCTGATAGGAAATTGCTGCTCAAAAAAGTAGAACTCAGAAAACTAGAAAAGGCTACCGAGGAAAAGGGTAATACACTTATTCCGCTTAAGCTATTTATAAATGATAGAGGTTTATGCAAAATAGAAATAGCAGTAGCAAAAGGTAAAAAGCTCCACGATAAGCGCGACGATATTAAGGAACGCGATATTAAGCGAGAAATGAGCAGAGATTTGGCATAGTTTCCCACTCTCCACAGTAGAACGATAGGCAACAAGTGTGTGTATACCTGAGTTATA
The DNA here is from genome assembly GCA_027487695.1 of Cytophagaceae bacterium. Classification (GTDB taxonomy): domain Bacteria; phylum Bacteroidota; class Bacteroidia; order Cytophagales; family Flexibacteraceae; genus JAIYDB01. Next base: position 18,004 of record JAIYDB010000096.1, on the reverse strand, counting down.
TCATAGTAACTAGGGTTATAGTTGCATTATTTGCAGGCAATTACTTGAAATATTTCTGTAAGCTATGGTAGTAATTATTGGCGGAGGTATCTCTGGATTGGCAACCGCCTATCAATTAGAAAAAAAGGGTATTCCTTATTTATTATTAGAGGCAAGCAATAGGCTAGGTGGTCTTGTAAGTACGCACAAAACACCTGAAGGCTACCAGTACGAAGGTGCTCCCAATACCTTATTGGCCGATGAAGCTGCTTTTGAACTCATTGAAGAACTGGGATTAACCAAAGAGGTAGTATATCCTAATGCAGTTTCTGAAAACCGATATGTGTTTAAAGCTGGTCGTTTAAGACAATTGCCCGATAAACCTTTACGCTTACTTACAAGTAGATTCTTTAGCTTAAAAACTAAGATTAAGGTTTTAAAAGAGTTAAAGCTAAAACCCGTAACACCAGACCCTAACGAAACGCTCGCTGCATTTGGTAGAAGGCACTTTGGTTCGGAAGTAGTTGATTATGCTTTGGCACCATTTGTTTTGGGGATTTATGGTTGCACCCCACACGAGTTACTTACTAGACTTACCTTTCCGCAGTTACAGACTTGGGAGGCAGAGTATGGTAGCATTATTAAGGCAATGAAAGCCACCGCAGGCAATACTGCCCGTAAAAAATCTATCAATTTTAATGGTGGTTTACAAACGCTAACCCAAACCCTGGCTAGTAAACTTACCCATACGGAATGTAACGCTAAGGTTACAGAAATACAGCCAATTGGTTCCGATGGCGGCTGGAAAATTACTTTTAATCAGGATAATACTTCACAAACCATTGAAGCCGATGCTATTGTATTTGCCTCAGGTTTAAAAACTGTAAGTGGTTTACTAGGTCATTTAAAACCAAGTCTTTCCAATCTTATGGCTGCTGTACCGCACAAGAGTATGGTAGGCATACATACAGTTTGGCCGAAAGACAGTAGTTACCATTTCGATGGTTTTGGTGCGCTAAACCCACCTGTGGAACATAAAATTACAGGTGGCAGTATTTGGGTAAGCTCTGTTTTTCCAGACAGAACTCCAGCAGATACCAGACTGCTAACTACCTTCGTCTTCCCTAATGAGGTAGATGCAGCACAGCTTAAGCAGAAAGATAGCTTGTTCATTACCAATTTGGTAAACAATGCCATTCAGGAAATGCGCGAAATATACGGTTTCGAAAATACGCCACTTTGGCACACTGCCATTCCTTGGTTTGAGGTTTTGCCTCAATACGGTGAGGCACTGGCAAAAGTTTGGGACAGTATGAACCAAATGCCAGAGGCTATGTATGTAAACGCCAATTGGTATGAGGGAATCTCATTAAACGATAGCTTGAAAAAGGCAGTAAAGCTTGCCAATCTATTAGAGCAGCAAGCCGTACCCGCCTAAATACTTATAGAAAAGTGCCAAAACCTATAACTATCGGTTTGGATACTTATAAAAACTATAAGTGTTTTTAGCGATAGTTATAGAAAATCGTCAAAACCTATAGGTATCAAAATAAATACTTATAGAAAAGCACCAAAACCTATAAGTATCGGTTCAGATACTTATAAAAACTATAGGTGTTTTAGCGATAGTTATAGAAAAGTGCCAAAACCTATAAGTATTTCGCCAGGCTACGCTCAATTGATTCCGAGGTGGTGAACAATTGAAGTAAGGGAATATTCATGAAGTATATATTCCTACCAATCTGAACTTCGTGCAAGAAACCTTTGGCTGCAAGCTGCTTCAGGTACTTTGTGGCTGTAAGTCTGCTAACTAAAAGCTCTTGTTCTAAGAACTCAGCCTTAGTATAAGGATGCTTAAATAAGTTATTCAGCAAATCCTGACTGTATATTTTGGGTAATTGAGTCCTTATTCCTTGCTTGTATTGCTGCATTAAATCCCTGATTTTAAGAATGATAGCAATAGTATCTCTGGAGGTTTGCTCAATACCTTTTAGCATATACAATACATAACTTTCCCAATTACCTATTTCACGAACTTCTTGCAGATAGCGATAGTAGGCATTTTTGGTGCTTACTATATACCTACTTAGGTATAGGATAGGCAAATCCAGAAGATCTTTAGATACCAGGTATAATACATTAATAATCCGACCCGTTCTGCCGTTACCATCATAAAATGGGTGAATGCTCTCAAACTGATGATGTATAATGGCCATTTTAATGAGCGGGTCAATGTCTTGAATATCATCGTCGTTAATATACCGTTCTAGGTTAGCCATTAGTTCCAATATTTCTTCAGGATGTTGAGGCGGGGTATAAATTACGGCTTGGGTTGCTGCATTTTTAAGCACCGTACCTACCTGCTTTCTAAAGCCGGCGTTATTCATTACCAATATTTCCTGCATTTTTTGGATGAGCTTATTGGTAATAATTTTCTTGGCTTTTACTTCGTCAAAGCCATAGCGTAAAGCGGTTGCGTAGCTTCTTACTTCTTTTGTGGCTTCGCTAATTTTATCGGCACCTAAATCTTCTGCACGAAAAAGTTCATCGTAGGTTGTTACAATGTTTTCAATGATTGAACTATCCTTGGCTTCTTCAATAGTAAGTGTACTAATGAGTATTTGCTCATTAGGTATGGTTGATGCTATGCCTTTCAATTCTGCCAATGCCCTATGCGATGCGCTTAATTGCTTAAGCACAGCTTTAGTTTCTAAATCAACTGAATGGGGTAGCGGAAGTAAGTTGCTTTTCATATTCTAGCTATTGAAAGCACAAATTACTTATAGAAAATCGTTATTTCCTATAGGTATCATATTAAATACTTATATAAAAGTGCCAAAACCTATAACTATCTGTTCGGATACTTATAAAAACTATAAGTGCTTTCAGAGATACTTATAGAAAAGTGATAAAAACTATAACTATCATAATAAATACTTATAGAAAAGCGCTAAAACCTATAACTATCGGTTCGAATACTTATAAAAACTATAAGTGTTTTCAGAGATACTTATAGAAAAGTGCCAAAACCTATACCTATTTATTCCTCCTCGTCGTCTTCAGAGTTTAGCTGGGCAATATCTTCTACCCAACCCCAATGTGTATCCCAAAGATCTTGGTCGGTAAAAAGGTATTTATATTGCTTCAGAATATCCCAACCTTCTGGCAAGGCGGTATCATCTACCATCAAAATGCGGGCATCGGCAAGGGTTAAACCCTTTTCTCCTAATGGTTGGGTTAAGTGGTTAAGCGCATCGGTTAAGCTAGGGAAACAAAGTTTAGAAAGTGTATCAAACTCAGGTCCTAAACTTCTGGCTACCTCGGCATCAGAATCGTTATCCATATCAAAACTTAGGCGCACCCGATAGTAAACACTACCATCGGTTTCACTTTCTGTTTCGGTAAGGTGCAGGTCAAAAGCTTCCTGAAAACCTAATGCCAAAAGCAAACTCTCCTCGTGATACGGCCTAGGTTGGTAGATATAATCGGTCGGTTGAATATCGTCTAAGAACGGACTTTCCAAACCACAAGAATGTATTAAGCTAAGCCAAAGTGCCCAGTTATGAGGCTTACCACGTTCAACTGCTTTTTTTATGATGAATTTGCAGAGGGGCTGCATATCTTCATCCGTAACTTCAAAGGGTTGCAAGGCACATAAATCGCCAGTGATTTTATCGAGCGACTCTAAGGCATCTTCTAGGTTATCGGCAAAGAGGTATTCGCCAAATTTTTCTTCTATTTCTTCGGTAAAAATGAGTGGCTGTTCGCCCGTAGCCAATTCTCTGAAGCCAAAAAGTGGTTCAGTGTCGTCTTCGTTTTCATCATCGTCGTCATCTTCTTCAGACTCATCAAATGAAAACTCGTCAATACAAAGGTAGTGAAGGGTACCTACCTTAAAACGGATACGCTCCATTCTAAGGGGTTGCCCAAAGTCATCTTCGTTGTTGTTACTCATTAGCTAAATTTATGAAGCCAAATTCATATTTCAAAATATGAATTAAAGTTTACTGTTCAATAACTGTGCTAAGCTTTGTAATAAACGAGTTTTTTTGAGGTAAAATTGCTGAGATCTTATTCGGTTATTGGTTCACCTGCGGGTGCAACCAATGCGGTGGAAGCTGATAATCGGGGCTTTCTAATTGCATGATAAAAGCAAAGTGAGCAATATCGGCTTCATAAGCATGCTGTAACGGAATAGGCATAATTGTCCATAAATTCCTATGTAAACTTGCAATATGCTTAAGGCATTTAAGCAATGTTGGCCATACCATTTGATCGGCAACAGTTGCATTTGGCTTAGGCTTGGAAATAATGTACCCTTTTTGGTTTCCGTCAGAAACGTAGTGTATAAGGTACTGCATTTGTGCTTCTGAGTGCAGAAGTAGTATTACAGGCTGGTTTTTCATGTATTCAAATAGCTGGATGTGTGCAGCTAAGTACTAAAGGGCCTACGACAAAACTTGGCGGTGCAAAAAAAATTCCAAATAATTGTACTTTTAGGGGTTTTTACGTGTCTTGTATTTATTAATGTAATTTTGAATGAAACAGATGTTTTATGCTGGGCTCTTACTTTTAGGGCTGTTCACAGTAAGTTGTAATTTCAACGAACTGTCAGATACCAAATTAGCCCCTATTTCGCCCGAGTGGGCTATCCCCTTAGTAGACGATACTTTATTTGTTGAAGATATAGTAATTAAAAGTGTAGATGAAGGTGCTGTAAAGAACTTTAGCAACGGACTTTATTACTTTGTTTATACCAGTGAATTAGTAGGCCCTTCTTTGGAAGAGGCAGTTGCAATAAGAGATACCACAGCTAGCTTTAACAATACGCAAACACTTCCTGCTATCAGTACAGGACAATCAATAACCTTACCTAGGCAATCGTTCGATTTGGGTATCAGAAACCTTGTAATGCGTGAAATGCTATTTAAAGCAGGTTCACTTGGTTTGCGTGTTAACTTGGTAAACAATGCGGGCACTAGAGTAAGTGCCAATATTGTGTATAGGTTCGATTCTATCAGGAATGGCAATACCCCACTTTCATTAAGTTCGTTTTTTGGGAACGGGGTTAATAGTTCTTTAGTAAACTATAGGTTTACCAATAAAGGAAGTAATAGTGTTACTAAATTTCATGTAACACCTTCTATTACAGCTAACCAAGCTTTGCCAGCAGGAAATTATACCATACAGACTGAGCTTTCATTTAATGGATTAAAATTCAGTTATGCCGATGTAATGGCTTCCAATCTTATCCCATTGCAACCTATTACCAAAGATATTCGTATCAAGCTATTCGATAATAGATATGAAGATGATAAGAACGATATTAGGTTTATAGACCCTTCTATTCAGGTTGTGGTAGCTAATGGTTTTGGTGGCGATCCTGTAACTATGCGTATTAATAACATTAGAAGCTTTTCACAAGATAGAAGTATAGCTAGATCACTTACTGGCCCAGGGGTTACTGCACTAGGAAACCAAGCCATACCAGGTGCCAATATTAACTTTTCGGCACCTTCCGTAACTAGAAGCGGCATTTTTTCTGATACTTTAGACAAAGACAATACTAATATCAATGATATTATTCAGTTTTATAATCCTGCTCCTAGGTTTGTAAGTTTTGATGCGAGGGCATTTACAAATAATGCGGTAGCAAGGATAATAGGTGCCGATACCTCAAGATTCAGATTGCGTACGAATGCGGTTTTACCTGCCGATGGTGTGGCAAATAGCTATGCCCTTGCCGATACCTTTGAATTGAACGATTTGCCTAAAAACAATGCCGACCAAACTATTGAAGAAGCTAAGTTTAAGCTGGTGTTCTACAATCAATTCCCTGTGAATATGGTGGGCAACCTTCTGTTTTTAGATGCCAATAACAACATTATTGATAGCCTTGCAGTAAGAGAAAGCAATGGTACTTTCAACAATGTTTTGGCTATTGCTGCCCAACCTGGGGGAGCGCCAGAATTTAGGGTGCCTTCTACAGCAGCTACTAAGAACGAACGACTGTTCACTATATCTAAAACCAGATACAATAACATCCAGAGCAAAGCAGTAAAAGGAGTTTTGCGTGCCAAACTTTCTAGTTATCAAGACCAAGCTAATACCACTAAGCCTAGAGCAAGAATTTATTCAGACTATGCTATCAGAATTAAGGTAGGTGTTAGCGCCAAAGTAACTTTAAATTTATAACCCACACGCACCCTTTTATTTACAATGAAAAAGACTTTTGCTCTCCTTTTTTCGGTGGTGGTGTGTTGTATTGCTCCATCAATAGTTAAGGCTCAGTACCAAACGGTATTTCCGTTTATGAATAGCGTTTCGCAAAGCAGCTATTTACTGCCTAGCAATATGCCTAAAAGTAACTTAGTGATTGGCTTGCCTGCGCTAAGCAATATATATGTTGGCTTTTTGAACGATGGTCCGAAAGTAAGAGATATTTACTCAGGTAGTACCTTGTTCCTATCTAGAATACCTACTAATGTAAAAGATAGAGGTGCCATTTATGGCTTTGAAAATCAGGTAGATTTAATCAGCATCCGTTTCAGAACGCGTAAAATGTTTTGGGGTATTGGTTCTAGCTTAAATACATCGTTCAATGCCAGACTTCCGAAAGATTTGTTGGAAGTAGCTATAAATGGTAATGCCTCGTTCGTGAATGCGAATAGAAAGGCCGATTTTTCTGACCTTGCTATTGATGGTTCTGCTTACCAAGATATATACCTAAGTTGGGCAGGTCCTATTACCGATAAAATTAATTTAGGTGGTAGGGTGCGCTATTTAACTGGTATAGCCAATGTTCAAACTAAGCGCTCAAATGGTTCATTAAGCACCTCTGATCCTGATAATTACGGACAAGCTGTTGGTACTGATTATTTATTGAATACTTCTGTAGGTAGTTTCGATGTAGATAATTCAAATAACAATTCAGTTAATAATGTTTTAAATGCCAGTGGTAATACCGGCTGGGGTATTGACATTGGCGGTAGCTATAAACACAATGAAAAATGGAGCTTCTTCGGTTCCTTGATCGATGTAGGTGCCATTAATTGGACCAGCGGCGTACGCAATTTTGAAGGCCGACTTACTACCACCAATTTCAATGGTTTTAGAATTGGCGATATTCAAGATACCGCCGATAACTTCGATTTTGGTGGCGTTGAAGATACTCTTGAAAACCGCTTCAAAAGTGTTGAAACCAAGAATTCATATAGAACAAGCTTAAGCCCTAAGGTTTACCTAGGCGGTTCTTATAAATACCACGAAAAGGGTGTTTTAAATGCGGGAGTACTTACCAGATTTTACAAGGGTGTAAGACCTGCCCTTATTGTTAACGCAACCCATAATGTAGGTAAATGGTTACAAGCTTCAGTTTCTTATAGCGGGCACCAAGGAAGTTTGGCAAACCTAGGAGCTGGCATCGCTGTAAAAGGTGGACCGTTCCAATTCTTTGTAGCAGCCGATAATTTATTCGCATTTAATACCATTGGTAATAATACCAATACCACCGCAAGGGCAGGTTTAAACCTTGTTTTTGGTGGCGGCGAACAAAAAGATTCTGATAAAGATGGTATCCCTGATAGAAAGGATAATTGCCCGAACGATTTCGGTTTGAAGGAACTTAACGGTTGTCCTGATAGAGATAAAGATGGTATTGCCGATAAGGAAGATGCTTGCCCACTACAACCTGGCCCGAAAGAGTTTAAGGGTTGCCCAGATACTGATGCCGATGGCATTCCTGATAAGGACGATAAATGCCCTAAGGTGGCAGGTACCGCCCAATGCAATGGTTGTCCGGATGCTGACAAAGACGGTGTTGCCGATGCAGAAGATGCTTGTCCTGATAAACCAGGCTTGAAAGAAAACCAAGGCTGTCCAGATTCTGACGGCGATGGCGTTTTTGACCATAAGGATAAATGCCCTACTGAACCTGGTAAGGTTGAAAACCAAGGCTGTCCAGATCCTGACCGTGACAAAGATGGCATTCCTGATGCTACCGATGCTTGCCCAGATGCACCTGGTAGTATTGAACATAAAGGCTGTCCAGATACAGATGGCGATGGCGTGTACGATGATACCGATAAGTGTATTAAGGAAGCAGGACCAGCAGATAATGCAGGTTGCCCTTATGGCGATATGGACAAAGACGGCATCCTAGACAAAGACGATGATTGCCCTAATGAAGCAGGTATTAAAGAAAACAAGGGCTGTCCGGATGTAGATACCGACGGCGATAGCGTGGTTGATAGACTAGACGAATGTCCTAAAACACCAGGAACAGTAGCCAACAAAGGCTGTCCTGAGTTGAAGAAGGAAGAAAAGGCTGTATTAAAAACCGCCTTTAGCAACCTAGAATTTGAGACTAATAAGGATATTATTAAGCCAAGTTCATTCACTGGTTTAGATGAACTGGCTAAGCTATTGGCCGCCCACCCAGACTACAAGTTAAAGCTAAGTGGCCATACCGATAATGCAGGTAAGGAACCATTTAACCAATTGCTTAGTAAAAATCGTGCAGGTGCAGTAAAAGTGTACCTGATGAAGAAAGGCATAGAAAGCACCCGCATTATTGTAGAAGCCTTTGGTAGCAAAAAACCAATTGCGAGCAATAAAACCCCACAAGGCAAAGCCAAAAACCGTAGGGTTGAAATGAAGGTGATCTTTGAATAGATTAGATTGCTGAATAAGTTATTACCAAAAAAGCCCGCTACGCGGGCTTTTTTGATGACTACAATTTAAATATTCCTATATTATTTTATACTTTTTCAATGCCTAGTAAAAAAATAAGAATTTTTTGGGCAAAAAAAGAGTATTTATACTCGTGATTATTATATTGCTCTTGACTAGGTTTACACCCGAAAGGCAAAAGGTTATTTTGTCTATTAATTCTAAACCAAAGGAATCTCCTTCATAATGATATATTTTGAATCCAAACAGGTTTTCTTGTTGAATAGTTTAGCAGTTCCACGTCTCGGAAATGTGCAGCTACGCTTTCATTTCCTAAGACGTGGAACCAGTGGAGGTAAAATATTGAAAATCAAAGTAGTATGCGGTAAAGTTAGCCCACAGTAAGAATAATAATTTCACCCCTACTGGGTTAAAAAAGTCTGAATTATGATTTGAATGATTATCGTGCAGGTGTAAAAAAATCATAATAATCACCCTAATCCCATAAATCACAGTTCAAGACAATATTCCTCATTTTTCTGACTACCTTCACTACTCACAAAACCGCGATTTCCTATGGATGTTAACCAATTCCAAACCCTTACTGAAGCACTAACTAGCTTAAAATCTCGTGGATTTACACTCGATTTTAACCTTGCCCAAAACCAAATATCTTGTACAGTTGAAAACCTACAATTAAGTCCGCAAGAGTTTGAAGTAGTAGAATACCACCGCTTTGAAGGCGATTCCGACCCTGCCGATATGGCCATTGTGTATGGCATTGAAAGCATTCACGGCCATAAAGGCGTTTTGGTTAATGGCTATGGTGCCTCTAGCGAAACAATAGATGCCGATTTAATCAAGAAACTTAGCGTTCCCGAAAACCGATAAAAAGAAACCACCCCTTTAATGCAATTTTAAAGGGGTGGTTATATATTATAACCGCCATTAATAGTGACGGATTATTTTTTAAAAGTCAATAATTAGTGGGCAGCTGGTGCAGGAGCAACAACAGCCTTAGCAGCGGTATCAGGCTTGGCTGTATCAGCAACGGCAACTGGAGCAGGCTCAGCAGCTTTAGCCGCTTCCTGTGCAGCAACAACTGAATCTGCAAGCTTTAAAGCTTCCGCATCGTTATTTACCATAGCGTCAGAATACGTTGGCGTACCTTTAGGATATGTAGAAACTCTGCTATTTTCACAAGCTGTAAAAGCTACCGCAGTTACTACGAATACAGATAATATCAATTTGCGCATAATCATACCAAATGGTTAGAACACAGGTTTTCCTGTTTCGGTGCCCAAAGTTGGCTAAAGTTGGTTATTGAAACAATAGGCAGGCATTATTTTAATGAAAAAGGAGGGATATATGGTAGCCTCACGTTCATTCGCCGCATATTTTGCGGCGAATAAATCCACTTTTCACCGTAATGCTAATTATTCACCGCAATAATTGCGGGGTATAACTTAAAACAATAGAAGTCTTAACCGCCCAGAAACCAAGAAAGCCAACTCGAAAAGTTGGCTCTTTGGGGTTGGCTTTCTTGGTAACTTTCTAGCAACGAATCTTAAGCGTGACCGTTAATGATCTCTTTAATATCGTCAATTATTTTGTTGGCTAAGTAATCGGCTGTTACGCTGCTACCTGCTTCTGAATAAATACGGATAATAGGTTCTGTATTACTCTTGCGTAAGTGCACCCACTGATCTTCAAATTCGATTTTTACACCATCAATGGTATTGATAGGGTGTTTTGCATAACGCTTCTGTATTTCAAGTAAAATGTGATCTACATCTACTTCTGGAGTAAGCTCAATTTTCTTCTTACCCATATAATAGTTAGGGTACGATGAACGCAGCATACTTATGGTTTTACCAAACTTAGCCAAGTGCGTTAAGAAAAGGGCAATACCCACTAGGGCATCTCTACCATAATGAAGTTCTGGGTAGATAATACCTCCGTTGCCTTCTCCGCCAATAATAGCGTTTTGGGCCTTCATCATTTCTACCACATTCACTTCCCCTACTGCGGCTGCATGGTATTCACAACCTGCCTTTTGAGTTACATCTCTAAGGGCACGGGTACTGCTTAAGTTGCTTACTGTATTGCCTGGGGTGTTCTTCAGAACAAAATCCGCCACAGCAACAAGGGTATATTCTTCGCCAAACATAGAGCCATCTTCGTTCACAAAAACCAGACGGTCCACATCAGGGTCAACTACTATACCTAAGTCAAAACTGCCTTTGTTTAGTTCGGTACTAATTGCGTTTAAGTTTTCTGCTAAAGGCTCCGGATTATGCGGAAACTGTCCGTTCGGCTCACAGAAAAGCTTTGTAACTTGCTTAACGCCAAGTGCTTCTAAAAGCATAGGTACTACAATACCTCCTGTGCTATTTACGGCATCTACTACCACTCTAAAATTACGAGCTTCAATAGCGGCTTTATCAACTAAAGGCATCGCCAAAACCATATCAATATGCTTTTGTAGCCAAGTATCGTTGGTTTCGTAAGTGCCTTGTTTTTTAATATCTACGTATTCAAAGTTTTCAGCATCAACCATGGCCAAAATTTCGGCACCATCAGCAGCGCTAATAAACTCGCCTTTTTCATTCAATAACTTAAGGGCGTTCCATTGCACTGGGTTATGGCTTGCAGTAATAATAATACCACCACAGGCACCTTCTGCAGGTACTGCCACTTCTACTGTTGGGGTTGTACTTAAACCTAAATCAATTACATTTAGTCCTACCATTTGTAGGGTAGCTGTAACTATTTTATTTACAGCTTCGCCACTTGGTCTGGCATCTCTACCAATAACAATGGTATTGTTACCACCTCTATTTTTTAACCAAGTACCAAAAGCGGTGGTAAACTTCACAATGTCTAACGGGGTTAAACCATCGTTCGGAACCCCACCAATGGTTCCTCTAATTCCTGATATTGATTTTATTAATGGCACAGCTTAGTATGTAAGTTTCAGATAATCTGAAGTATAAAGCAGAGAAAACCTTAAAGTTAACACTGCAATAGATATTGAAATAAGACCAAGTTGTTGGCTTGGCCCTCTTAATGAGAGTGCAAATATACATCATTACCAGCAAGGGCATATTTTAAAAAGCATTCTTTACCCATTTAACTTTGGTACAAACTAAGAAATGCTTAGATAATGGGCATTTCTTAAGCAAAGTTTTACCTTCAGAATCAGCTTTTTTGTACTTTTTTAGGGCTTAATTGAACCTTAATACCCTAAAACTTTGGCTGTAACCAACATTCTGCGTAAAATTGGCTACAGATTCAACATCTGTTCAACAACTAAGGCCAGAAGGCCGCCTGATATATGGATATTATATTCAACAAAACAAAGATTGTAGCCACCGTTGGGCCGGCTAGCAATACCAAAGACAAGCTTCGCGAGCTTATTAGAGCGGGTGTAGATGTATTTCGTTTAAACTTTAGCCACGGCACCCACGAAGGGCACCAAAGTGTAATTACCTTAATTAGAGAATTGAATGAAGAACTAAACGGCAACGTGGCTATTCTTCAAGATTTACAAGGTCCTAAAATTAGGGTTGAAGAAGTTGAAAACAACGGTGTAGAACTTATTGTGGGCGAGCAAATTACCATTACCACTGAACCAGTTATTGGTACCGCCAAACTAGTAAGCACCAGTTACAAAGGCTTACCACACGATGTGCAAGCTGGTGATATGATACTTATTGACGATGGCAAAATTGAGTTAAAGGCCATCAGCACCAATAATACAGATGTAATTGCTGAAGTAGTTTATGGCGGTACTTTGAAGAGCCGCAAGGGCATTAACCTTCCAAATACTAATGTATCGGCACCATCATTAACCGAGAAAGACTATAAAGACCTTCTTTTCGGTTTAGAAAACGATGTGGATTGGGTGGCACTTAGCTTTGTTCGTACTGCAGATGATGTGGTTGAGCTAAAGCGCATTATTGCCGATAAGGGCAAGGCTACTAAAATTGTTTCTAAGATTGAGAAGCCGCAGGCTGTAGATAATATAGATGCCATTATAGAAGTTACAGATGCCATAATGGTAGCTCGTGGCGACCTTGGCGTTGAAATTCTGATGGAAGATGTACCGGCTGTTCAGAAAACATTGGTGCATAAGTGTAATGCAGCAGGAAAGCCAGTAATTGTGGCTACCCAAATGCTTGAAAGCATGATTGATAATCCTAGGCCAACCCGTGCGGAAACAAACGATGTAGCCAATGCGGTTATGGACGGTGCCGATGCAGTAATGCTTTCTGCAGAATCGGCTTCAGGTAAGTACCCAGTACTTGCTGTACAAAGCATGAGCCGTATTATTAAGTCGGTTGAAGAGAACTTATATAAGTACAACCACGTACTTCCTATCAATCACCTAAGTCCTACCTTCCAATCGGACTCTGTAATCAATAGTGCTTGCAAACTGGCGCAAGAAACTGGTGCAAAGGCAATTGTATCGTTAAGTAGCAGTGGTTATTCTGCCTACCATATTGCTAAACACAGGCCAAAGAGCAATATTTTCATCTTTACAAGATATAAGCAGTTGCTTAACAGGCTTAACTTAGTTTGGGGTGTACGCACGATTTACTACGAACGCCATAAGAATACCGATGAAACCATCTTGGAAATCCAACAGATATTGGTAGACCAAGGCTACTTAAAAACAGGCGATTCGTTTATTATTGTCGCTTGTATACCTTTAGCATTACGTAAACATGCTAATATGGTAAAACTGCAAGTAGTGGAGTAATTCCTAAAATATGCTCTTAAAAGACCTGCTTTACCACTTTAGTAATCAGGTCTTTTTTTTTAAATTACTTGTTTAAATTAACGCTTTAAACGATGTTTGGAATATAAATTATAGAGAACAAGTGTTTCTTTAACTATCAGAATTTATTTATTGAACAACTTAAATAAACAACTTGTATACCGCCTAGCTCCTTTCTTTTTCTTTACACTTATCTAACTGCTTACATATGTTTTCCTCGGAAACAGTTAACCTTAATATTTTAAAAGAACGGGCTTATAACTTGCGCTGGGCAACTGTACCAGCAGGGGTAATACCATTTACTGCTGCCGATCCAGATTTTCCATGTGCGCCAGAAATAGCTGAAGCTATTATCAAATACAGTACCTCACGTTATTTTAGTTACGGGCCACCTGACGGTATGCCTGCATTTAAAGAAAGTGTTGCCAATTTCTTCAATACAAAGCGTAGCGTGCCTGCAAAAGCGGCCCATGTTATGCCAGTTGATAGTGCAGCTTTCGGCATATATTTGATTATAAAGGCATTTCTAAATAAAGGTGATGAAGCCATTATTTTTGATCCTGTAGATTTTCTGTTTCGTTATTCAGTAGAAGAATTAGGTGGTATTGCAAAACCATTTGCTATACCTCAAGAATCGGATAACCTGAACTTTGAAGCTTTAGAGCTACTGGTTACGCCGAAGACTAAAATGATTTGCCTCTGCAATCCGCTAAACCCAACAGGTAAGGTGTTTACCAAGGCTGAACTTACCCTACTTGGCGAAATTGCAGTAAAGCATAACCTCATCATTTTATCAGATGAAATTTGGAGCGATATTATTTTTGCCCCGCATACTTTTACCAGTATAGCCTCATTAGATGAGGCCATTAGAAAGCAAACCATAATTGTAACAGGCTACAGCAAATCTTATGGTTTGGCCGGTTTGCGTATCGGCAGTATTGCAGCCTTTACCGATGCACACTTTAAGCTTTTGTTTGAAACATCGTTACACCAATCAACCGTGCACGGAAGCAATACGCTCGGTCAAATTGGAGCCCTTACTGCATTAAACGATTGCGATTACTGGCTACAGAATTTTGTTGCCCATCTGCAAAAAGTAAGAGATATAATTGTGCCTGGACTAAATCAGGTTCATGGCTTTAATTGCATAGCGCCAGAAGGATGTTATGTGGCATTTGCCAATATTACAGGCACAGGAAAAACCAGCTTAGAGATAAAAGAGTTTCTCATGGAAAATGCTAAAGTTGCCATTGTTCCTGGCCTTAAAGAATGGTTTGGCGATGGCGCCACCGGTTTTATAAGGCTTAGCTTTGCTACCTCAGAAAGTATTGCAACGGAAGGAATTCAACGTATCCAAAACGCAATGAATCAATGAGTAAAATAGCAATTATAGGTGGGGGTATTGCAGGATTGGCAACAGCTAACCTCTTGCAACAGCAAGGGCATGAGGTTACCATTAGCGAACGTGAGCATGGTTTACCTACCAAGGGAAATGCTTTTTTAATGCATCCAGCAGGTTTGGAAGTATTGCATAAACTTACTCAAGATACCCAAGCCGATTTTTTGCCTGGCGAATATGTAGGACACTTTAACTTATACAGCCAAACCAAGGTTCAGCTAGAAGATAAATCGTTAAATCCTTGGAAGTGCATTAAGCGAAAAGATCTTATCCAGTTCCTTTACAGCTTAGTTACTGCAAAGAACATATACAATGGCAGACTGTTTTCTCACTTTGAGTTTGAAAATGGCAATGCCAAAAAAGCAGTTTTTACCAATGGCGAAATTGAAGAAGCAGATTTTTTTATTGGTGCAGATGGCAGTAACTCCATAGTTAGAAAAGAAGTATTCGGACTTACAGAATACACCGATACTGAGGTAAAAGAAATAGTTTGTGTTACCCACTTCCCTGAATTTGCCAAGAAATACAAAGGCGTTTTTACCAAGTTTCAAGATGTAACCCAAGGTAGGGCTGTTGGCTTCATCCCTTCTACTGATAATGAGGTAGTTTGGTTTTTTCAATACGATGTATCGTTGGCCGATTTGGAAGATGAAAAGCCGGAAACAATGCGCAAGTTCTGTGAAACTAACCTAGCCGATTTTCCTGAAGAAGTACAACGATTGATTAGTGAAAACGACTTTAATACCTCTTACCTGTGGCGTACGCGTGATTTTGACCCACTTCCAAAATTTCACAAACGCAATATTATACTCATTGGCGATGCTGCTCACCTAGCCTTACCATTTACCAGTGCTGGTACAACCAATGCCTTGGTAGATGCAAAAGTGCTTACCGATTGCCTTGCAGAGACCACTGACTTTCAAACTGCCTTTGACCGTTTTTACGAGCTAAGGCACAAAGAAGTAACCGCTCAAATATACCTAGGCAGAAAATTGAAATTACAATTCTTAACTCCTTTAAACTTCCAAAAGCTAGATGTACCGTTGATATAGCTCATCTCTTTGAACAAAACATTAAACGCACTCTATCTGATTTCCACATTACTTTTTTTGAGTTTGCCATTGCACGCTCAAGATAGTTTGCGCATTCGTTTTCAACTTTTTTTAGGTAATGAACCAATAGAGTGGGGCAAAAAGTACATTACTTCGAATGCCGATACCTTTGCCATAAATAGCTGTAAGGCATATTTTTCAAAGTTTACATTTACCTATCAGAACAACAAGATAGTTCAAATCCCAAATTCCTATTATTTGGTCGATTTTTCTGAGCCCAATACCACTGAAATTTCACTACCTATTTCAACTAACAAAGCTGTAAAAGCAGTAAGCTTTACCATTGGGATAGATAGCGCAACTAATACAGCTGGTTTACTTTCTGGTGCTTTAAGCCCTATGTTAGGGATGTACTGGTCGTGGCAAAGTGGCTATATTAATTGGAAAATAGAAGGGACAAGCCCTAGCGCAAAAACACGAAAAAACGCATTTCAATTCCATATCGGGGGTTATCTGCCGCCTAATTTAGCTGTTATAACTGTAACTTTTGAACCCCAAAAAGGAATCAATAATCACGTTGTTCGCGTTCAGTTAGATGAATTATTTAACCAAATAAGTCTTAAAGAAACCAATACCATTATGATTCCTGGCAAGCCTGCAATGGTGTTGGCCAATCTTTTTCAAAACTGTTTTCATTACAAACCGTGAAAATCAAATTATTAGTTTGCTTCTGCCTACTCTTATTGGTGTTTTCAAGTGCAAAGGAAAAACAGGCAATCACCCCAGTTTTCTTTAAAATGCCAAATGGCTGGCCTGCCCCTGCCTATAACTTTACCAATAATCCACTTACAGAAGAGGGAATTTTGCTAGGACA
Organism: Cytophagaceae bacterium; assembly: GCA_027487695.1. GTDB lineage: Bacteria > Bacteroidota > Bacteroidia > Cytophagales > Flexibacteraceae > JAIYDB01. The sequence goes on along the minus strand of JAIYDB010000096.1, from coordinate 1,247 downwards.
AACTTTATTTTACGACCCTATTTTAAGTCGAGATAGTACCATTTCTTGTGCCAGCTGTCACTTGCAAGCAACAGGGTTTGCACACGTGGACCACGATTTAAGTCACGGAATTGATAACAGAATTGGAACCAGAAATGCGGCAAGCATTATGAATTTAGCTTGGAGCAAAACGTTTTTTTGGGATGGGAGTATTAACCATTTAGATGTATTGCCATTAGCACCAATAGAACATAAAGATGAAATGGATTTGCCCTTTTCGGAAGCGGTAAAGAAAATTAGAAGAGATAACAAATACCGTCCGTTATATGCCAATGCTTTTGGAACCATAGGTATTAGTGGTGAACGGACCTTAAAAGCTTTAAGTCAGTATATGCTCACTTTGGTTTCGGCTAATGCCAAGTACGATGCAGTAATGGCAAAAAAGGACTCCTTTACTATTGTAGAGCAAAAAGGCTACCTGCTTTTTAAACAACATTGCTCAAGCTGCCATACGGAACCACTATTTACAAATGGCAATTTTGAAAATAATGGACTTCCTATCGATACCACTTTAAACGATATGGGGAGAATGCGTGTGAGTACTTTAGAGACTGACCGACTTAAGTTTAAAGTACCTACTCTTCGGAACATTCAGTTTACCTATCCCTATATGCACGATGGCAGGTTTGCAACCTTAACAGAAGTGCTAAAACATTATAATACAGGTATTTACAATTCAAATACCCTTTCAGATAAACTTAAAACTCCAATGCAACTATCCGATAACCAACGGGTAGAAATAGTAGCCTTCCTAAAAACCCTCACCGATACCGAGTTTTTACTAAATAAAAAGTATGGCTTTATAGGTAAGTAACCTTCTCGTTTCTACTCTAACATCATATTAGCTAGTACTTAAAGCGCATTCTAATGAAAAAATCAATCACAACACTTGCCATAATAGCAGCAATGCTGGGTAATGCCTTTGGGCAAACAAACCCAGCCATTACCCAATGGTTGCAAAACACAACAGGCATCACAGGTAGGCATTATGTAGCTGGTAATTCTACACCAATTGTAGATGCAGTACTAGCAAATGTCCAAACCGTTAGATACAGCTCTGATTTTGTGTACGTAAGCACCAATGGTATACCAGCATATATTACAGGTCCTTTTCAAGATGGTAATCCATCGTTAGCAACTAGCCAAAATGCTATTTACAAAATTAGCCTAAACCCTACCCGTAACACAGGCACTCCTAGAAATACCAC
>JAIYDB010000097.1 GCA_027487695.1 Cytophagaceae bacterium | reverse complement strand
CTGTATATACAAAATCTCCTCGAAATAAAACAGTTTGATTAACAATAGGTCTTTTTGTAGAAGCCTCAACTAAAACTATTTCATTTTGCCCCCAACAAAACTGAACCGAGATTACCAACACTAAAATTATTAACTTACCCATAAGTTTGTTGTGTTAATTACTATTGCAATATCGTTCACGTTTTTGATTATCAAAAATACAAACGAATAATTTTACTAACATATTATGCGGTTACCACAAATCCTAGTCCTCATTCAATTTTCTTGTATTCTGGGCTTAATTTGGCTTAACGGTGCTTTAGCGCAAACTATTATTTGGCTAGGGGTGCAAATTGCTGCTATTGCGCTAGGCTTGTGGGCGATAGCTGTAGTGAGGTTACCTCATTTAAGCATATTCCCTGCCCCAAAAGCGCAAGCTGAATTGAGAACTAATGGTCCATTTCGTTTAATTAGGCACCCAATGTACGCTGCAGTTTTATTGTATTGTGGTGTTGTTGCATTTGAGCATTTTTCAATTCCAAACTCAGTTTTATTCCTTGTCCTTACTTTTGATTTACTTGTTAAACTCAACTATGAGGAGGGTTTGTTAGCCGCCCACTTCCCTACCTATTCAGATTATCAGAAAAGAAGCAAACGGCTAATTCCTTGGATTTGGTAATTTAAAAAGTGAGCCGCATAACACTTCGACTTTAGCCATTTTTAAACCATATTTACAGCCCTAATTCTGACTAGCACTTTATGGATAGCCAAACTGCCGCTGCAAAGGTTATTGCTCTTACCGAGGACCTCAATAAATTCAATAAGATTTATTATACTCACCATAGTTCGGTGATTAGCGATTATGAGTTCGATATGATGCTCAAGGAATTACAAGCCCTTGAAGCTCAGTTTCCTGAATTGCTGAAAGCGGATAGTCCTACCCAAAGAGTGGGCGGCACTATCACGAAAGAGTTCCCAACTTTTGAGCATAAGTACCCTATGCTTTCATTGGGGAATACCTATTCGTCGGAAGAGTTAGCGGATTGGGTGGCTCGTGTTCAAAAAGGACTGCCAGACCAAACCGTTGAATTTATCTGTGAATTGAAGTTTGATGGTGTGGCCATAGCCTTACACTATGAACATGGCGAATTGGTACGTGCGGTTACCCGTGGCGATGGTACCAAAGGCGATGTAATTACGCCTAATGCAAAAACCATAAAGGCTATTCCACTTCTGCTAAAAAATGCAGACAAGCTCCCTTCTGCTTTTGAAGTGCGCGGTGAGGTATTTATGCCTCGTGAGGTATTCTTAGCCTTAAATAAAGAACGTGAAGAAGCAGGCGATGCCTTATTAGCCAACCCGAGAAATACAGCTAGCGGTACTCTTAAAATGCAGGATAGCAGTGTAGTAGCCGCTCGTAAGTTAAATTGCTATTGTTATTTCGTTTACGGAGAAGACCTACCTTTTGAAACCCACGAGGAATCGTTAGAATTCTTAAAGCAGGCTGGTTTCCACGTTTCAGATACTTGGAAGAAGGCAACAACCTTTGAAGAAATCATTGACTTTATCAGTCATTGGGACGAGGCTAGGAAGAACTTCCCTGTGGATACCGATGGTATTGTGATTAAAGTTAACAGCTTTGCACAACAACAAGAACTTGGATTCACGGCAAAATCACCACGCTGGGCAACTTCCTATAAATTTAAAGCGGAAAATGTTGCTACTCAATTACTTGAAATCACTTACCAAGTAGGTAGAACGGGTTCTGTAACGCCCGTAGCTAATTTGGCTCCCGTTGTTTTGGCTGGCACAACGGTAAAACGTGCATCTATCCATAATGCCAATGAAATAGCCCGATTAGATTTGCACGAAGGCGATTTTGTTTTCGTGGAAAAGGGCGGCGAAATCATCCCTAAAATAACAGGGGTTAGTCTTGCTGACCGTAAGCCTGAAGCCAAACCTATTCAATGGATTAGCAACTGTCCTGCCTGTGGAACTGAACTAATCAGAAACGAAGGCGAAGCAAACCATTACTGCCCTAATACCAACGGTTGTAAGCCGCAAATTCTAGGTAAAATAGAGCACTTTGTACAGCGTAAGGCCCTGAATATTGAAAACTTAGGTCCCGAAACTATTGAGGCAATGTACAACGGTGGCTTAATTAAAAACGCTGCCGATTTATACACGCTTACCAAAGACCAACTTTTACAACTACCCAATTTCAAAGAAAAAAGTGCGGATAACGTATTAAAAGGATTGGAAGCCAGTAAAGCTACCCCTTTCGAAAGAGTACTTTTTGGAATGGGCATTAGACACGTAGGTGCCACTGTTGCCGATAAATTAGCCAAGCATTTTAAAAATATTGATGCCATTTCTTCAGCTTCGGAAGAGGCGCTTTTGCAAGCTCCTGAGGTAGGGGAAATCATTGCAAAATCGGTTACTGCTTACTTTAGCGAGGAAGCTAATGCGCTGTTTGTTAGTCAACTAAAGGCGGCAGGACTTGCAATGCAAGTAATTGAAAAAGAAGTAGTTTCCGAAGGTGAAGCTTTGGTAGGATTAACTTTTGTAATCAGTGGGGTATTCAAATGCTTTGAACGTGACGACCTTAAAGCAAAAATTGAAGCCAATGGCGGCAAGGTAGCTTCTTCGGTATCGGGAAAAACTAACTACCTTGTGGCTGGCGATGGTATGGGCCCTTCTAAATTAGAAAAGGCACAATCATTGGGTGTAAAAATTATTTCAGAAGATGAATTTTTGGCCTTGATTGGTCAGTAAGTAATAGTAGAATATGAATTTAGCTCGTAGCGTAAAGCGTTTTTTAGCCGATAAGGGCATTAAAGTAACCCGCAAGCCTAAAGTAACTGGCAAAACTTCGTTCTTTAATGAAGAACTAATTATTGCCAAATTACTGAAAAGCATCCCTAACCATAGCCGTTATGTAATTGATATTGCCGCTGCCGATGGACTTTGGCTTAGTAATACTTATTCGCTGTACAACCAAGGTTATGCTGGTATTTGCGTGGAATATGACCCAGAACGATTCGCTAGATTGGCCGATTGGTACCAGTTTTATGAAGATGTTTGCTTGCTTAGAACCAAGGCTACCCCGCTCAATATTTTAGAGTTATTACATACTTGTGAATGTCCGCAAGAGTTTGGGGTTCTGAACTTAGATATTGATAGTTACGACCACCATATCTTGGCTCGTATGCTTACAGCCTATCGTCCACAGGTAATGTGTGTGGAAATTAACGAATCAATACCGGTGCCTGTTAAGTTCACGGTTGATTATGACCCTGAGCATTACTGGAAAAACGACCGTTTTATGGGTCAGTCTTTAAGTATGCTGCACGAACTTTGCCAAAAGCACAACTACGATTTGGTAGAGGTAGAATATAATAATGCCTTCTATGTTGCTAGAGAGCATAATACTTTCCCTGCATTAGAACCTGCTGCGGCATTTAAAACTGGCTTCTTAGACAAGACCGATAGGGTGGGTATCTTTATCAACAACGGCCCGTACGAAAAAGTATATAGTATGACTCCGGAAGAAGTTGTCACCTTTTACAAGGAACTTTTCGACCAGAAATATAAAGGGAAATATACCTTAGGATTATAACTTTAAATCAAAAACAGGGAGGCGCAAACCTCCCTGTTTTGTTATATGGTAGTAATATTACTTGCGGTTGTTTAAGGCAACTAAATCATCTAAAGAAACTAAGTCTTCATAAAAGGCACGGGCAATAATTACACCAGCCACTCCCAAACTTTCTAGTTGGTGAATGTCGTCGGTATGTCTAATGCCACCAGCACTCAAGAAATGAATCTGAGGAAACTGCTTTCTAAGATCGGCAATCATATCAAAATTAGGTCCTTCTAATGCACCAGCTTTGGCAACATCGGTAAGCTTTACATACTTTAAGCCTCTATCGGCAAAGTAACTGATGAAGTCAGCTACGTTAATACCTGTTTCGTTTAGCCTTCCTTTTGTCAAGATTTTACCATCCAATACATCGGCCCCTAAGAAGATTCGCTCTGGTCCGTAACTAATTAACCAGCTAGCTACTATTTCTGGGTGCTTAACGGCAAGCGATGCAGTAGTGATGCTATCGGCCTTGTTCTCGAAAATATATTGTGCGCTTTCATCGGTTCTGATACCACCAGAAAAGTTCACGTGGCAACCAGAAAAAGATTTGATCAGCTGGAGAAGGTCAATATGGAAATTAGCTTCCTCTCTTGCGCCATCCAAATCGGTCAAGAAAATAGAATCAAAACCGTGTTCTGCGAAAGTTTCAGCTAAGCTTACAGGGTCTATCGGATAAATGATGTTACCCACCTCAGTATGGGTCTTCTTAACAACTTTACCTTCAGATACGGAAATGGATGGGATTATACGAATCATAGCTATCAACTGTTAGAAGTTCTACAAGAATAATGAAAATAACGGTTTTTCCCTAACCTTCATTGCCCAAACACTTGCCTTAACTGATAGAACCTTGCTATTTTTTCTTTAGTTTTACCGCTGAAAGAATATCACAATTGCCTGCAATGCCCGCTAAATACCTCTTATTCTTATTGATTTGGTTGAGCATATTTGCAGTGGTGCCTACCCAAACTTTCGGACAAAAGAAACGGGAACAATTAGAGCAACAGCGGAAAGAAAACCAGCGGAAACTACAAGAATATAACCGCATTCTTGAGCAAACGGAGTTAGAAAAGGATGCGAATATTGGTCAACTCAATGCTTTATCCCAGCAAGTAAAAACCCGTAAGGAAATTATAGCGGATATTAATTCAGAACTTACTGTTTTACAGGAAGATATTAACCAGGTATCGCTAATCATTAGCGGGCTTAATAAAGATCTTGATGCTCTGAAGCGTGAATATGGGGCAATGATTTATGCGGCTAGTAAAGTGAGCCTTTATAACCGTTTGATGTTTGTATTTAGTGCTAAGACCTTTAACCAGTTTGTTTCTCGCTTGCAGTATTTACGTCAATACGCCAAAGCCCGAAGAGAGCAGGTGGCTATGATGGGCAAGGTAAAAGAGAATAAAATAGCCCAACAAAAAAAACTGGCTGAAAAACTAAGGAAAAAAGAACAACTACTTGATAACGAGCTTTCTGAAAAGGAAAAACTACTGATTGCCCAAAGCCGTCAGGAGCAGGTAATCAAACGTCTTTCAAAGAAAGAATTGAAGTTGAAAGACGAAATTAAGGAACGTATAGCTGCTGATAAAAAGCTAGAACGCCTTATTTCTGAACTCATTAAGCGTGAAATGAAACGTGCTGCACGGGCAGCTAAGGCAAGAGCACGCAAAGAGGAACTTGCTAGTGGCAGACCAGAATCTGAAAGTAGCAAGCGGGAACGTGAACCTAAAATTGAGTCGGGTAAAATTACCCTTACCCCTGAAAGCCGTATCGTTTCTAATAAGTTTGTGGAAAACAAGGGTTCAATGAATTGGCCAGTTGAGGCAGGCTTTATTTCAAGTCATTTCGGGCGACACGAACACCCAGTGCTGAAAGGCATTATGGTCGATAACTTGGGTATCGATATCCAAACCAATGCCAACCAAGCAGTGAAATCAGTTTTTGATGGAGAGATAGGCTTTGTGGCAAACGTACCAGGACTTAATGGCAAGATAGTTTCAGTAATCCACGGCGATTACATTACCGTGTATTGTAACCTAAAAGATGTTACTGTAGGCACAGGAGATAAAGTAAAAGCCAAGCAAGTGATAGGTGAAGTTTACACCGATAGAGATGGCGTTAGTACGCTTCAATTCCAAGTTTGGAAAAACAGCGATAGGCTTAACCCAGAAAGTTGGTTGTTGAGGAAGTAGTTAAACTACTTATATAACGTTGTGTAGGCGAGGATCAGGGCCATATTCATTTTCCCCTTTGTATCCTTCTTTGATGAATAATTTATAATCAAGACTTATAAATATTCTCCAACCCTTTTGCCCAAGATCATGATAGCGCTTATATCCTTGTACAACGATTATTAAGATGGACAACAATATCATTGAAATGCTTAAATAATGGTTCGAATCATCAAAATAAGGATAGAAAAATACCCCTGCCAATAATAGCAAAACAACTATTGCAATTGAAATATTAAATTCCGATCTTGTTATTCTGCCTTTAAAAGAAAATACTTTTAGTAAGTTCATAATTATACCTTTTCAAACAAAAGTACCCCCTTACAACTTCCTTCCTTCAGCCACGAAATCTGACCAAAGTTGGGTGAG
>JAIYDB010000069.1 GCA_027487695.1 Cytophagaceae bacterium | reverse complement strand
TCTGCCTGGTAAGCCAGTTCCAGTTGCTTGCGCTGCTGAACCATTGTAAACATAGTTTGCATCGGTACTGAAGTTACGAACTGCAAACTGAATGTTACCAGTTGCTGAAGTACCAGAAGTGATACCAGCAGGTGAACCAATTTGTAGTGTTGCACCAGCAGCTAGGGTAAATACGTTACCAGAAACCACATTGCTACCTTGTAAAATTAAAGTACCACCAGTTTCTACAGTTAAGTTACCAACAGTTGTAGTACCGTTAATAGTTAAAGTATTACCTGAAGCAACAGTTAATGAACCATAAGTTCCACTAATTGTGTTATCACCAGTTAAGGCAGCTGCACCAATTACACAGATATTAAATGTACCTGCATTAATTACGTTAGTTGAACGTGAGTATACACGAACTAAGTAACTTCTACCATCAACAAATGGAACGTTACCAGAACCAATTTCAGTAGCACCAGTGCTACCATCGAATGTAGAAATGGTTACTCCATTAATTAGAGCAAGTTCAATAACTGGATTCTGTAAAGTACCAGCAGTTGTACCACCAGTTACAGAAATAGTTACGTTCTGAGTAGTTGGTACAAATGAGAACCAAACATCATCGTCGTTTGCACCAGCTGCACCAACACCATTAGATACTGACGATGCAGAAGCTCCAGTTGATGTTGCACTAGTTGGAGTACAAGATGAAGCAAAGGTTAATGCAATAGCCCCAGAAGCGTTGTTATTAGCAACTTCAGTTCTAAAGCTAACTGCACTACAAGTTACAGATGGTGTAACTCCTACTGAGTTTCTTGGGGTAATACGTACAAAGTAAACAGAATTTCCTGCCAAGGTACCAGAAGGTATGGTTAGCGAAGTTGCTGCAGACGATACGTTAGTATTGCTATAAACAATAGTGCTGAATCCAGCATCTGATGCTATTTCAACTGTGTAGCGGAAAGTGTTCGTTACACTAGCCCAAGTAATGGTAGGGGTAGATGTAGTAACTGCATTTGCAACTGGTGATGATACTACCGCACAAACTGGAACACCAGGACGGGTTTTAGTTGTAAATGAGCGATTAGAACAGTTAATACTTTCGCCATTGGTTGAGCTTACTGTACGTACTTGGAAATAGTAAGTAGCACCATCGGCTAAGGCAGGCGTCACAAAGAATGAGTCAGATGTTGTTGTAAACATGCCATCGGTTGGAGCTGCATTAGTACCGAAATAACGACGGTAGCTTATAGTGCCATCAAAGCTTACTCTGTTCCAAGCAAATACTGTGCTTGAATCATAAGATACGCCAGTTGCACCATTTGCAGGCGTAGCGATACGATCTAAAGCTGCAGGAGTTGTGTTTACAACTGGGCAGCTTGGGCGTGGTAAACTTACTTGTAAGTAGAACTGACGAGTACCTGATGCTGGTGCACCTGTTGATCTGTGGTAAACTCTAATAAAGTAAGTACGTCCTACTACTAATCCTGTAATTAGGTTTGACTGTTGGGTTGCAACACCTGGGTTAGATAGCAACAAACGCTCAGTTGTAGGAGTGGTGCTGTTAGGACAAGATGCATTCCAAACTTCAACTACAGGAACGAAAGGAGATACCCCTCTTGAAACAATAGTTGCAGAAGTTGTGGTAGCAGTAAACTTGTACCATACATCGTCATCATCAGGATCAGCACCAGTACCAGTTCCTGCAGGAGAATTTGCCTGGCTAGATGCATTAAGTGTGCTACCAAGTGTTTCAGTTGCATTTGGAGTAAGTGTAATTGCACCACCACAAGTATCGTTAGCTGGAGGAGTTACAGTAGTGTAAACACTCATTGTAAAGTTACCAGTTCCTAAACCACCATTTGTAGGAGTGGTTGATGTACCTGTACCATTGTGGTGAACACGTACATAGAACGTGCCAATGCCTAGTCCAGTGTAGTTCAATTGCATTATACCACCAGCAGTAGTAGTAGTAGTACATGCAAGTGAAGTTGTACAGTTGCTTGCCAATTGAATTGCCGGAGCATAACCACCTGAAGCATTAACTAGAATAACAACATCTCTAGGGCTATCGTTGTAGAAACTAAACCAAGAAGCATCGTCAGCACCATCAGTAACACCAGTAGTACAAATTGCTGGGGTTGAGTTAGGGCCTGAATACAATGCTGAACGGTAAACATTACAGTTATCAATAGACGCACCAAAAGTTAAGCTAATTGGTGTTGCAGCTCCACAGAATGTATTTGATATTGTAGGAGCAGTTGAAGTTCCGTTAGTAAACGAAGCCGATGGGGTAAATGTAATGCGGCTGTTACAAGTTGGAATAGAAGCAAGCGTTGTAGTAAATGTAGCGTTTTGGAAGTTATTAGTATTCTCAAAACGTTGAGACAAGTACTGTCCAGTTAATGGAGTTCCAGTAGTTTGTGCTGTTCCAGTTACACCTCCGAAAATACCCATGGTATAATCGTAAGCTTTGTTCACCGAACCGTTGAAACCAACCATTGTACCGTAAATAAACTCAATACGGTCATTAGATTCATATAACTTCACTTGGAAGTTCAAATCAGGACCTGCGTGGGTAAATTGCTCCATACTAACCCATTCTGCAGTTAGTACTCTGTTACCAGGGGTACCATCAACACGCCAGAACATGTGGTTATTAGGGTCTGTAGTTGAACAGTACAAATCGTCATAAAGTAAGTTAAACGACTTTCTGATAGCGCTTGTATTACCAAAGGTATTTGTAAGTGCAAAGTCAGGATTAAATTGCAAGTTACCATTGGTTGAAGCAGCAATAGAAGTGATTGCCTCTCCTTGGAATAGGAAACCTCCGAATACACTTGAAATGTTTACGGCTGGTGAAACAGCATCATCTCTACTAGAACCAACCCCGAATCCAAAGGTTGAAGTTCCTTCCATACCAACTATTGAAGCGTATTCAATACCAGTTGAACGAGTTACCGTATAAGCTAAGTTTGGCAATATAGGTAATGTAACGTTCACTGTTCCAGCTGGGTTCTTTACTAATAAAGGCGCAGTAGTAGTTGCGGTTCCGTTGTTAACAGAAACACTATTTGCCACAAGTTGAACATCTAATGCTGTATTTATGGTTGCATCAGCAGGGATATCTGCTGTTACCCAAATGTAGTTAGAACCACCTGTTAATGCTCTACTAAGACCAGTAAATACCATTGTTGCGGTTGTTCCAGTACCAGTTAAGGTTACCGCTGAACCTACAGGGGTAGTTGTAGCAAATGTGGTATTTGTTGTGTAGAACAAACGAATATTACCAACATTGGTAGTGGTCATATTCACACTATTACTGTTAACAGTTAATCCAGTTAGGTTTAGGCTGTTTAATGAACCACCTACTTGTAATTCTATTAGACCTAACACTTGGTTGTTAGTACCTCTAACTGCACTTGCAGTAGGATGTGTAACTAGAACAGAATCTAGAGTTAACGGACCGTTTATGATAGAATAAGACGGCAAGGTTCCAGAAATGTTCTGCAGGTTAGTTACTGAAAGGTTAACAGAGGTAGGTGCAGGACCTCCAATTGTAACACCAGGAGTTACGCCAACGTTTGGAGTAGGCGCATTATCTTGTGCAACTACAAAGTACTGAATTGCGTTACCAACAACAACACCGCCACCATTAATTAAAGTTGAGTAATCAACTGTGAAACTATATGGTGAAGTAGTATTATTTGCAGCTACTGATTTCCAAGACGAAGATGAGTTAGCAGGATCTGACTGACGCTTATAGTATAGTCTAGGACGTAATGTAGATGAGGTATTAACACCAAAGCCAGGATTAGGATCGGTAATTGTAGCTAATCCAGTAAGTGTTCTGTTTGCTCTACTTGGCGTATTATCTACTGTACCTAAAGCAATTGTTGGAGCAGTTGCATCTACTAAGAATGGAGCATCTACTTGGAAATCGTCAAAGAAATAACCAGCCTCAATAATGCCGTCAGCCTCATAGCGGAAACGTAATTGAACAGTTTGTCCTGCAGTTGTAGGAACTGTAATTGTTCTTTGTTTCCAACCAGCTGTTGGCGTATTTCTATTTGGACCATTTGCATTTGTACCTGCGGAAGTCCAAGCACCACCATTTATGCTGTATTCGAAGATTATTTCATCGTAAGCAATAGTAGCACTTTCTAATGCCCACCAGTTCCAGAAGCTAAAGTTAACTGAAGTACCTTGAGCTACAAAAATTGGAGATAACAAATCCTGACCTCCAAGTGTAATTGAAGCTGCTGGAGTATTAAATGCATTTGTACCCCATACTTGTGTACCAGTATTACCAGCTCTGTAACCTGGATAAGCATCTGATGCAGTACTAAAACCAGAGTTTAAGCTGTTTGGAGTAGTGCCAGCCGTTGGCATTGTTGTACGAGTCCAGAAACCTGTGTTTGAACTTGCATTCGTAAAGCCTTGGTCACCACTTTCAAAGTTCATGCTGTTTAATACAACTAAAGCACCTGATGGGTTTTGTGTTGCACCAATTCTGTTTGAATCTAGCGTTGTGCTCTTAGAAATTGAAATTTCAGAAATGGTTGCGTCAATAACTGCTCCAGGACTAGCATTTGAAGCCAAATTAACCGTTAACCAAATGTAGTTAGTACCTGCATTTAGTGTATGTGGCCAACCTGTTCCAGAGTTTGCAGCATTAAATGTTACAGTTCCACCAGAAAAGTTCTGAGCGTTTGCACCAAGAATAGTTGGGCTTGTAAATGTAGCATTTGCATTGGTGGTATTTACCCTAACCCTTGTAATTTGACTTGCAGGAATAGTGCCTGTAAGGTTAGCTACTAATTTGGTTAAATGAATATTACCAAGCGTACCATTTACATCAATTCTTACTCTTACCAAAGCTACATTGCTTATGCCTGGAGAGGTTGATGATATGCTAGCAGATGGCTGGTCAACAGTAATTGATCCAAATACTCTTGGTCCAGCAATAATGCCATAGCTTCTGATACCTGAGCCGCTTACTGGGAAGTTAGCTGCACGTAGGTTAACACTAGATGGTGTTGAGTTGAAGCTAACGTTTGCAGGTGCTGAAACGTTAGGGATTAGTCCATTGTCTTGTGCTACTACAAAGTACTGAATAGTTTCACCTACAAATAGCGTATCGAAGCTGCTTCTTAAAATTGTAAAGTCAAAATCGGCACCTGTATTGCTAATAGCTTCTGTAAACTTCCAGCTTGCACTATCATTAGGCTGGGTAGATTTCTTGTAGTAAATACGTGGCTTTGAACCAGTAGTATTATTGATAGAAATATTATCAGTTACGTTTGCTAATGCAGTTAAAGTTCTATCGCCTGTTGCAGTAGTATTAGCAACTGTAGCAGTTGTAATTACTGGAGCTACTTGATCCACTACAATGCCAGAAATAAGCATATCGTCGAAGAAGTAACCGGCCCAAGCAGGTGAATCACCTTCATAACTCATACGTAATTCTACAATATCGCCAGCTACTGAAGGTACAGTAATGTTTCTATTTGTCCATCCTGCAGTTTGGTTAAGACCACTAGCCTTAACACTGGTTAATACCCAAGCTCCGTTATTTATTCTATAGAAGAAAAATACGTTATCGTAGTCAATGGTAGTACTTTCTAATGACCACCAGTTCCAGAAATTGAAAGTTACATTTCCTGTAGCTGTTAAAGGCTGAGAGAAAATATCGTGTAAACCAGCAGCACTTGTTGTTGTATTAGGTGTAACAGCTGCAGTAGTGTTTGTACCCCAAACTCTAGGACCAGCTGAACCAGCTCTTGGGCCAGGAAGTGTAAGACCAGCGCCAAGGGCAGTACCAGCAGCTGGCATATTGCTCAAGCTCCAATCATACATTGTTCCAGCAATACCGTTTACAACATTTTCATTAATGTTAATAAATGGAGATCCACTTGTTTCAAAGGTAAATAATGGAGCAACTTCACCTGCACCGCTTGGGCTAGATGGGCTGTATTGAGTACCATCGATAGTGATACCACCTGCGCTAATTTCGAAGTCGATAGGGGTTCCGAAAGGAGTAGCAGAGCTAGAAATATCAGCAGTTACCCATATATATGATGTACCCTGAGGCATATCATAGTTAAGGCTAGTAAAAGAAGTAGCACCACCGCTTAATGTGCGAGTTGTACCTATCTGAGTAGCTAATGCAAAGTTTGTAGAAGTACCAGCAAATAGTTTAACGCCAGTAATGTTGCTTGCATTTACACCAGATGGAGTAGCTACACTAATAGTTTCTAGGTATAAGTTACCTGCGTTACCATTCGTTAAGAACTGTAAACGAAGTACCGCGTTATTGGTAGATGATCTTGCAACACCAGCAGTTAATGCTTGAGTAGCTACAGGATCGGCACCTACAGATTTAGGTTCAGCAATAATATCAAATTGACCAGATGGTGAAATACCATCAGCATCTGAAATTATGGTAGATGTTGGTCTTGATTCAAAGCTAATTGTAGGTGAGAAACCTAGGTTACCTTGCAAATCGGCCGCGGCGAAGAAATACTCAATTTGGTCGCCTACAATTACACCACCTAAAGAGGCATAGTTAAGGGTAAATGTCCAAGTGTTTCCGCTTGTATTTACACCAGCAGCGCTAAACCAAACTGCGCCACCTATTTTTCTGAAATATAAACGTGCTGCAGTAGGCCCGTAAGCACTTGCCTTGCTTGCCGCATCAGATATAGTAACAGTTATAGTACGATCTGGACCACCAGTATGGTTAGCTAATGTAGTTCCAGAAAAAGTTGGAGCAGTAACATCGGCAGAACCTGGGTATTCTTCAGCACCTAAATCAGGCGTTGATGAACGGTTAACACCTCTTGAATCGATAGTAAATCCTAAAATGTTAGCATTCAAATCAGCACCTAAGTTTTCAATTGCAGCAGGAACTGAAGCAAAAGTTAGGTTGTTATCGGCTGTGAAGGTTAAAGGAGCACCAGTAGATGAGTTACTGTTATTAGTAGCGTTAGCACCAGTCCAAACTCTTGATTGGGTAGTGAATTGGGCTAAAGTACGCGTTGTACCAGCTGTTCCAGTACCTGCTACGTGAACAAAATGCTGAACTCCAGTTTGGGTAATACCATAATAGTTATTGTTAATGATGGCATTGTTAGGTGAAGTTGTAGATTCTGAAGTATGATAAAAAGCTGCGAACCTGCCCAGCGCTGCAGTGGTAGCACCAGCATTATGCTGCATTTTGTTGATGAAGATGTTATTTCTAATATCTTGACCAGTGGCAAAAGCTGAGGCGTTAAATGCAGCACCAGAATAACAGTTGGTAGTACTGGTGTTCATTGGAGCACCATACATATTCACTGTGTTATTGTAAATTTTGGCACCTGTACCAGATGAATGGTTTATACCAAAAATTGGGCTAGTGCTCATTAAGGTTGTAGCTGCAGTTGCAATACCACGCATGTTAGCAACTTTATTTCCAACGCACACTAGGTTGTCGCCAACGATAGTCATACCATTTAGTTGAGTTGCTATGGTACCAGTAACGTTTGCCCAATATCTATTGATAGTGTTATTACGAACAACAATGTTCATTGCAGATGTTGTTGTACCACCCGTTACTGCCAAACCAGTTTGAGTACCTGTAGCAGTAGTAATTAAATCGAAAGTGTTATTTTCAATAAGGGAATTATCGCACCAGAAAATAGTCATACCTTGGAAAAGGCCACTGTTTCCAACATTGCTACCTAAGGTAGCTGCTGTAGATGCTGAAGAACCAACAATATTATTGTTAACTCTTACATTCTGAATTCTAGCAATAAAAGTAGAAGAACTATAAAGAAGTACAGCTCTGCTACCTCTTATAAATTCATTGTTCGAAATTGTGATGTTTGAACAGAAGGTAGGAGCTCCGAATAAAGACCAAGTAGCTCCAGTAGTAATAATACCGAATGAACCATTGCTTGCTGTAGTTCCGTAGAAACCTTCAAAACGAATATTTCTTATAGAAATATTTTGGAATGCCGCTGCTCTATTTGCTGGAAGGTCGGTAGAAGTGGTACCTCCCATCAAACGAATGTGCGCAACAGCGTTTGTTGTTGTCGTTGCAGTTGGAATGGAAAAAATAAGGTTCCTATTGATACCCGCAGTATTAGGGTTGTCACCATCAATAGTAACATTATCGGCACCGTTCAATTCTATAATACCACGGTTGTTAGTAAACGTAGTTCCTACTGAAATAGTAACTGCGTCTGCTGTTGGGTACATAATAACTGAACTATACCTTGCCGAACCAACACCGCTATCGGCAAGTGCCGTAGGAGTATTGGGTTCAGTAGTATTGCCGTTTAATGCAATAGTTACTCGGCCAGTGTGCGTACCTGCGTTAATCGCAGCGAATGCAGCGGATACCGTTGCATAGTCTAAATCGTTAGCAGGACTTCCCGAAGAAAGAACGCTAACATTCTGTGCCCACAAACTACTGCTTGCAAACAAGACAAGGGCAAAAACCATCGCGGTTCTTCGCCCTACATCCCTTGCGGATTGTAACAGTGTTTGGATAACGGCACTTGCTTTCGTTTGATAAAGCTGTGTCATAAGAAACTGTTTAATGATAGAGAGTGTAATTGTTTTTAGATAAATGGGTAATATATAACTTAGGTAAATAAGTTCTAGACGAAGGCGGCAATAAGAGATTTGATTTGGAAAACATACTCCCCTAATTACCTGCACAAGCTATGGCGCATCGGATTTAAAAACGGGGAACTTGGGTATTTTTCCTAGAGTGTAGAAGTGGTGTAGTCTTGTATTCATCGGTGAAACTGGTTGAGAGGTTTAGTAATAGTATATACGTGGCTTAACACGAACGTAACCTTACTACTGCAAATATGAATGCCTAATTCCGATTTTCAAAGTATTTCGCAAAGAAACTTACATGGCAAATTAAATTTCGCTGTTGTTGGCTTATTTAAAGTTAAATCTACACTATTTAAAGAAAGCACTGAGTTTGTCAAAATCTTCTAAATTACATCAAAAAAGGGGCTTTTGGATAAATCCAAGATCCCCTTGCACTTTTTTAGGTGTTAATTTTGCCCTATGCAAAGCCCAATTAACTATTTCTTAATTTTTTGATAATAGCCATTAAAAAGGATATCTCTTACACGTTCTTGTGCAAGAAAATCGTAAGGAAAGCCTAGTTCTATGGCTGAAACTTCGTTTAGGCGATCGATTTCTGTGGCAGAAAGTTTTATGTTGTATGCCTGCAAAGAATCTGAAAGTTGGGCGGCGCTTCTTGCCCCAACTATAGGAATGGTTGTTTCGGGTTTTTGAAGTAGCCAACGTAATGCTACTTGGCTTGGTGTGCATTGCTTTTCTTCTGCTATTTGCACTACTACCTTAGTAATGTTAGTAGCTCTTTCGTTTCTTCTAACACTATCTGGTACCACTCTTCCTTCTGCTGTTTCTGGATTTAAGTATTTGCCACTTAATGCGCCACCTGCTAATGGTGCCCAAGGGGTAATTGAAAGTCCAAGGGCATTGGCCATAGGAACTAACTCTCTTTCTGGGGTACGTTGTATTAGGCTATATTCTACCTGTAAGGCTATAAATCTGCTCCAGCCCATTAGTTCAGCAGTGGTATTGGCACGGCTTACAATCCAAGCAGGGGTATCTGAAATGCCTAAGTATAAAACTTTACCTTGCCTTACTAGGTCATCTAACCCACGCATAATTTCATCTATCGGGGTTAGGAAATCCCAAGCGTGTAGGTAGAATAGGTCTATGTAATCGGTTTTGAGGCGTTTCAAACTCCCTTCTACCGATTCCATCATGCTTTTTCTGCTATTCCCTGCGGCGTTTGGACCATTACCCCCAGTTTTTAGGCTGTATTTGGTGGCAATTACCATTTCTTCCCTATGGCCTTGGGTGAAACTTCCTACAAAGTTTTCGCTGGTGCCATTGGTGTAAAGGTTGGCAGTATCAATAAAATTACCGCCAAGATCTTTAAAAGCATGGTATTGCTTTTGGGCTTCGTCTTTATCGGCACCGTATCCCCATTCAGTACCAAAGGTCATGGTGCCTAAACATAATTCAGATACGCGTAGGCCGCTTTTGCCTAATGTTTTGTAAATCATTTTGTTGTGAGATTTTTTGGTGGTTGGTTTAGATATTTCTATATTTTTTTTAGTAACCAGATAACAAGGAAGCTTAAAGCTAAGTTATTTTGTGTACTTAAATTTAGGTATTATGAATAACCACTTGCAGCAAATTGAAGCTGCTATTGCTCCTTTAAATAAGCAACTACTTAGCCACTCACTATATCAGGAGGTTCAATCTATTGAAGGATTAAGGCTCTTTATGGAAGCGCATATTTTCGCCGTATGGGATTTTATGTCGCTTTTGAAAACCCTTCAAACCCAGCTTACTTGTACTACAGCCCCTTGGGTGCCAGTTGGCAACGCCGATACGCGTTACCTAATCAATGAAATTGTATTAGGTGAGGAATCTGATGTGGATGAAGATGGTGTGCGTACTAGCCACTTTGAACTCTACTTAAAAGCAATGCAACAGGTAGGTGCTAGTAATAGTTTAATCAATGCCTTTTTAGGGTATTTAAAAACTGGCAACTCGGTTCAAGATGCGTTAAAGTTGGCAGAAGTACCTGATTATTTGCAGCAATTCGTGAATACTACCTTTGGGTTTATAGCATCTGGGAAACCACATGTTGTTGCATCTGTATTTACCTTCGGCAGGGAAGATGTTATTCCTGAAATGTTTATTCGATTAGTAGCAGATATTGAAGGTAGGGTTCCTGGTACTATTAGCACTTTCAAGTATTATTTGGAACGACATATTGAAGTTGATGGCGACCATCACAGTCACCTAGCCTTAGAAATGACAAGCCTGCTTTGCGGCGATAGTGAAGATTATTGGCAAGAAGCAACAGAGGCAGCCAAAGAAGCTATTGCATCTAGAATTGCGCTTTGGGATGGCATATATGCCCATTTATTAGCTCCAGCAACAAACGATATCTAGTTTGTGGCTAAAATAAATCTGAAATTAAGCAGGTTAAGCAATCGTTTAACCTGCTTTTTTTGCCATTTAACTATGTTCAGGTAAAGTTTGAATAAGGTAATTGCATACCTTCGCTTTACCTAATTCGTCCAAATCTTAAAAATCACTACTCCCAATGTCAAGTTTTAAACTAAGACCTTTGGTTTTGCTTGCTTTATTTTTCGTTTTTATAAACGGATGCAGCAATAGCAATAAGGAAGGCAGCACTAGTACCGAAGCTGGTACAATAATAACAAAAGAAGAAGGCGGTTACACCTATCAATATGTTGAAGGTGACCCTATGCAAACAAGGATTTATACCTTGAAAAACGGATTAACGGTTTACTTAAGTCCCAATGCTAGAGAGCCAAGAATCCAAACTATGATTGCCATTCGTGCTGGTAGCAAGAACGATCCTGCCACGGCAACCGGACTAGCCCATTACTTGGAACACTTGGTGTTCAAGGGCACAAGTAAAATGGGAACCCTAAACTGGAATAAAGAGAAAGTACTATTAGATAGTATTGAAAACCTGTATGAAGTTTACAGAACCAAGAAGGATGAGCGTGAACGTAAATTCCTTTATAATCAGATAGATAGAACATCGTTTGAGGCAGCTAAATTGGCTGTGCCTAATGAGTATGATAAGCTTGTGGGTAATTTAGGAGCGGTAGGAACTAATGCCTATACTTGGTTAGATCAGACTGTTTATGTGAACGATATCCCATCTAATGCCATTGAGCGCTGGGCAGCCATTGAAGCTGAACGATTTGGGGAAATTGTACCTCGTTTGTTTCATACTGAATTGGAATCGGTTTATGAGGAAAAAAACAGGGCCTTAGATAGCGATGGTGATAAGGCTTTTGAAGCTGGCTTTTTAGCGATGTTTCCTACCCACCCATACGGTACCCAAACTACCATTGGTACTATTGAACACCTAAAAAATCCTAGTATCAAAGAAATTAAAAAATTCTTCGATACTTATTACAGACCAAATAATATGGCTGTAATAATGGCTGGCGATTTCGACCCTACTGCAACTATTAAAGTAATAGATGCACAGTTTGGGAAATTAAAATCGAAAGAAGTTCCTAAATATGTTCCGAATCAAATTCCTGATTTGGTAAAACCTGAGGAAAGAACTGTTTACGGTCCTAATCCTGCTAATTTGGAAATGTTTTTCAGATTGCCAGCACAAAGTCCTAAAGACCAGATGACTAGCAGTATTATAAATAGTATGTTAAATAATACTGGTGAGGTTGGTTTGTTTGATATAAATCTGAATCAGAAACAAATTGTCCGTGATGCGGGAGCCGCCTATTATCCGTTTGTAGATGCTGGAGTATTTTATTTACAAGCATCGCCAAAGGAAGGACAGAAACTTTCTGAAGTGAAGGATAAATTACTTGAACAAATTGAAAATTTAAAGTCAGGTAAGTTTCCAGATTGGTTATTTGATGCTTCTAAATTGAATACAAAAAGAAAGATTCAGGAAGCATTCAAATCTAATAATTCTAGAGTAGAGTATTTTGTAAATACATTTATTGGCAAGTACGATTATGCTGAAATGATTGCTTACAATAAGCATTTAGAAACCTTAACCAAAGCAGATGTTGTTAAAGCAGCAAATGAGTTGTTCAAGAATAACTATGTGGTTGTTTATAAGGAATTTGGCAAAGACCCTACTATTGTTAAGGTAACAAAACCAATAATTTCACCAGTACCTTTAAATAGAGATTCTGCATCGGTATATTATAAAGAAGTACAGAAAGTTCCTGTAACTGAAATAAAGCCAGTTTTCGTAAACTTGGAAAAAGATGTTGTAAGAGCTAGTGTGCACAGCCAAATTCCTGTTTATTACAAACAAAACACTTCTGATAAATTAGGAAAACTTTATTTCGTAATTGAAACAGGTACTGAATACGATAACAAGCTTGATTTAGCTTTAAGATATTTGGAATTCTTAGGTACCAATAAAATGACTGCCGAAGATATTAAAGCTGAATTTTATAAACTTGGCTTGGATTATGGTATTTCAATAGGTGAAAAGCAAAGCTTTGTATTTGTAAGCGGATTGGATGAAAATCTGGATAGTGGTTTGAAACTACTTTTACACAAAATTAATGATGCAAAGCCTGATGAAGCTATCTTAAAGAACTTGATAGTTGATATTAAAACTGAACGTGCCGACGATAAAAAATCTAAGCAAACTATATTATTCAGTGGTCTTGTTAATTATGCTTTGTATGGTCCTAAAAATCCGTTCAATAATCAACTAAATAATACTGAATTAAGTGCTGTTAAATCTGCCGATTTAATCAGTAAAATTCAAACTCTATTGAAGAACGAGCATAAGATTCTATACTTCGGTCCTCGTAAAGATGCTGACCTTGCTTATTCATTACGTAAAGAACACGTAGGTAAGCTACCTGCTAGGCTTACAAAAGTAAACACAGCTGCTAAGTTTAAGCTATTGGACAATACCAAAAAGCAGGTATTCTTTACTGACTATGATATGGTTCAGGCTGAGTTTGTATTTACTTCAAAAGCAGGTGAACGTGACGATAAGTTAATCCCTACAAGAGCTTTATTCAACGAATACTTTGGTGGCAATATGAGCAGCATTGTGTTCAGCGAACTACGTGAAAGAAAGGCTTTGGCTTACAGTACTTATGCCCGTTTTAGCGAAACCGAACCTAACGATGGTAACTCTATGTTTGCTTACATAGGTTGCCAAGCCGATAAAACTCAGGAGGCTATTTCGAGTATGCAAGAGTTACTGGTAAATATGCCAAACAGCCAAACTGGATTTGATAACGCAAAGCAGGCTTTGATGAAGCGCATTAGTACCGAGCGTATATTGGATGAGGCTGTTTTGTTTACTGCTTTAGAGGCTGATAAGTGGGGCAGAAAGCAACAAACTGCTGAAATAACTTGGAACGCATTACAAACTCTTACATTGAATGACGTTCAAAACTTCCAGAAAAAGTATGTAAAACCGTTGCCTTACAATATTTGTGCATTGGGCAAATCTGAAAATCTGGATTTTAAAGCCTTGAACAAATACGCCCCAGTTAAAGAAATTAAGCTGGAAGAACTATTTGGTTACTAGGATTTTAGTTATATAATTTCATAAATGGGCAGGTAGAAATACCTGTCCATTTTTTGTTTAAAATGGTCTAAAGCGAAGATTAGATTTGTGGGTGATAACATGTAATATGGCATGTACCAAAATTTCCGTAAATTTTTGGTATCCTCAATTTAAGCCATCATATTTACAGCACACAAGCAGAAATGCCTGATGGTTTTTCATTTTTAGACTGAAGATAACAATGGTTCAATCGTTTGAAAGGTTGCCGCAAGGTAATCTGGGGAAAAGCCTAGTACACTTGTACTTGGCTTTTTTGTTTTTTCTATGAGTGTGAAAGTAAAAAGTTCGTCCTTAAAAGTGGTCACTTTCCGCCAGCCATTTGGTATTGCAAACTGGTCAGAAACTAGATAAACGGCACTAGTATCTGTAATTACAGAATCCATTGGAATAATTGCATTTTGAGCCACTGAAAAGAGCATTGTAGTGCTATTATGTAGATGGTCAAACAAAAATTCATCGGTATTCATTTTTGGGTGTAAAAACCTTACTTGCTTTCCTTTGAGGTAGGGGAGGACTGCTTCCTTGCTTTTGTTTCGATCGTTTAAGACAGCAATGCGTTCAGGTAAGATGAGTAGGTTGAAAACTATCCTTACCATCAAAAGCAAAGCCACCATTGCAAGGGCAAAATGGTTGAAGCTTGCTTTCCAAATCGGTATAATAAATACCAACGAAATTAAAGAGAAGCTCACTAATAGGGGGATTGCATAACTATATTTATGCACAGCGGGTACAAAACAAGCGACAATCAACACTATAGGCAAAAGGCTTAATACTCCTTTAAAAAGGACAATAATCCAGTTTGTAAAAATTGAAACCGAACTATTTCTGGTAATAAAACCAATTGTCGGGATATATAACAATGGCAAAAAAGGAAACAAATACCTCGGGTAAACTTGAATGGAAATCCAATAAACAGGGATATTTACTAAGTAGGCAAGTATTAAATAACCTGCGTATTTGTTTTCTGTAAAGAGGTACTTTCTAGCTCCTTTTTGAAAGAGAACTAAGCCAAATAAAGTAAATGGCAAAAAGTGATAAATGAGTTCTGTTGGGAATAAAAGCCAATGGTTTAGCTTCTGCTCTAAAGTGAATTGTGTAGGTAGACGAGAGGTAGATTCTGATAGAAGTTTGCCAAATAGCTTTTCTAGAGGTATATCATTTGCATTAAAGTAGGCAGTATAATAGCTTACCAATATCCCAATTCCTAATAAACCTGCACCAATATGGTGAGGAGAAAATAATCGTTTCCAGTCTTTACTGATAAGTATAATTGCAATTAGACTAAGGCCTTGGAAAACAATAGCTGGCAATCCTTTCATGAGGTAGGCGAGTGCCATTAAAGTATAGGAAAGGTAAAGGGCTGAATTTTGCTTTTCTACTAATCCCTTGTAAAGCAAACTGATAGACCCAAAAACCAAAGCTGCGAAGCCAATATCCATTAAGCCAAGAAAGCTATCATAAAACAGTATTCTTCCTGAAACTAAAACTGCCAAGGCTGCTATCACCGAATTTTGGGTTCCAATTCTTTTTCTTGATTCCTTATAAACTATCCAAATAAAGAGTAATACGCTGGCTATGGTTGGTATGCGCACCGCTAAATTGGTAGGACCAAATAGCTGCATGGAGATTGCAATTGCCCAATTATACAATGGTGGTTTGTTAAAGTAGTTTACGCCATGTATGGTAGGAACCAAGTAGTTACCGCTCACTATCATTTCCCATGCCACCAATGCTCTACGCGATTCATCGGTATGGAGGTTATTCGGTATTGCACCCAGATTAAGAAATAGTGCAAAAGGTAATAATAGCCCAATTGCCCAATACAGCCTTTTATTGCTAAACCAATGTAGCCGATTCAGAAATTTCATTTTCTATGATTGGTTTTGGGAAGGTTGGGCTAGGGATAATGAGTCCTATCACCGCACTTGCTGCTGTGATAAGAAAAAACAAAAAAGCACTAATTATACCAGCTTCACTTGCTATAGGTAAGTAGGACGCCGCTAAAACAAAGGTAGCCTCTCTCATACCCACACCACCCACACTTATAGGTATGGCAGTGGCTATGGAACTGACCAAGAATAAAGCTGCATAAAGTATTAGGTTAGCATCAATACCAGCTCCGTAGATTAGGACAAGGAAAGCTAATGTTTGTAAAACTTGGTTAGTTATACAATGCCAAAAGGTTTTTAAAATGGGGATTTGGAGTTTTAGAAAAGGTAAAAATCCTATTCCATACATAACTGCATAGCCAAATCCTAAAATAATTCCTGCTATCCAATTCCAGGGTTGGTACTGTGGTAAAGCAATGGAAATAAATATTCCTAAAAGCGTACAAATAGCAGCCATGCCAGCAATACGCTCTGTTAAAAATAGTGTTATTATTTTCTTTGTACCTACGGGAAATGCTTTTGTTAAAATTACTACTTTGTACCCATCGCCACCTATACCTCCAGGTAAAATAATATTATATAAAATACCTTTAAAATATAATTGTAATTGTGTTTTAAAGGATAGTTTTATACCTGAACTTTCTAAATAAATTCCTGACCGTAAGGCGGATATACTCACACCTGCATTGTATAATATAAATGCAATAAATATGGCAAAGATATTGGTATTGGCTAAAATAGAAATTGATTTTTCGTTAGCAACCTTGTTGAAGATTACATACAAAAGCAAGACACTCACTATTATTTTTAATAGTAAAGTACCTATTTTTTTTTTTTTTTTTAATTTATCCCAGCCTGCCAAATTTTTCTTATTCTGTAAATGGTTTTACCCTGACTTTCGTAATAAGTACGCATAATTATTTCTGCAAGTACGCCTAGCACTAATAATTGCAAGCCTCCTAATAATAGAATGGTGCCAACAATCATAAGTGGACGACCCCAGATATCTTCGCCAAATAATTTAAGCACAAATAAATAGGTAAGTATTAAACTACCTATCCCAAATGCTCCTAAGCCAGTGGGTGCAAATAAGTGCATTGGTTTTTGCATATACTTTTGAAAGAATACCATTAGTAATAAATCGCTTATTACTTTGAAAGTACGATTCAAACCATATTTACTGCTTCCAAACTGCCTGGCATGGTGCTTTACATCTACCTCGGTAGTTCTGCCGCCTTGTAAAGATATAAGAACAGGAATGAACCTGTGCAGTTCTCCATATAAACCTAAACTCTGTGCCATTTCCCTTCTAAAAACACGTAGGGTACAACCATAGTCATGCAGATATACGCCTGTGCTTCTTCTGATTATGTAGTTGGCAATTTTGGAAGGCATCTTTCTTACTAGAAAACCGTCTTGGCGTTTAAATCTGCGACCAGCAACTACATCCCATTCGCCTTCTTCTAATATTTTTATCATAGGCAAAATATCTGAAGGATCGTTCTGGAGGTCGCCATCTAGGGTAACGATAAGGTTACCAACAGCGGCATCTATCCCTGCTTTCATGGCAGAAGTTTGTCCGTAGTTTTTGTACAGAATTATGAGTTTTATTAGCGGATCGGCCAATTGCTTTATACGAGCTACAGTAGCATCGGTACTGCCATCGTCCACTAAAATAACTTCGTAGGTTATGTATCCTTTTAACGCATTGTGAATTGCTGCCATTAAAGGCACAATATTATCTTCCTCATTCTTGAGGGTAACAATTACAGAAAGTTCCATAAAATGGCTATTCAGGCTATTTGTAGGGCGTTTTCGCCTTTAAACCAATTTAAGAAATGGCGCAAACCATCGTCGAACTTTGTGCTAGGTTCATAACCTAATATTGCTTTCGACTTCGTTAAATCTGGCCAAGTAACAGGAACATCTACTTTAGGTAATGGTTCGTAAACTACTTTGGTAGTAGTACCTAATGCCATTTCAATTTTCCCAAGCATATCAGCAAGTGAAATGGTATCGGTACTGCCCAAATTAAATACCTCAAAACCTAGTATTTTAGTTGTAAGCGCAGCAATAGTGCCTTCCACAATATCTGCTACATAGGTGTAATTCCTGATTGAAGAACCATCTCCATAAAGTGTAATAGTTTCTTGTTCAGTTAAAGCCTTTGCAAATTTATAGATAGCCAAATCAGGACGTTGGGCTGGTCCGTAAACTGTGAAAAAACGTAATGCAGCTATATCAATACCAAAGTTAGTGGCATAGGTTTCAGCCAATATCTCTGTTGCCTTTTTACTTGAAGCATAAGGCGAGGCTGGGAGTGTATGTTCATCGGCTTCTTTCCAAGGGAAGTTGGTATTGTTGCCGTAAACGCTACTGCTACTTGCCATTGCAATCTTATTAATCCCGTTTACTCTGGCGTATTCAAGTATCCTGCTAGTACCTAAAACATTTACTTCGTTATAGGCACTTGGATCTACCATACTATTCCTTACCCCAGCTTTCGCAGCAAGATGCGCAATGGCATTAAATGGAAATTTAGAAAGGATTTGGTAAGTAGTAAGGTCAGTAATATCCGCCTCTAAGAATGTAAAACCAGCAAATTGCTTAGGGAGAACTAGATTTTGCTCTTTGCTTTCTCTGCTATAAAACGTATCAAAGTTATCGATGCCGATAACATGGTGCCCCAATTCAAGGAGCCTGAGGGTTAAACGGCTTCCAATAAAGCCTGCTGCCCCTGTTACTAAAACAGTTAGCATATATATTTTTCGGGTGTGAGTTTATGTGAGTGGCAAAGGTGTGTTTAGGTACCTAGGCAACTTTGCAAATGTAAGCCTTATTGGTATTAAAAAGACAGATATGAAAAAAAATATTGAACAAGCGTTTAACTATTATTCCTTGTCAATTAAAATCGACCTTGGCACCTAAATAAAGCTTCCAATCGTCGGCCACGTGACCGTTAAAGTCGCGTAAAAACATCACAAAGCTAGGTTTGAAAGGCTTATTGCGTAAAGGCATATTAGCTTCTTCTGGGGTGTAGTCACCTTTCTTGCTGTTGCAAGGTTTGCAAGCTGCTACCAAATTATCCCACGATGTTTTACCATTACGGCTTCGAGGCATTACGTGGTCAAGAGTTAAATCTTTAGTGCTTCCGCAAAATTGGCATTGATGATTATCGCGCTTCAGAACATTTTGCCTGGTTAGCATTACACCACTTCTATATGGCAGGTTAATGTACTTATTAAGCCTAATAATACTAGGCAAAGGAAAGTCGTGCGAAATGGTTTGAAACTTTAAATCGTCAACTTCCGCAACTAATTCCGCCTTGTTTCTATGTAGTAAAATAAACGCCTTATAGGCACTACATACGCTTAGTGCGCTAAAATCCTGATTAAGTACCAATACTTTCCTACTGCCAATACTCATATCTAATAAGGTAAGCTAAGGTGGATTCTATGTATAAATACTGATGCTAGTAATATGGATAGTTAGAGGGTAAATATAACCATAAAAACCATATATACACCGCATTACGATTGTATTAAGTAATTGTTAATGCTTTTAGTTTTGGGATTGCGCTAGGTTTTCAGAACTTAGCGCAATAAATATTAAAGTATTGATTAAGCACCTGCCCAACGCACTTACCGCTTCAAACCTTGCTTGCGGCTTTCTTGGGATTATTTTCTTGAGCATGGCCAACGTAAATGCGGCTGTTGCTTGCATTGTACTAGCCAATGTATTTGACTTTTTCGATGGTTTTGCAGCTCGCGCTTTAGGGGTAAGCAGCCCAATTGGAAAGGATTTAGATAGCTTGGCCGATGTAGTTTCATTCGGGGTATTGCCAGGCGGATTACTATTCTATGCTTTAAACGGATTTAGTTATCCTACCGCAATTACTAGTATTGCTCCAATAGCATATTTATCGGTTTTAGTGCCTGTAGCATCGGCATTGCGATTAGCAAAATTCAATAACGACCCTAGACAAGGAACAGTTTTTTATGGTTTACCCACTCCTGCTAATAGCGTATTTATTGCAGGGATAGTGCTTTATGGCAAGAGCTTACCTTTCTATGAGATACTCCTTCCACTTATTACCATTTTAGCTAGCTGGTGGCTTTTGGCTGAAATCCGACTATTTAGCTTTAAATTTGGAGGTAAGCTAGACAAGGTAAATCCATACAGAATGGCACTTGTACTTGTTGCGATTATAAGCGTAATTACCTTACAAGAATTAGGACTTTCCATAACCATATTGGCCTATGTAGGCCTTTCGCTATTATTTAATATAAAAAACAAGAAATGAAAAAATATACTGCCACCATTAGCGTTATGCCCTTGAAGGAAATTTTAGACCCTCAGGGTAATGCAGTAAATTTAGGTTTGAAAAACTTAGGTATTAGTACAGTATCTCAAGTTCGCATTGGTAAAAACATTAACTTAATGGTTGATGCGGCTTCTAAAGAAGAAGCAACTACTGTAGTAGATGCAGCTTGTAAAAAGTTGCTAGCCAATTTAATTATGGAAGAATACAGCTTCCAAATTGAAGAGGTAAAGTAATTGCCAATTTCAAACCATTTTACAGTTTTGGCTGTTGGCTTAAAGTGGGCTTTGAAACAATTGAAAATCTATGAGATATAGCCTATTTGCAATTTTAGTACTTGCATTGTTGGGATTCCAAAGTGCAATTGCGCAATCTGCTTTCCAACACGTAACTGTGAATTGGGAGGCGCCAAAACCTGTAACCAAAAATGGTGTTCAGAGGCTCTCATTCGCTGAGGCTATGTACCCTGGTGGTTTTGGTCACAATGCCGTTTACCAGATTGTAGCTAAAGCTAAACCTATTGCAAAATCGCTAATCAACACAGTTTGGGAGCCTGTTTCTCCTGCTTTGTTGGCATCTGTAGATACTTCTAAACTAAAAGGAAGTATGCAGTTTAAAGAGTTTGAAAAGGATGGTAAGTATATCCTTCAAATTCTAATGTTCAGAAAGCAAGGCGGACGCATTGAACGTTTAACTGCTTTCGATTATAAGTTAGATCTGCCAAACGAACCAAGGTTAAATTCTAAGGCTACCACCCAAAACAATGTATTTGAACCAAACTCAGTTTTGGCAAATGGTACGTGGGTAAAATTTAACGTGCAGCCGGGTTTAAATAAGCTTGATTATAATTTTTTAGTGAACCGTTGCGGTATTCCTTCTGGAACCGACCCTCGGAATATAAAAGTATATGGGCATAATGGATATATGCTTCAAGAGTTGAATTCTGATTTCCGTCCTTCGGATGTGCCTGAATTAGCCATATTTTTTGAAGGCGAAGCTGATGGCAGATTTGACCAATCAGATTATGCTTTGGTTTATGGAACAAGTACTACACGTTTAGTTCCTTATGAAGAAAATACTAAGTTTTACCATCAGAAAAACAGGTATTCAGATAGTACGTATTACTATGTAACTTTTGGTACCACCCCTGGTAAAAGAATTGAAACGGTTGCTACAGCGCCAACCAATCCTGAAATAACCTACTCTACCTTTGACGATTTAATTGTTAGGGAAGATGACCAATTTAACCTGCTAAAAAGTGGTAGAAGTTGGTATGGATCTATTTTTGACTTGAACCTAAACCAAAGCTTTGCTTTCCCCATTCCTGGTCTGGTGCCTAATTCTCAAGTAAATATTTGGGCAGAGGTAATAACTTCGGGAAGGCAACCTTCTGGTGTTGGTGCTTCAAGTACTTGGTCGCTCTCTGCAAATAGTAACCAACTTGTAAGTGTGAATAACCAAGGGGGGTACTATGTAACGTGGTTAGATATAGCACAAGGTTCGTCGTTATTAGGTACCATATCAGCAACAAACTCTGAAAACATTGATATTAACCTTCAATTCAATAAGAAAGGTTATAGTCCTTACAGAGGATATTTAGATTTTATTAGGCTACAAGTGAAACGTAACTTGGCTTTGTATAATAATCAAGTTGTATTCAGAGTATTGGAAAGCAGTAAAAAGGGTATTGTTGCTTACAACATAAATGGGGTTCCTGATAATCTAAAGGTTTGGGATGTAACGAATTACGACCAACCCATTGCTATGAGTATTAGTGGAAGCAGCTCATTTACCGATAATACAAAAGGTTTATTAAAAGAATACCTAGGTTTTACAGGTAGTAATTTTCCTGTTCCTAGTTTGGCTGTAAAGGTTTCTAACCAAAATTTAAAAGGTTTGCCTTCATCGGATTTAGTAATAATCACCAATCCAATTTTACTAGAACAAGCAGAACGCCTTGCTGCTTTCCGTCGTAATAATGATGGCTTGCGTGTATCTGTAGTTACTACGGAACAAATTTATACCGAGTTTAGTACAGGCAAACAAGACCTTACTGCTATCCGTGATTTTGTAAGACAGCACTACTTAAAGAATAATCAAGAACTAAAGTATGTGCTTCTGTTTGGGGCTGGCAGTTACGATTATAAAAATAGAATCAGAGGCAATTCTAATTTGGTGCCTATTTACCAATCAGATGAGAGCTTTTCGCCAATTAATAGCTATTGCTCAGACGATTACATAGCTATGTTAGATTCAGCCGAAGGTTTATGGCGCTTTGGTGAAATAGATAAATTAGATATTGGTGTAGGTAGATTACCAGCTCATAATATTGAAGAGGCTAAGCAATTAGTTGATAAGTTGGTGAAGTATGAGGACCCAATAACCTTAGGTGCTTGGCGTACCCAAATGACTTTTGCTGCCGATGATGGCGACCAAAATTTGCATGCTAATAGTGCTGAAAGTGCTATTGCCCAAATAGTTAATGAGAATACACCCTTTCAAATAAGGAAGTTGTTTTTAGGTGCATTTGAGCAAACTGTAACCCCAGCAGGCGAAACCAGTCCTGCCTTCCAAGAAGAATTGCGCAGAAGTTTGGAAGAAGGTAGTTTAACCTTTAATTACAGTGGTCACGGCAATGAAGACCAACTTACCGATGAGTTATCGTTAGATAGATCTACCCTAAGGTCGCTTCGTAATTTGAATAATATGCCATTCTTCGTAACGGCAACTTGTTCTTTTGGAAGGTACGACGATCCTGAAAATGTAAGTGGTGGTGAAGAAGTAGTTCTTGCTCCTCAAGGAGGAGGTATTGGGGCATTAGTAAGTAATAGACTTGTGTTTGCCAACAATAATGACATTATCAATCTAGCTTTCAGTAAGGAAGTTTCTAGGAAGGTAGATGGTAGGTACCAACGCCTTGGCGATGTTATGCGTACCACCAAGAATAACAGCATTATTGTATCAAGCGCTGGTAATAGAAACTATGGTTTGTTGGCAGACCCTTCAATGAAATTGGCTTACCCAGAATTGAATGCAGTTGTTACAACTATTAATGGCAGTACCAACCTTGCCGATACCTTCAATGCTTACGAGCCAATTCTGATCGCTGGTAAAATTACTGATGAGAATAATGCCTTGGTTTCAGGATTTAATGGCATGGCACAAATAACCATCTTCGATAAGGCTGGCATTTCTACCTTGTTCGATAATCCTGCTGCCCGTCGTAATTTTTCTGTAAGAAATAATATTCTTTATAAGGGCACCGTATTGGTTACCAATGGCGAATGGGAATTACGCTTTGTGGTTCCTGCTGATATTATCTATTCTTATGGAAGAGGTTTGTTAAGTATTTACGCTTCTGATAAAACCCAAAATTTAGATGCTTTTGGCAAACTTGATGGTTTTATTGTAGGTGGCACTTACGCCTTCAGAGGTGAAGATAACGACCCGCCAGCTATGCGTTTATATATGGACGATACGACTTTTAGGTCTGGCGATTTTACCGCTGAAAACACTGTTCTGCTTGCCAGATTAACCGATGCAAATGGAATGAACCTAAGTTCAAGTGGTATTGGGCATGAAATGATTGGCATTTTAGATGGAAGATCTGATAGGCCGTTTATTTTGAACCAATATTACTTGGCCGATCCTGGCACCTACCAAAATGGTTGGATCAGATATCCTATTGCAGGACTTTCAGCTGGGGAGCATACACTTAAAGTAATTGCTTGGGATACCTACAATAACTCAGTAACCCAAACCATAAGGTTTGTGGTAGCAGAAGAAAGTAGTACAGCTTTAGGTAATTTCAGTGTATTCCCTAATCCAAGTACAAGCCAAGCTAACTTTGTATTTAGCTCAAACCAAAGTACCAATAACTGCACTGTAAGAATTACTATTACAGATGCCATTGGAAAAGCGGTAGCAACCTTAGAAAAATTCTATGAATCGTCGCCTGCTGTATTTGGTAGTACTAACGAACTTCAGTTTAACTTTACGAACGGTAACATAGGTTCAGGCATGTATATGTATAGGGTAAGCCTTATTCAAGAAAACGGAAGTACCGCTGTAAAAACAGGAAAACTAATAATCAGATAAATGCTTTTTAAGTTAAATAACACTAATATTAGCCCAATGGCCGTTCCATTGTTAGGAAAGGGCGCAAGCTCCAATATATTTGCAGTTGAAAGATCAATAGCCGTACGCTCTATGACCAATAAAATAAAAGGATTTTGCTTACTAAGCCTCGCTATGCTAGGTTTAGTTGCAGTATCAAACGCACAAACATCTACTTCAGGAGCGGTTGAGCGTAATAAAACCATAATTACAGCAGTACCATTTTTAACTATAACTCCCGATGCAAGAGCTGGTGGTATGGGCGATGCTGGCGTGGCTACTGATCCTGATGCTAACTCTGCTTTCTGGAATCCTGGTAAATTGGCTTTCAATACCCAAAAGTCTGGTATGGCAGTAAACTATACCCCTTGGTTAAGAAATATTGGTGTTAACGATATATTTTTATCCCATATATCTGGTTTCTATAAGTTCAGGAAGGAAGATGCATTGGCAGTAAGTTTGACTTATTTCAATCTAGGTTCTATCCAATTTACCGACGATAATAACAATCCAATCACTGATTATAATCCTCAGGAATACAATATTGCAGCAACTTACAGCAGGTTATTAGGTAAGAACTTTTCTCTTGGAATTACAGCCAAGTTTTTGAATAGTAACTTGTTTGGTAGTATTTCAGCAGGCGCAAATTCAACCAACCAGAATTTTAAACCAGCAAGAACCGCAGCAGTTGATATTGGTGGTTACTATACCAAGCAAATGAGCGTAAATGGTAGCCCAAGCCAATTAAACTTAGGTGCGGCTATTACTAACTTTGGTCCGAAGCTATCTTATTCAGATAATAACACAAGAGATGTATTACCTACTAATTTACGTTTAGGTAGTGCTTTTAGTACTGAATTAGATGAATTTAACAAGATAACTTTTGCTCTTGATATAAACAAATTACTAGTTCCTTCACCTGATTCAGGTAGTGGGGATAAAGCGCTTATACCAGGCATGTTTGGCTCATTTACTGATGCTCCTGGTGGTGGTGCAGAAGAACTTCAAGAAGTTAACATTAGCGGTGGTGTAGAATATTGGTATAACAATCTTTTTGCTGTGCGTGGTGGTTACTTCTATGAGCACCCAGATAAAGGAAATCGTAGGTATTTTACAGCAGGTATTGGGGTTAGAATTAACACCCTTGGTTTCGATTTAGGCTATATCATGCCAGGATCTGATTCTAATAGCCCATTATCAAACACTTTACGCTTTAGTTTGATATTTAATTTCAACGGAGCTAATGCAAATACAGCCTCAGATGCCACTCCAGCTTCTGATGGTCCTTCACCTGCTCCGGGAAACCAAGAATAGGTAACACCTATAAAATTAATAATGCTCGATAGAACAATAGCTCCTGCTTTTCAGCGGGTTGAAAAAATAGACTTAGTTAAATCCCAAACACTTACATTAAGTAATGGGGTTAAAATACATACCATAAACGTAGGCGAGCAGGATATTCTGCTCGTTCACGTTTATGCCAAGGGTGGCATTGTTCACCAGCCTGCGCCGTTAATTGCCAGAATGGCCGCTGGCGCAATCACTGAAGGCACAATTAACCATACCGCAAAGCAAATTGCCGATACGGTTAGTTTCTACGGTGCTGAATTAGATGGAGCCTCTGATGCCAAGTACACCAAAATTAACTTGGCTTGCCTAGGCAAACACTTTGAGGCTTTATTGCCTTTGTTTTTTGAAATTGCCTACCATCCAACTTTTCCGATGGAAGAATTGGAACGTAAAAAGCAACAGTTTCAACAAAACCTAATGGTGAACAAGCAGAAGACCAGTTGGTTAGCTAGTTCTGCTTTAGAAGGTGCTTTGTATGGTACGCAACATCCTTATGGACGTACGCCAGTGGCTGCCGATGCTGATAATGTATTTACAGAATCGTTAAAGCAATTCCATAGCAGAACTTTTGCAAACGATTTGCCAGAGATCGTAATTGCTGGTAAGGTTACCGATAAGCATCTCCAATTGTTAGAAGAGTACTTTGGTGCTCGTACTTATTACCCAATTGAAAACGTAGCTGCACCATTGCCTGAAGGAAGTTCAGAGATGCTACACGTGGTTGAAAAGGCAGGTCTGCAAAGTACCATTCGTTTAGCTAAGTTGGTGCCAAACCGTCACCATCCAGATAATGCCCTACTTCGTATGGCAACCGAGGCCTTAGGTGGCTATTTTGGAAGTCGATTGATGAAAAATATTCGGGAAGATAAAGGCTATACCTACGGCATTTCTGCAGGAATAAAAGCTGAAACTGAATTTGGTAATCTTGTTATCGGTACCGATGTTGGCGCTGAAGTTACCCAAGCTGCTATCAATGAGATTAAGCTTGAAATGCAGCGCATGGTTGATGAACCTTTGCCAACCCAAGAATTAGAAACCGTAAAAACAGTAATGTTGAGTGCTTTGGCTAGCAGTTTCGCAAATGTTTACGATATTTCGACTGGGTTCACCCGCATTCATTTCCTAGGCTTAGGTTACGATTATTACGGCGGTTTAGTTGATGCTTACAAGCACGCTACTCCTGCTGATATTCAGGCTGTTGCCGCAAAATACTTTACCACAGAAAACTTGTACACCATTGTAGCAGGTAGCTACCAATAAAATGAATACACTACAATACATAGAAGAAAACAAAGACCGTTTCTTGTCTGAATTGATGGACTTGCTTCGCATTCCATCGGTAAGTGCAGATAGCAAATACAGTGCAGATGTATTTAGAACGGCTGAATTTGTAAAGGATAGCCTAGTTGCTGCTGGTGCCGATAACGCTGAGTTATGCGAAACGGCTGGCTACCCAATCGTTTACGCCGATAAAATAATTGACCCGTCTTTACCAACTGTTTTGGTTTACGGTCACTACGATGTGCAACCACCAGATCCTTTAGATTTATGGCACTCACCTCCGTTTGAGCCAGTAATTAAGGACGGTAAAATATATGCTCGTGGTGCTTGCGACGACAAGGGCCAAATGTATATGCACGTGAAAGCCTTCGAAATCATGATGAAGCAAGGAACCCTTCCTTGTAACGTTAAATTCATGATTGAAGGTGAAGAAGAAGTAGGTAGCAATAACCTCGGCATTTTTGTAGCGGCTAATAAAGCCAAACTAAAAAGCGATGTTATCCTGATTTCTGATACCTCTATCCTTAGTAACGATAATCCAAGCTTAACTGTTGGTTTACGCGGCTTAGCTTACTTGGAAGTAGAAGTTACTGGACCAAACAGAGATTTACATAGCGGTACTTTTGGTGGTGTTGTTCGCAACCCAATCAATACACTTTGCCAAATGATTGCATCTATGCACGATGAAAACGGCAAAGTATCCATCCCAGGTTTTTACGATAATGTTGAGATTCTTTCTACCGAAGAGCGTACTGAAATGGGCAGAGCTCCATATTCAGAAGCTGAGGTAATGGAAGACCTTCACGTTGCTGCATTGCACGGTGAAAAAGGATATTCTGCTTTAGAGCGCAAGAGTATCAGACCTACGCTAGATGTAAATGGTATGTGGGGTGGCTATATTGGCGAAGGCGCTAAAACGGTATTGCCATCAAAAGCATTTGCCAAGATTTCTATGCGTTTGGTTCCAAATCAAACCTCAGAAGAAATTACTGCCAAGTTTAAGGCACACTTTGAAGCTATTGCACCTGCTGGTGTAACAGTTGAAGTACGTCCACACCACGGAGGCGAGCCTGCTGTAACTCCAACTGATAGCATTGCTTACCAGGCGGCTGTAAATGCCTTTGAGGAAGCTTGGGGCAAGAAGCCAATCCCTATGCGTGAGGGAGGTTCTATTCCAATTGTAGCCCTATTTGAAAAAGAATTAGGACTGAAGAGCGTACTAATGGGCTTCGGCTTAGATACCGATGCTATTCATAGCCCTAACGAGCACTACGGTATTTTCAACTACCTAAAAGGTATTGAAACTATTCCGTTGTTCTATAAGCACTATGCAGTGTTGAGCAAGTAAGAAGAAAGAGTTTTCTTAAAATACCAGCTAACCTGTTTAGCTGGTATTTTTGTTTTAATTCAAGCATCAAAAAATGTCCTTCCTTAAAAAGCATCTTGGTTTTATTGTAGTCGCCTCAATCTATATAGGGATTTGGGCACTTTATAGCCGATTGCCGTTTTTTTGGGATGGTACGATGCTGGGCAGCAAATTGGCGACTTGGTTTTATACCCAATCCAGTTTTAGTCTGTTTCCCCCGAATGAGATAAACCCTGGTCACCCACCGTTTTTTGGGTTGTACTTGGCAGGGTGGTGGAAATTATTTGGACGCAATTTATTGGTTTCCCACTTGGCAATGTTGCCTTTTGTTCTTTTGATATTGTGGCGGATGTTTCAGCTAACCACTTTCTTTTTTGAAGGGAAGTGGCAATCTATTTCTGTAGTGGCAATGGCTTCTTGTGGACCATTACTCGGTCATTTCTATCAAATAAGTCCCGATGTGGTTTTGGTGGCCTTATACCTTTCGGCAGTAATAAGCGCACTACACCAAAAATCTACAGAAATGGCGATATGGCTACTTTTCTGCGCTACCATTAGTACACGTGGTATTTTGGTCGCAGAAAGCTTAGCTATAGGTTTTTGGTTATTTACGTGGTATCACCAAAAAAGGGTGTTCAATCCATTTTTATTGGCTTGTTTTCCACCAGCTATTTTTGGGGCTATTTACTATGCTTTACATTATCAGGCTATGGGTTGGGCCATCTATAATCCAGAAGGGGAATGGGCACCCTTATATCAGAATGTTGATTTACAAGGCTTTATTCACAATATAGCCTCCTTCGGTTTGCGACTGATTGATTTTGGCATGGTAGCCTTTTGGGGTGTATTATTATTGCTTACCTTCAGATTGGGGAATAAACCCTTTAAAACTGATAAGGTGTTACAATTGCTTTTGCTGCTTGTAGTAATGCCTATTTTGTTCATTGCCATTACGCAACTACCTAAAGCAAATAGTGTGGGGACACGTTATTTATTACCAGGATTGGTGTTTTTACCCTTATTGGTAGTTTATATGATTCAGCGATATTTTCAGATGAAACCCTTCTTTGTTTGGATGATATGTTGGGTATCTATTTCTGGTCAATGGTGGACTTACTCAGATAAAATTGCAAAAAATTGGGATTGCACCCTTGGACATATTCCATACCACCAACTCGGTAAGGATATTCAAAGCTACCTTCAAACTCAAAATATTGATTTTGCTGAAATAGGTACAGATTTCCCCCTTTTAGATACCCCTGATGATTATACACTAAAAGGCAGCAACACCCAGAAATACAGCCCAAAGGATTTTCGGACAAGTCGGTACATCTTATATACCAACATCAGCAACGGCTTTACCGATTCGGAGTTGGATACCCTTGCCATTTGGAAACCCATATATAGTACCCATAGTGGGGGAGTGAAAATGGCGTTGTATAAGAATCCCAAGGTTGAGTAGGGGATTACTGTTTTACAATACGTAATGCCTGCACACCTTCTTTACTTTGGCATTGAAGTAAATAAATACCCTTTTCAAGTCCTTCAATATTCACCTCAGGACTTTCAGGATTTACTAATAGATTTTTAATTTCTTTACCTGCAATGGAAGTTATGGAAACATTGGTAGCTGAACGCAATCCTGTAATTTGAATTTTTTTAGCAGCTGGAATTGGATAGACTCCAAGTTCTAGTTTGGACTTTTTAAGTTTAGAACTATTTACATCAAATCCTGCACCTATGGCATACCAATCTACTTGAGATGTCAATGTAATTATTGAACCAAGGTTTGACAAGCGTAAAGGCTCAACAGTAACTGGAGGTGCAATGCAATTTGTTATCGGAATAAGTTCAATTCCAGAATAATTAATTGGATAATTAAAACCGTTTAATTGAATTAGTTTTAAAGAAATAGGATAATTTGAAGCTGAAATTTTTAATGTATGCTTAGTGATACTACCAAGAACTCTATCGCCACCTTGCGGAATATCTACCCAAAGACTGGCTCTTACATCTGTTTTTAGATCAAGAGGATTTGGAAAATAGATGAAGTTTTGACTTCTACCTCCGGTGCGTGGGGTCCCAGTAAATATCCTACCCCAACAAATTGTATCCCTTTGTATAAATCTCATATCTAACGGGTTAAATTGAATACCTAAGTAGTTTCTTTCTCCAAGAGAATTATCTACTCCTAAGGTTGCATTTCTGGCTGCACCGAATACAATTGTGTCTTTATTTCCGAGTGCATCTGTACCCTCAATTTTGATAAGGCAACCTAAGCATCGGTTTAAGGAATCCATAGTTAAAGAATCATAGCCTTGACCTGGAAAAATTTGGTTGGGTATTATTTGCCCAATAGCATTAAATGCACAAGCAAAAAATAGGATAAGGGTAAAAAGTTTTTTCATTGTTTGGGCTTTGGTATGGTTTACATCTGTAATTAAATATTCATTACTGGTATTTCCAAATTTTATTATGATTTTATTCTCATTTCAATGCTATTATACTAAACTATGCTATCAGTTATAATGGCTTTTATTCGTATCATAAATTTTGAAACCAACCTGATTACTACTTTTTAAAGCAAAACTATGGTTTAGCCATTCCGACAAATGAACATTGAGGGTTTAATGTTGTTTTTCAAATGAGTTCTAGAGCTATTCTGAATTTGCCATAACCAATGCTATTCACCTCGTCCTATTCTTTGTAAATTGCACCTATGGATATCGCAAACGCATTTCTGCATTACCAAAATGAAGTGAGTAGTTACGGGGCTACTTTGGTGGCTGTAAGTAAAACCAAACCTAATCCTGATTTATTGGAGGCTTATGAAGCTGGTTGTCGGGTTTTTGGGGAGAACAAGGTGCAGGAAATGACCGCTAAATATGAGGAGCTACCAAAGGATATTCAATGGCATTTGATTGGTCACTTACAAACCAATAAAGTGAAATATATTGCCCCTTTTGTGCATTTAATCCACGCGGTGGATAGCTTTAAATTGTTGGAGGAAATTAACAAGCAAGGCGCAAAAGCGGGTAGGGTAATCAACTGTTTATTACAGGTTTATATCGCTCAGGAAGAAACTAAGTTCGGTTTAGATCAAGCAGAATTATTAGAACTTTTGGAGAATAAGGAGGTGCAAGGTTTCCAAAACGTAAAGCTATGCGGACTTATGGGTATGGCTACCAATACCGATAATGAAGCCCAAATTGCCAATGAATTTGAGGGATTGAAACAATTATTTGAAGAAGTTAAAATTGCTTATCCTTTACCAAATTCTGATTGGAAAGAACTCAGTATGGGTATGAGTGGCGACTATAAAATTGCTTTGGAACACGGTAGTACGATGGTACGTATTGGTTCCTCTATTTTCGGACATAGATCCTACTCAGTGTAATGGGAGCATCTTTTAAAATACGTCTGGCCACTGAGGCCGATTTACCCGAAATGGTGGCTATCTATAATAGCAGCATCCCAGGACGTATGGCTACTGCGGATATAGAACCTGTAAATGTAGAAAGCAGAATGACTTGGTTTGACGACCACGCCAAAAATAACCGTCCTTTATGGGTGGCAGTTAATGGCAATGAAGTAGTTGGCTATTTATCTGTAAGGGATTTTTATAGCAGAACTGCCTATAAAAGCACAGTAGAGGTTGGTCTGTATGTGCATCCCAATTACCAGAAACAAGGGCTTGGTAAACAACTGCTTAACCACTTAGAAGCCAATGCTAAAGCATTTGATTTGCGGATTTTAACCGCTTATATTTTTGCCCACAATGCCCCAAGCTTAAAGCTATTCAGAAGTTTTGGGTATGAGCAATGGGCACACCTACCTTCGGTAGCAATAATAGATTCTAAGATGATTGATTTGTTAATCCTCGGTAAGCAACTGCCTGAATAAAAGTACCTTACAATAATATTTGGGCAAGAAAATAGTCTGCCAATAGAAGGGCTATACAGCTATTAGTTACCGCTTCCGTACTACTTTTTCCTACTTCTAAGGAACCACCACGGGTATTATATCCTTGAAAGCTACTGATAGAAGTAATCAGGAAGCCGAAAACGAATCCTTTAATCAAGGCGAAGGTGATATTGAACGGCTCAAACTGAAACCTGATGCCGTAGATATAATCGCTTTCAGTAAGCAAGCCCGGTAAAACACCACCAATATATCCACCTATAAATATCAAGAAGGCAGAAAATGCTACGAGTAAAGGGAACATCATTACCCCAGCAATGATTTTAGGCAATACCAAATAGCTCACACTATTGATCCCCATTACCTCTAGCGCATCTATTTGCTCGCTTACCCGCATTGAACCGAGGCTACCTGCAATATTACTGCCGACTTTACCTGCTAAAACCACGCATGTAAAAGTGGTACTCAGTTCCAAAACCGCCATATCGCGCACAATAACGCCAATGGTATATTTCGGTACTAAGGGAGAAACTAGGTTATAGGCAGTTTGAACAGCAGTTACAGCCCCAATAAAAACTGAAATCACACTTACAATAAACACAGAATTAATGCCAATGAGCATCATTTCGTTTACCACCAAAGGAGGATATACCCTAAACGATTCCCTATTGCGGAACATAGCACTCAGGAAAATAAGGTAGTTCCCTAAACTTCGTAGTAAACCCATTCGTATTGTAATATGTGAGCTGTAATAGTGCGCAATTTACCTATTAATATAGCTTGGTGCTACATACTTTTCCACCAAAGCCATAATTTGCTCAAGTCCAACTACATCTTCGGCATCATAATGAGCAAGGTGTTCGCTATCTACATCTAATACCATTGCCACTTTGCCCTGATAAAAAACGGGTACAACTACTTCGCTTTGGCTAGAAGCACTACAAGCAATATGCCCCGGGAATTGGTTTACATCAGGTACTAATTGTGTTTGTTGGGTGGTGTAAGCTGCACCACAAACCCCTTTGGAAAACGGAATACGCGTACAAGCTAACGGACCTTGGAACGGTCCCAATACCAACTGCTCATCCTGTACCAAATAAAAACCGACCCAATACCATTGAAAAGCCTCTTTTAGTACAGCTACACAATTTGCTAGGTTAGGCAACCAAAGCGATTCTACTTGAAACAAAGCCTCAATTTGAGGCAAAAGTTCTTGGTACTTTTCAGCTTTTGTGGCAGCGGTTAGGGTAATGGATTCCATAGGTGCAAAGAAAAGGATTTAGGGAATAAGTATTTGCAACAGCTAGACTTAACTAGTGAAATTATGTAAGAGTAACAGTCATAAAGGGCTTACTGTAATTTTATAAAAAGGTTAATTGGAAAACTCCTAATTTGCAGGTTCAATTTCTGCTTATGTCGCTGCCCTATATTGTTGTTTTTGATTTCGATTCTACCTTTATGCAGGTGGAAGGGATGGACGAGCTTGCAGCCATTGCCTTAGAAGGTAAACCTGAAAAGGAAACCAGATTATCAGAAATTGCTGAACTCACCCATAGGGCGATGGCGGGGGAACTTTCCTTTGCGGAATCTTTGGAGAAGCGCATTGCATTATTAGATGCTCATCACCGACATTTACCTGCTTTAATT
Source organism: Cytophagaceae bacterium (assembly GCA_027487695.1). Taxonomy (GTDB): domain Bacteria; phylum Bacteroidota; class Bacteroidia; order Cytophagales; family Flexibacteraceae; genus JAIYDB01. The sequence goes on along the minus strand of JAIYDB010000069.1, from coordinate 62,358 downwards.
GAGGTACTCAAGACCAAAGTAAGCACATCAATAGCGGAAAATAAGTCGTTCTTTTTGAAGCACGCCGCTGATATTCTGATTATTAGCTCAGGCTTTAGGGAGTTTATTGAACCTATTGTTGCTGATTATGGCATTAAGCCAACCCACGTTTATGCCAATACCTATCAGTTTGATGTGGAAGGTAATATCATTGGCGTGGATAGTAGCAACCCACTATCAGGAGATAAGGGCAAAGTAAAACTAATTCAGCAATTAAACCTGCCTAAACCTATCATGGTGGTGGGCGATGGATATACCGATTACGAGATTAAAGAGGCTGGCTTGGCTGCCAAGTTCTATGCCTTTACCGAAAATATATTTAGGGAAACCGTAGCCGCTCAGGCCGATTCGGTGTTACCTTCTTTAGATGAATTTCTATTTCAGCAAAAACTACCTATGCGCTATAGCTATCCTAAAAACAGGATTAACGTTTTATTATTAGAAAATATACATCCTCACGCAGTGCAACTGTTTCAGAATGAGGGGTATAATGTAGAAACGATTACTACCGCCCTTGATGAAGACGAACTTTGTGAGCGCATTAAGGAGGTAAGTATCCTTGGAATTAGGTCTAAAACGCAGGTTACTGAAAAGGTGCTTGCCTACGCTGAGCGTTTGATTGGCGTAGGTGCTTTTTGTATTGGAACCAATCAGATTGACCTGAATGCTTGTTTGAAAAAAGGGGTGGTCGCGTTCAATGCACCATTTAGTAATAGCCGATCTGTAGTGGAAATGGCTATTGGTGAAATGATTGTCCTCATCCGTCAGATTGCGGAAAAGAGTCAGGCTTTACACCAAGGCAATTGGATAAAGAGCAGCAAGAACAGCTACGAAATTCGTGGTAAGAAACTAGGCATTGTTGGATACGGCAATATCGGTACCCAGCTTTCTGTGTTGGCGGAAGGCTTAGGGATGCAGGTCTATTACTACGATGTGGTTGATAAGCTAAGTTTGGGTAATGCCAAGAAGTGCCGTTCGTTACACGAATTGCTTTCGGAAGTGGATGTGGTAACCATTCACGTTGATGGACGCAAAGAAAATACCCACTTAATTGGCGAAGCTGAATTTAGCGCAATGAAGCCAGGGGTTGTGTTTATGAACCTGAGTCGTGGACATATTGTAGATATTGGCGAACTAGCGAAAAACATAAAATCGGGTAAGGTGCAAGGTGCAGCAATAGATGTATTCCCGCACGAGCCTAAGAATAATGGCGAAGGCTTTAGTTCAGAATTGCAAGGCTTGCCTAACCTTTTGCTAACTCCTCATATTGGAGGCAGCACCGAAGAGGCGCAGCTAGGCATTGCCGATTATGTACCAAGCAAGATTATACAGTATGTAAACTCTGGAAATACGCACAATTCGGTAAACTTCCCGAATATGGTATTGCCTGATTTTGCTATTGCCCATCGTTTAATCCACGTGCACGCCAATGTGCCTGGAGTTATGGCGAAGATTAATACGGTATTGAGCGAACATAGCATTAACATCCTTGGTCAATACTTAAAGACCAATGCTGAAATTGGCTATGTAATTACCGATATAGATAAGGAATACAATACCGAAGTAATTGAGGCACTAAAGGCCATCCCTAATACCATCAAGTTTAGGGTATTGTATTAATATTCAAGTAAATAGATTTCTAAACATCTGCCTTGCTGAGGTTTTTTTATTTTACAAAAAACCAGAAGTTAAAACCTAGTGAATAGCTATCGTTGCGCATTTTTGAACCCATGGGTTGCCTGCCTCCCATCATCCCTGGCTGCCCCATCATTTGTTGCTGACCGTTCATCGTTTGGGTCATACTTTGTCCTGCTGGCATACCACCACTCATTGAAGTGCCATCAGGAACGGGTCCGCCTAAAGGAGCTCTGATAGCTTCAATTGCAATGCCTATTCCTAAAAGCTTTTCAGAGGAAGGGGAGTACTTCAATCGGTTTTTGCTAATTCTAAGTTGGTAGATGATACCGCCAAAATCAGTAGCAGTAAGTTTTACTTTTATGCCTTTTATCATAGCTAGGGGATATACACCACCTTCGGTTTCGCCATTTTCAAAAAGCATAAGTTCTTGCAAATTATCTAGTTGTTCTTGAATTGCTGCTCTGTTCTGCATTGCATTGCCAGTCAGATTCATAGGTTCCATTTTTTGCTTACCCATTGCTCCAACAGGGTATTTAATTCCGAACTCTTGCTTCTTTTTACCATTGGTATTGAAAGAAACCAATAAACCTCTGCTTAATATTTTCCCACAAGTAATAGGTTCAACTGCCTCAATAGCCACATAAAAGTTGAGCGAATCTTGGGCAATGCCATACCTAATTTGTGCCTCACGATAATAAAGCGATAGGGGTATTTCAGGAAAAACAACGTTGCTTTCAGGCTTAATTTTGGCGGCAGTTATTAGTTTTTGGGTGCTGCAAGCATTGCAGAACACAACTATTAAAACCAGTATATATTTTATTGAAGCGAAATTCATTAGGCGTATTGTCAAGTAATCAACTTGCGAATAACGCTAAAAAATGGCTTTGCTTGTGGGTAGTCTGAATTTAACATTTCTCTCCCTTACAATAACGCCGCACCAAAAACCCCAGCACTATCACCCAAAGCGGGTTTCATTATTGGGGTTTCTAATTCATTATTAAATAGCCAAGGCAAAATTGCAGCTCTTCCTTCAGTATAAAGGGCATCTACTTGTCCTACGCCACCGCCTAATACAATTAGGTCAGGGTCTAAGATATTAATCAGGTTGGCCATTGCTTTTCCATAGTAGTGGCATAGGTGTGCGATGGTTGCGGTTGCATTTGGGCTATTGCCTTGTTCTGCAAGAGTGGCTATTTCTCGCATGGTTAGGGTTTCGCCTGAAAGCTTATGGTAGTACTGTTCTAATGCAGGACCGCTAATTACTTTTTCTACGCAGCCGTTTTTGCCGCAGTAGCAGTCTGGTCCGTCGTGTTGTAAAGGGTTATGTCCCCATTCCCCAGCTATGCCGTGACCGCCATTCCAAACTTTTCCATTAACTACTAGTCCACCACCAACACCAGTTCCCATAATTACCCCAAATACTACTTGAGGCGGGTTGGGTAGGGAAGCCCCTGCACCCCAAATAGCCTCGGCTAATGCAAAGCAGTTTGCATCGTTGGCTAGATTGGCGGGTATGCCTAAGGTTTGAGTCAAATCGGCTTGCAAAGGTTGGTTATTTAAGCAAAGGGTATTGCTATTTTTGAGTAGGCCTGTTTTAGGATTGGTGACTCCTGGTGTACCAATGCCAATTTTTGTTGCCTTAATTCCACTTTGGCTTTCTAAATGAGTAAGCAATGCCTTAATTTGCTGAATAATATGTGAGTATCCCTTCGTTTGTTCCGTAGGGATGCGGTGCCTAGCCAATACAATAGGCTTTGCGGCGTTTTCCATCACTACCCCTTCAATTTTAGTACCTCCTAAATCGATGCCAAATAAAATCTCTGCCATTGCTTACCGTGTTTTTTGTAGCAAAGTAATCATTCCTTTTGTTTTTGCGATAGGCTTAACCATAGCTTTTTCAAGCTGTGAGCGTTCCAATAAAGACAAGATGGTTACCGAGAAAGAACGTCTTATCCAAAAGATAGATTCTTCAGAAAAGGCAATTGCTAAAATGAGTCCTACTGCTAAGGAAGAGGATATTATTGAAGCTAGTATGTACTTGGCTACCGATTTACAACGCTATACAATCAACTATCCAGCTGATAGTATTAGTGCCGATTATGCTTTTAAAATGGCACAACTATACGACCTTATTTTTAAGGACAGGGCTACTGCATTGGAGTATTACTACCAAGTATATCAGCGCTATAAGTGGTTCAAAAAGCAAGATGAGGTGCTATTCTTAATCGCTAACATTTACCACGATGCTAACGAGTACAAAAAGGCAACCATGGTATTAGAACGCTTGCAGGAGTATTATCCAGAATCGGCTTATAGTGCCCAAGCAACAGATTTGCTTACGATTATGAAATCCGATACATCGCTTAACGCAACCATCAAGCGATTTGAAAAGCAAAACGCCGATACCGCAAAAGGGAAAGTTCAATAAGGCTTAGATATTTATCTGCCAGCTTGCTCGTAAGCTTTGATAATATGGCGAACTAAACGGTGACGTACTACATCACTTGCATCTAGCTTTACGAAGCTAATTCCTTTGATATCTTTTAGGATATCTACCGCGTCTAACAAGCCGCTGCGTTGGTTGCGGGCAAGATCTATTTGGGTGGTATCTCCTGTTACTATTACCTTGCTATCAGGTCCCATACGGGTAAGAAACATCTTGATTTGGCTCGGCGTAGTATTCTGCGCTTCGTCTAGTAAAATGAAGGCATTTTGAAGAGTACGCCCACGCATATACGCCAACGGTGCAATTTCGATAATGCGGTTTTCTTGGTAGAATTTCAATTTTTCACTAGGCACCATATCGTCCAATGCATCATAAATAGGACGTAAGTAAGGGTCAATCTTTTCCTTCAAATCGCCTGGTAAGAAACCTAGGTTTTCACCAGCCTCAACTGCAGGACGGGTGATGATGATTTTCTTTACCTCTTTATTCTTTAAGGCCCTAACCGCTAGTGCCACTGCCATATAGGTTTTACCAGTACCAGCAGGCCCAAGTGCAAACACAATATCATTGAACTTAACAGCATCAACCATGGCTTGTTGGTTGGCAGTTTTGGCCTTCACTACGGCTCCTTTAGTGCCATAGATAATGATATCGTCCCTTAGTTCATTAGCTGCTCTTTCCTCAGTGCTATTAGTGTTCAAGTAACTTTCCACGTTTTCAGGCGATATTTTGCCGTATTCGTGGTAGTGCTCAACTAATAGATTGATGATTTCATTAATCTTTAAGATTTCCATTGCAGTTCCTCTTATTCTGATTTCATCGCCACGGGCAATGATTTTAGATTGAGGAAAGGCATTCGTTAGGATATTGATATTTCTATTATCGGCTCCTAAGAAATCGAGCAAAGAAATGTTTTCGAGCAGAATTACTTTTTCTACCAAAGTGATGCAGGTTATTGGGTGAGGTTTACTTCGGGAAATTTAACAAGGTATTTGGGATAATTGATATCCACCAATTCAAATAATAAGAACTTAATATTACTAACTGCTTAAACAGCTTTCTAGTTCAATCTAGAACCAAAAAAAGGGATTAGCGTTTCGCTAATCCCTTTGAAGTATGGAACTCAAAATTACTTCACAGTAACTCTGGTTCTTACTGTTTTATCGGCAGTTTTTACAACAAGGTTGTACATACCTGCGGCAACCTCTTTAGGAAGGGCAATGCCTTGCTCTAAAGTAGCACCAGTAGCTTGAATAGTTCTAGTGCTGACCACCTGACCAGTTACCGAAACAAGGTCAATAGTTACAAAACCTGCATTTAAACCAGATAGTTGTACTGTGAATTGCTTGTTAACTGTTGGGTTAGGGAATAAGGCAACCGCTAATTCATCTGAATTGCCAGCACCAATAGTTAAGATTGGTGCAGTTTGAGAAGTGCCATCCACATCGGTTTGTTGCAGACGGTAGTAAACAGTTCCTGCCGGAGCATTTACATCTGATAGGCTGTAAGTGCGAAGCTCATTACTGAAACCAGCTGCATCGGTATAACCAATTACTTCAAATGTTTTGCCATCTACAGAACGTTCTACAGTAAAGAAGCTACTGTTTTGTTCGCTAGCGGTTGCCCAATTTAAAGTAATACCTTTTGTTGTTCTTGTACCATTAAAGTATTTGAATACAACAGGAAGTGGGTTAGCTGCAATGTTTTCAGATCCTAATGTAAATGGTGAATAACTAGAAGCTGCAATGGTTGAAGTAACCGAACCAGCACTAGTAGTTCCTAAGGTTGATCCTCCTAGGTTTTCCCAAAGTGAACCAGTCCAATGAGCTACACGTAAATTAGTTAACGAAGCACCAATACCACTGCGAGTACCATCTTCCCAATGAAGAGTTACTAAGGCAGTACCTGTACCTACTGTACGGCTCAAATCCCAATATTCTGAAGTAGAAACTGCTTGTAAGCCACCTCCGTAAGTGATTGAAGTATTGTTCGGCGTACCTCTGAAATATTGAGCAGTATAAGTGCTGCTGCTTGAGATACTTGAAATACCTAAGCGAGCATAAATTGACGATGTACCTAAAGGATAAGTGAAGTTTGCACTACCTACTTTACGTATTGGACCAGTTACATAACTTGAACTACTACCACCAGAAAGTGTGGCAGTGCTGTTCAAAGTTAGAATATTTATGGTAGTGGTTTGAATACGACCTGCAGTTAAGGTAAGTACTCCACCGTTGCCAATAGTTACAGGACCGTTTAGGGTTAGCTGTGGAATGGTAGTTGAAGTGTTGTTCATTACCATATTATTGAGCGTAACAGCAGCGCTGGTAGTGAATTGTTGTGGAAGTGTACCAATAAAGTTTACAGTACTTGTACCTGCGGTAATAGTACCACTGTTACTGATATTGCCTGATAGATTTACTGTAGCATTGCTTAGGTTTATGTTGGAACCGTTACTTACTGTGAAAGTACCTCTTACTGCAATTGTTCCAGCTAAACTCTTCGGACGGTTACCAGTAAAGGTGATGTTAAAGAAAGGACTTGTATTAATACCTGTAATAGTTTGTGAACCAGCACCTGTATTAGAGAAGTTAACAGTTCCGTTACCATGAGTAAATGTACCACCAGTTTGGTTCCAGTTACCTAATATGGTAAGCGTATGGGCTGCATTATTTACAAGTAATGTACCAGCAGCAATTGTTACGTTTCCATTTATAGTTAACGATCCTGTTGTTCTGAATTGTGCATTTCCTGAACCATTACCTGAGTTAATACTTAGGTTTTGAATGTTCGCATTTCCAAAGCTTAAATCTTGAATACCACTTGGGGCATTTAAGGTTACGCTAGAAGTAGGGCTATTGGTAAAAGTACCTGTGTTGTTTATAGCACCACCAACCGAAATATTAGATGCTGAACCAGTTTGCACTGTGATTATCCCTGCGTTTGTTAGGCTACCAGCAATAGTAAGGTTAGCATTGCTAGTTATTGTTAACGTAACTCCAGATGGGTTGGTTAAATTTAAAGCGTTTGCATCTGCATTAATTACTGGGGCATTACCACTTGTACTTAAGATAACAGCATCTGTAGCAGTAGGAACAAAGTTTGGTGTCCAGTTTAATGCATCTGACCAGAAACCGCCTGTTTGAGAGCCATTCCATGTTAAAGTAGTTAAAGTGCTTGTCCATCTGATTCTACCAGCAGCCGAATTTGCTGCCAATTCATCAATTTCAAAAGCATAGCTTCCAAGTGTACCTGCGGCATCTTCAAAAGTAACAGTACTTGCGCCTGTGGTTCTTCTAACATTATACTGAGGTCCACTATTGAATACCACATTGGCAATAACACGACTTGCAAAATCCAATTCAAAGAATAAATACTGTCCTGTAGCAGCTCCATTTGAGAAAGTACCGTTTTGTAATGTATTGGTTGCATTTAATGTTGAACCACTTCTTAAACGGAAACCATCTGTATTCATGTACTCAAATAAATAGAACTGAGCACCAAATGATGCACCGCTATTAACAGTGAATGCATAAGGAGTTGAGCTTACATTCAATCGTGTAATTGTTGCCACGTTTGAAATATCGGCACCAACTGCGTTGAAAGTTCCACCACTGTTTACGTTCACAGCACCACCGCTTCCAATGGCTAATATGCCATTGCTGTTCAGGTTAAATGTAGAACTAACAGAAAGTGTTGGAACGGTTGTATTATCACCTAACGATAAGGTATAACCAGCAACTGTGAATGTTCCAGTGTTTAAGTTTAGGTTTCTGGTTACAGTAATATTTGAACCTAAGTTGTATGTAACTGCGCTGTTCGGTGAAACAGTTAAGTCATAGAAATTGCCAGAATTAGAACTGATTGTTTTAGTTCCAGAGGTAGCATTCAGTGTTACTGTGTTGGTACGCATATTAATTACTCCAGAGTTGGCAATATTACCACCTACCGTCAAATTGAAGTTAGAGGCAGTTGCATCTAGAGAAGCGCCCGAACCAATAGTTAGGTTATTGTTTACAGTAAGCGCACTAGCCAAAGAAACGCTTGCAGCACTTGCCAATTCTAAATTGTTAAATGCAGTTGCACCGTTATTTACAGTTCTGGCACCTGAAACAGTGTTAAATCTAATAGTACCTGAACCTGCAGAATAAGTACCACTTGCATTCCTAATCCAATTTCCTTGTACCTCAACTAAGTCATTAGCAGAAGACGTAAGGAAGAAACCATTAATAGTTGTTGTTCCAGCCACCACTAAATCTGTATTGCTGCTACTAGAACTGCTTACTGATAGGTTACCGCTCGAGTTAATAGTTAAGTTATTACATGCTGCATCGCCACCTGAAATAACACAGTTATTAGCAGAAGAAACAATTACTACATCAGTAGTTGGATTAGGTACAATTGCAGGCCCTGAACTTGGTGTCCAGTTACTTGCGTTAAACCAATCAGTACTTACTGAACCATTCCATGTTAGCGTTATAGAGCCTGTCCAAGCAATTAGGCCATTAGGGTCGTTTTCATAGATAGGACCTGCAAAGGTTCCAGTGGCGTTAAAGAATTCAATATTACCACTTGAAATAGTTTTACTTACGTTAAATGAGCCCGCACCTGGGTTGGTAGGGAAACTTACATTAACAATTCTGTTTGAACCAGTTAATGATTGCGTATTGTTTAATCGTAGGAAAATGCCGTTAGCCAATCCTGAAGTAAAGGTACCGTCGCTGAAATTATTAGTAGTTCCTATAATAGAACCTGTATTTAAAGTAATACCAGTTAAACCAAGGAAACTAAATGTATAATAACGTGCCTCAATATTACCATTTATGTTAACAATAAAACTACCAGCTGCACCTCTTCTGGTTACGGTTACATTTTGTGAAGGTGAACCAACTGCTCTAAATGTAGCACCACTTGCTACCTGAATAGTACCACCGGTAACAATTTGAAGTATACCACCTTCACCCATATTAAAGGTGCCACCATTAATATTAAGGTTGTTGTTGGCTGTGCCAATAGCAATTGTTTTACCCGCGCCTTCAAAAGTTCCAGCGTTCATTGTTAGGTTACCCGCAACTGATAGGTTATCAATCAAGGTATAGGTAACCAATGAATTTGGTGTTAAGGTTAAATTGTTAAGGTTAGAGTTATTTGTTTGAATAACTGCTGAATTACCTGCTGTTCTATTTAAAACATAGGTGCCTGATTGAGCAAATAAACCTGGAGCTGTTGCAATAAAATCGCCACCCACATTTACAACTAAGCCATTAGCACTAAAAGTTCCGGACTGTATAAATAAGTTTCTTTCAACTACAAGGTTAAAGTTGGCAGGATTTATAACTGTACCAACTGTTTTATTTACAGTAATATCGTAAAATGCTTTAGTACCTACGTTATCAAGGTTTATTACTTGTGCAATGGTACCGTTAAACAATACCTCACCACTTCTAGCTAAGAAACTACCGCTAGCATTGTTGTTAAAGCTTCCTGCTAAAGTAATTCTGTAGTTGTTTGTGGTTACATCTAAAGTAGCAGCTCCAATATTCAAGCTACCTAATACAGTAATGTTACCTGCTAGGGTTTTTGTATTTGCATTGCTTAATGAAAGGATACCATAGGTAACTGCAGCTATTGTTTGGGCTGAGGTACCGCTATAGTTAACAGTTGAAGTATTAACTGGTGAATAGGTTACGAAACCTGAAGGGAAGTTATTACTACCAGTTAAAGTTAAAGTAGTAGCTCCTTCTAATGCAAATGTACCAGTTCCTGAAGTGCTATTAATTTGATGAGTTACCAAATTAATAGTTCTCGTACCAGTTTGGGAAGTAAAGTTATTTGAAAGTGTAATGGCGCCATTAATATTTATAGTTGAAGTGCCAGAGAACGAAATGCTCTCAAAAGAAGAAGCATTTATAGTAACTGTTGTATTAACTACACTTCTTGCAAAGTTTACGGTTGAGCCCGAACCTGTATAAGATCCGGTACCTGTCCAACTAGTTCCATTTGCTGTGTGAACACTATTGCCTCCATTAAAAGTAGCACCTGAGTTTATACTAACAGTCCCATTAAAGGTGAAAGCAGCACCAGATGCAGCGGTTAGGTTAGATAGTACAACCAGATTACCTGCTACGGTCATATCATTAGTTGCAGTTTTTACACCAGATCCACTAAGTGTTAAGTTAGAGAATGTACCACCTGTAATGTTTTGCGTTGTGCCATTAAACAAGGTTGTGCCTGTTACTGCAGTAGAAAAAGTACCTGCAGTTCTATTGAAGTTGCCTCCAATATTTAGATTGTAATTGGCAGTAGCAAAAGTTAAGGTTCCTGCAGTTAAACTTAGGTTATTGCTCACTGTAATTGTTGCACCTGCAAGCTGATAGCTAGCATCACCTATAAAGCCTAAGTTAAAGAAATTTGAACCTGTAGGAGTTACGATATAGCTACCACTTGCTCCATTGAAGTTTACAGTAGAATTGCCTGCACTAAACAAACCGTTCGCGCCTCTGGTCCAGTTTCTACTTACATTAATAGTAACACCTGAACTACCCGCAATTAATGAACCAGCATTAGTAAGGTTGCCTATAACAACACTACCCATTATATTTAAAGTTGCAGCACTTGAAAGTTGCAATAATCCTGTGGTTATGGTTAAATCTCTACAAGTTGCAGTAGCATTAATTATAGGATTATTAGTTGCAGATGGTATGGTAACGTTTGTGTTAGCATTAGGAACCAAGGCAGTACTCCAGTTGCCTGCAGTAAACCAATCTGTAGAAACAGCACCTGTCCAAGTGGCACTTGTAATTGCTGGCCAGTTTATTGTGTTGCCAGGATCGCTTTCAAAGGCAGCGCTACCAAGTGAACCTGAAATATCGCCTGTGAAGTTAATTATAGAACTTCCAGAAGGACGAGCTACGTTAAAGTGTTGACCTATAACTGGAGTTGTTCCGTGGTTAAAATTAACATTAGCAATATCGGTAGCTGGTGATGTAGAAGTGCTTGTAAAGTTGATATAACGAAATGGGCCACCAGAACCAGCAGTATTAATTCCACTAAACGTACCGTTTGAGAAGTTATTTGTAGCATCTACAGTTGCAGTTCCACTAATGTCAATACCTTCATTTGTAAGGAATTGGATTAGGTAATATTGCGCACCTATAGTTGCACCTGCATTTATATTTAGGTCAATGCGGTTATTACCAGCGCTCCTACTTACAGTAGCTACGCTAGATGATGTGCCTACAATATTTAACGTACTTCCTGAATTAGCTGTTAAAGTTCCGTTTCCTGCGGTAGTGTTAAATAGCAATGATGAACCAGGGCCTACAGTTAATACTGAACCTGTAGATTGAGTTATTGTGCCAGCGGCTGCTACTGTTCCAATAGTTAAAGATCTGCCATTAAGCTCTAATGTACTATTAGTAAACATACTAAGGTTGGTGCCTATAGTTACGTTGCTGCCTAGACTATATGTTCTTACACTTGTTGCACCTACATTTATTCTTAATGTAGCAAATGGACTTGCTGAAGTAATTACTTTTCCCGTTGTATTAGAAGAATTCAAATCAACAATACCTGCTCTAGCTTGGAAAGTGCCATTATTGGTAAAGTTACCTGAACAAGAAATAGTGAAATTACTAATGTTATCTACATCAAGGGTAGTTCCTGAATTTATAACCAAATCATTGGCAATTGTTAAGTTACCTGATAAGGTCTTAATACCAGATCCTGAACTAGTAAAGTTTGAACAGTTTAAGCTAGCCGGTATGCTTTGATCTCCTGCCCTATTAAACACCATATTTGCACTTGAAGCAGTATAGGTGGTAGTACCTATTAAGGTAACTGATTGAGATGCAATGGAATGTGTTAATGAACCTAAGTTTACATTAGTGTTATCAACAGTATAGTTACCATTTCCAACTACAAGACCGTTTCCAGAAAAGTTTTTAACACCTGCACCAGTGAAATAAACTTCAAAAATGCTATTGGTAGCTCCTGGATTTAAAGTTTGGGTTGTACTTCCGTTAAAAGTAACAGTTCCTACAGTTTGCGTTAGCGTACCATTGTTAGTTAAGTTACCTGCAATTGTTAGGTCTTGATTGCTTGTGAAGGTTACACCACTATTAATGGTTAAACTTCCAGAAAGAACCATATCGGTTACATTTGAAGTTTTAGAGCCAGAACCAGAAAGCGCCAAATTAGCTAATGAAAAAGCAGGAGAACCTGGGCTTGTATTTGTTAATGTTTGTGCACTTGTTCCACCTAAGGTTAGTGTAGTTCCTGTAGTGGCAACATAGTTTCTCAAGTTAACTGTTGAACCATTTACAGTTAAGCTAAACCCACCATCGGCTAAAGTAGGTGTTCCACCATTCATTAAAAGGTTTCCTTGAACTGTTGTATTACCGTTAAGTGTAGCATTTCCTCCAGAAGTACTAATATCTAGGTTTCCGTATTGAGGTACCGATGAAATTGTTTGTGCGGCTATACCATTTAAACGGTAAGTACTTGTTGAAGCAAAGCTATAATTACCAAAGCTTGCAGGAATAGCAACACTAGCCGTAACTGCATTTGTATGAGTTGCTCCAATATTTAAAGTGAACGATTTACTTGCAGTTCCTGTAATGGTATTTGTTCCTTGAATGAAAGTAACGCCTGAGTTTACAACTAAGTTGCCGTTAACTGTAAGGTTTGTGTTCAAGGTTTTGTTTCCTGAACCACTTAAAGTAAGGTTATTAAATGTTGTAATCGTATTTTGAATATTCCAAGCCGCTCCTGTATGAATAAATGTTCCATTTGCTCCATAGCTAATCTGAGGTGCACCTGAAGTATGTACATAATTTCCAACTAGGGTGAGGGTATTATTACCCATTGCCAGGGTTGTGTTTACATCGCCAATAGTGAGTATGCCGTTTACATTAACATCGCCCAAAGCAGTTTTAGTAGATGTACTTGAAACTGAAGTAAATGTTAAGTTATTGTAGGTAGCCGTTTGAACGTTTTGAGCTCCTGTTGCAGCATAATTTACAGTTCCTGCTGTAAATGTATAAGTGCCAAATGAACTTGGGAAACTTCCTAGAACTCTTAAAATACCACCATCTTGAGTAAATGAACCGCTGCCTGTGCCTGTTATAGAAACTCCAGCATTAATATCTACTTGAGTAAGGGTATTAGAAATAGCTAAGTTGCCATTTACTGTTGCATTGAAACCTAGAATCTTGGTTCCAGAACCTGCCAAATATAAATTTTGGAAGGTTGTTGTTGCACCTGCCCCAATAGTTTGAGCAGCTCCATTTACATAAACACCGCCTACGCCTGTTTGGGTAAAGCCACCTGCACCTACGTTATTGGTCCAGTTACCAGATATGTTTACGTTTTGTTCTCCAGCATTTAAAATTGTATTGGTACCAATAATAAGGTTGCCACCTATAGTTAAGCTGTTTAGAAGTGATTTATTTGAACCTGCAACACTAGACGAAGTGGTTAAATTGGCAAATCTACCTCCTGAAATATTCTGAGTACCAGTACCATCTAGTGTTACTGTATTCGTTCCACCAATGAAAGTTGTGTTTATTGCTGCTTGAGTCCAATTACCAGAAGCGGTAATGTTAAAACCACCAACATTAAACGTGCCAGCTGTGAAGTTGAAATTGCCATTAACGTCTAGTGTATTTCCTAGTGTATAAGTAGTTCCCGCTGCATTAATTGTTAAGTTATTGAATGGATCGGCAGCACCTAAAGTGTTAATAGTAAATGCACCTCCCGTACCAGAGAATGTTACAGTACTTGTACCCTCATTGAAAGTACCGTTGTTGAACCAACTGCCAGAAACAGTTATGGCATCAGCAGGGTTTGTTTGGGTTAAAGTTGTTGAGGCGCCAATTGTTACACTTCCACTAACTGCCAAAGTACCTCCATTCAAAACAAGGCTAATAGGGTTGCCTCCTTGAGCGTCTAAAACTATACGGCCAGCAACTTGACTTCCAGAATTAATTGTTACTGTGTAAGTAGAAGAAACTGATGCGTGGTTCAAATAAACTAAAGTTGAAGCATTAGGAACTTGGTTGTCGCTCCAGTTTGCAGCTGATGTCCATAAGCCATCGCCAGCACCACCATCCCAAGTTACTGTACCCGCTGGAGCTGTAAAAATAGCCCTTGAGTCTGCTGCATTTTTAAATGAATTGCCTGCCAAAGTACCTTGAGCATCTTGGAAGGTAATTAAACCTGTACCTGATGTTCTTGTGATATTGGAAACCGGCCCAGCGTTAAACACAACTCCAGTTGCTGTAAAATCTGAAAAGTTTAAACCAGTTAAATTAAGATATGATGTTCCTGCACCAGAGGCTCCGTTTGAGAAGTTACCATTTGAAAGGTTATTAGTGCTGTGGATAGTTCCACCAGAAACTACTAATCCAGTTCCTGAGGTATTTGAAACATTATAATGTAATGCTTCTAATGTACCAGATGTTTGGCTAAAAGTAAAATTACCTGCACCATTAACCGAAAGGCTTGCAGGATTGCTAGATGTACCTACTAATCTGAAGGTACCACCATTGTTTTGAAGAGCAAAACCAGCTCCAATTCTTAAGTTAGAACCTGCAGAAACATTTAAAGTACCACCATTAATAACTGCATTAGCTAAGGTGGTTATCGTGTTTCCGTTAAGATCTAAAGTACCATTAGTTATAGTCAATACTCTAGTTGCAGCTAAACTCAAGGATGGACCTGTAAGTTGGATAGTTGCTGTTGGCGCATTAACAGTAATAGGACCATAGCTACTTGTACCTGGATTAAAGGTTTTTGTACCGCTAGAAGCTTCAAAAGTAAGTACCCCTGTTGTAAACGTGATACTTCCTTGGTTATCTGCTGAACCACCTATAAATAGGTTGTTAGCTCCCATGGCTAGTGTACCAGTTAGTACAGTAAGGTTATTGTTTACTCTAATGGCATTAGACGCTGTTACAGCTAAAGGGCTTGAGTTTATATTTAGATTGAAGAACTGTTGACCAGCGCCCGTGCCACCAGTATTTAATGTTGAAACGTTGTTTATAAATACTGTTCCATTTCTTGGTACAAAAACACCTCCAGTATTTATGAGGAAGTTATTATCTACATTTAAAGTAAAGTTACTTGCCGATACATCAAGTGTAGCACCGTTGTTAATGGTAAGGTTACCCAATATATTCAAATCGCCAGTCAAGGTTTTTGTATTGGTACCAGCAATAGTTAGGCCTTGAAAATTTGAGGTTGAAATAGTTTGGTTGCCACCATTAAAAGTAACAGTGCCGCCAGTTTGGTTGAAAACACCATTGTTGTTCCAATTGCCTCCAATGTTCATGCTTACACCTGTTGAAACAGAAGCACCAGTATTGATGGTAACATTTCCAGAAATATTGAAAGTGTTATTGGTTAATGATTTCGAAGCTGAATTTGAGAAAACTACCGATTGGTATGTAATTCCAGCATTTATATTCTGGATTAATTGGGTTGCAGTTCCTGCTCCGTTAAACTCTAAAGTTCCATTATTAGCTAAGAAGCTTGACGATGTACCTTGGAAAGACCAGTTGCCAGCAACTTGAACAGTAAAGCCATTCAAATCGAATACATTTGAATTATTGCTTGCACCAGTTCCCCAACTACAGTTTGTAGCTACTCTGAAATTAGAAAGTGCTTGAATAGTTCTGCTAGTTGAAGCATTCGGTCTATTAAAGAATACCGAACCAAAAGCAGATGCAGGATTTGTACTAATAGTTTGTGGGGTTGCACTAGTTCCGTTGAAAGTAACTGTACCAGTAGTTTGCGTGAATACCCCAGTTCCTGAATTAATGAAATTACCTAGTAATGTGATTGATCTAATGTTAGCATCAAATGTGGTTCCATTGTTAATAGTTAAATCGCCATTAATATTTAAACCTCCTACAAGAGTTTTTGTAGCAGAACCGCTAATAACTAAGTTATTAAGTGTTCCTGTTAATAAACTTTGGTTTGTTCCGTCTAGTGTTAGGGTAGATGTACTGGGCACCAATAAAGTAAGGGAGTTAATTCTTAAATCACCTGCTAATGTGTGATTAAATGCACCTAGATTTATAGTTGCATTATTAGCAATTCTAGTTAGGTTCCCGTTAATATCAAGTGCACCTGTAACCGTTTTTGTACCTGTTCCTAAAATCTCAATGGTTCCGTAGGTAATACCTGGGATATTTTGGGTGGTACCAAAGAAACGAACAATAGAATTTTGTGCAAGTGAAAGTGTTGTAAAGCTTGCTACAGTATTATCAAAATTGGAAGTTCCACTGGTGTATATAGCAGTAAATGCTCCAGCAGATAATGTGCCTGAAGCTGCTGCTTTAGTTAATTGGTTTGCTCCAATATTTACAACCAATAAGTTAATGGTATCGCCTAGGGCATTATCAATGGTAATATCGCCATTAACAATACAGTTTTGTTGTATGGCTTTAGTGCGTAATGCAGTAGGTGTGCCAGGATTAGAAAAAACCAGGTTATGGAAAGTATATGTTCCACCATCAGAACCATTTAAGGTTTGGTTAACATCTGCACCTGCAAAACGGAATGTGCCACCACTTGTAGATGTGATTGAACCATCGGCAGTAGTATTGTTTACTATAGTGCTACCATTAAATGTGTGGTCAAAGTTTAATAGAGCTAAGGTTGCAGCTGGTGAAACAGTATTTGAAAAAGTTATGTTGCCATTTATTACTAATGAACCATCTACTGTTTTTATGTTTTGTTGTAGAATAAGGTTACCGTACGTAATACCTCCCCTTATTGTTTGAGCAAGGTTTGCATCGTATCGTGCATTAGAAGCTGTTGCAAATGAATAGGTATTGAAGTTAGTAGGGAAGTTATTGCTTCCTCGCATGTGTAAATTTCCACCTGCTTCTACTGAAAGCGTATTTAGTGCTGATGGGTTGTTAAGAACTGTACCACTATTTAGAATTAACCCACCCCCACTAATAATTGTAAGGTTGTTCTCCACATTCCAAGTTCCACCGGTTAGTGTTTTGATTCCTGAAAATACTGAAACTGCTGTACCAATTGAAAATGGAGTGCTTCCTGAGATATTACCTGTGCTTTCCCAGTTTACTGTTCCAGAAAAATTACAGGTACCGCTAATTGTGGCATTAGATCTTAAGGTTTGTGTTCCACTACCTGTTACCGTAGACCCTGCATTTATTGCAAGGGTACTTGATGCAGTAATATCGCCAATTATTGTTTTTGCATTAACACCACCATTTGAAAAGGTAAGACCAAAAAACGTTGCCCCTTGGTTTATTTCTATTGTTTGAACCGTGGTGCCTGAAAAAGTAGTTGTATTGGCACTTTGGGTGTAAGTGGCTCCGTTAGGTAAGGTAAAGTTGCCGTTTACTACAAAGTTCTGGTTTGTATTAGTGGTTGAACCTACATCTGCTATAAAGTTGTTGTTTACAGTTATGGCTCTTGTTGCTGTTATTGCTGCCGTAGGGCTTAAATTAAGATTGTTGAATGTTAATGTAGCTCCTGCTCCTGAAACTACTGAACTACCAGAAATGATAGTATTTGCAGCTCTAGTTGCTGAAGTAAATAAATTTAATGACCCATTTACTGTAAGATTTCCAGCTAAATTTAAGATATGGATTGCATCAAACGCACCCACCGCAACTGTACCATTTGTTGAAACAGAAAAACCACCGCTACCGATGGTCACTGTTCTTGCGGTTGTATTATTCCCTACAACTAGGTTGGTTGCTGTTCCCGTTCCAACCTGTAAACCTAAAACTTCAATGTCT
This sequence comes from Cytophagaceae bacterium, assembly GCA_027487695.1. GTDB lineage: Bacteria > Bacteroidota > Bacteroidia > Cytophagales > Flexibacteraceae > JAIYDB01. Next base: position 44,454 of record JAIYDB010000069.1, on the reverse strand, counting down.
TGATCAACAGTTACGGTATATCCATTTTGTATTATGAATGTGTGCAAACCTGAAGTAAGATCTCCTGCTACAGGATTACTGCCTGAGCCATTGGTTGCAGTATTCCAATTACTTGTAGCACTAAAATTAGTGTTAAAGGGCGCAGATGCCTTAAAAGAGAAGTACGTGGCTGCATTGGAATTGGTACTTATTCCCAAAAAGAGAATACCAAGCAACAAAAGCTTTAAATTGGTACTAAATCGTGCGTAAGAGTAAGGATTATTCATAATTAACCAGGTTTAACTGCTCCAAAAATAAGCAGTTGTCTTATTTTAATAAGACAAAGGTAAGAAAATTATGCATTTAACAATGAATACTCCTGCTTTGGAAGGGTTATTGTGTAGTAGTCCTTTGCGTTAATTTTTAAGGTTGTCTTTTGTTGTTTTTAAGGTTTCTAGTTTAGTATATTTTGTAAATATATAGTAAACAGAAGATTATGTTTTTGTAGGTTTTGTTTTTTGCCAAATAATATTAATTATTGTATATAATGTGGTATTATTTTGCACCTGATGATTGATTTTTGGCTGATTACAAGGTTTTAATGATATTAAAACACAAATAATTATTTTTTTCAACTTATAAATGGTTTTTTATTTTATAATTTATTAATTATTCAGTATTATGTTTTGTCTTTGTGTTTTTTTATGATATTCCATTAATAGATCATAAGCTGGCTTAAGCGCCTATATTGTGAAAAATTCTTACTTTATATGGTTGCCTAGTAGTTAGGTAATGGAATTTTATCGCTATTATTACAGTAACTAGTTTCGTCCCACGTTTTGCATTAGCTTTGTTTTAGCCAACAATAAAACCTCAAATGACCAAGGAGTCTAGATCTGCCTTCCCTTTTTCTGTAGAACTTGCGGCATACCTTTTGGTAGGAGGCTCGGCTATTTTAATAATGTTCTTGGGGCAATTTATACTTGTTCCATTTTCCTTTTCTATTGTCTTTTCAGTTTTGCTGCTACCTATTTGCAGGCTTTTTGAGCGTGTAAGATTTTCAAGGGTTTGGGCCATAGTTTCAACATTGATTCTTGTAAATCTTTTTCTTGCTGGCTTGCTTATGTTTTTTGGAACTCAGATTTCTGCCTTGTTTTCTGAAGTAACTGATTTTAAGCAAAATCTGGAACGCTTGTTTTATGAGGTGCTTGATTTTCTAGCACAAAACCTTAACATCACCAATAAAGAAATTCTCAAAACCTTAGCCGATAATAAATCCAAGCTCATTCAAACAGGTACCAACTTATTGCAATCAACTGTAAACACCGGAGGCGATTTTCTAACTTTCGGTAGTTTGAGTATCGTATTTACATTCCTGATTTTACTGTATAGAACTGGCTTTAGGAACTACATACTCCTATTTTTTGCAGAGGAAAGGCGAACAAGTATCAATAAAATAGTAAACGAAATTCAGGCTGTTATCATTAACTATTTCCAAGGGGTGTTATTAGTAATGCTCATTGTTGGTACTTTAAATAGCGTAGGACTTAGTTTATTGGGAATTGAGTATGCCTTTTTGTTCGGGTTTTTAGGAGCTATCCTTACCATTATACCTTATATAGGTACCACTTTTGGGGCAGCACTACCTTTTTTGTTTGCGCTTATTAACTACCAAGAATCGTGGAGGGCACTAGGTATTATACCAATGAACCTAGTTATTCAGCAGTTGGAAGCAAATTTCATCACTCCAAAAATAGTAGGTGGTAAAGTAAGCGTAAATGCATTATTTGCTTTTATTGGCCTACTTGTAGGTGGAATTTTTTGGGGTGTAGCGGGTATGATATTGGCAATCCCTTTGACAGCAATTGCTAAAACAATAACTTACTACATTCCTGAAACACAAAAGTTTAGCTATTTATTGAGCGACGATTTTCCTTCAAAGTCATTTGAAGATTACCTTGCAGGTTATAGGAAATTTAAGGAAACTCATATTGTTATTGAATCAAAATGATGTCTGAAATTCCTACTCCTTTAAGAAATAAGGTGACTTTAAAGGGTCTTTGGCAACTGTTGAAAGCCACTTACGAAAGGTGGTACAACCACGATCCTTTTGTGTTAAGTGCTGCCTTAAGTTATTATGCCATTTTTAGCTTACCAGCCTTAATCATTGTAGTGATATCCTCTTCTGGGTTTTTGTTTGGCAAAGAAGCTGTGAGTGGCGAATTGTATCGCCAAATCAATAACCTGATTGGCAAAGAAGGTGCCTTGCAAATTCAGGATATGGTAGCAAAAGCCTCTTTAAGTAAGGATAGCTGGCAGGCAACTGTAATTTCAATCATTACAATTTTGTTTTCAGCAACTGCAGTTTTTACACAATTACAAAATAGCTTAAACCTGATTTGGGGTGTAAAAGTAACGCCTCAAAAAGCTTGGCTAAATTATATCATTTCAAGAACATTTAGCTTTGGAATGGTGGCTATGCTTGGGTTTTTATTACTCGTAAGTTTGGTGGTAGACTCGGTATTGTCAGCGTTTTATCATTGGATAATAGGTCATCTTAGCTTTGTGAGTGCCCTAGTTATATACTTAATAAATAATTTAGTATCGCTTGGGATGTTTACCTTGTTTTTTGGTGTTATTTTTAAAGTACTACCTGATGTAAAAATGCGCTGGTCTAATGTTTGGATTGGCTCCTTGTTCACAGCGCTACTTTTTACTTTAGGCAAGTTATGTATTAGCTATTATTTGAGTCAGGCTAATCCTGGAAGCACCTATGGTGCAGCGGGCTCTGTAATTGTAATATTGCTTTGGGTATCGTACAGTTCACTTATCCTGTTCTTTGGTGCTGTATTCACACATGAGTATTCGCAGCGTTTTGGCGTGGGTTTAAAGCCAAATGCATTTGCTGAACAGAAACCCGTACTTGTTGAAAAAGAATAGGTTAAGGTTTTAAAGTATCTATACCTTCAAAGTTTTGAAGCATCATACATTTGAAATGTCCCTTTGGGCAGGCCTTAAAGCCAATTTTGGAACAAGGTCGGCAGTTTAAGCCTTTTACTTCTAGGTTAATATGCGGACTCAAATAAGGATACATTCCTAATTCAGGGACTGTATTGCCCCATATACTGATGATTGGCTTTTTTAATGCAGCAGCTATGTGCATGAGCCCAGTATCGTGGGTAATAACTTTTTCAGCAAGTTGTAAGGCGTAAGCACTTTCATGTAAAGTAAACAGCCCAACTGTACTCACGATATCCAAATGCGCAAAATCAGACTGCTTTAAAAGTTCTTGCGCTTCCTCAACTTCTGCTTTTCCACCAAGCAATACAACATTACCTTTAAGGTTATTAAGTAGTTCCACCAACTTAACTAGAGGAAGTTTCTTAGTAGTATGGTTAGCCCCAATTACCAAAGCAGTGTAAGGGGCTTTATTACTTACCAGTTCTAAGACTTTGGTATTATCAAAATTAGAAGGGTAAAAGTAATCCAATCCTAAACTATCGTTCTTTACTCCTAAGGTTTTAGCTGTAGCCAAGTACCTATCAACGATATGGATATCTGGTAATTGGTTCCATTTAAAGTTAACTAATAAGTACTTTTGGATATTGAGCTTATCAAATGAAATAGATTTTACCCCTATTGCCCAAGCAATTCGCTTTGTTCTTAGGTTATTGTGTAAATCTAAGATAAGGTCAAACTTCTCTTCTTTTAAGGATTTAATATGGGCTTGAGTATCTTTTCCTAAAAGGTGTACTTTGGTTAGGTAAGGATTGTAAGCTACTATATCTTGAAATATCTCCTTTGTAGCAAAGTGCACTTCAGCATTTGGAACCTGCTGTTTTACGCACCTGATTACAGGTGTAGTAAGCACTATATCGCCAATGGAGGAATATCGAAGAATTAGAATTTTCAAGGTTAAAAATTGGCTAAAAGTGAGTTACTCTAATGTTGCTTGCACTTTCTTAGGTAGACTAGAACAAACCATTTCATAGCTTTTATCAATAAGCTGCAAAGCCAATGGAGTATTTACGTCTGTACCCATATTTACTGTAATCCAGAATTTCTTATTCAAATGATATCCTGGTAAAATGCCTTCGAAGTGGTCTTTAAGTTCAACAACTTTTTCGGGTTCGTTCTTTACACTAAAGCTTAATGGACCCTCATTTGCTATATTTGTAAACAAGAAAATTTTTCCTCCTACCCTAAAAACGAGCGTATTTGCATCGAAGGGAGTATCTTCGCTGGTACCTGGTTTACTTAGGCAATAGGTTCGTAAATTTTCTAAGTCCATTACATATTGCGCGCTATGGTGCGTACAATGATAACGATAAGACAAATCAAAAACATAACCATCGAGATTTTATTGATGCCGTGCATCATCTTTAAATTGAAGTTAGGTTTTCTATTTGGGTCAGATTTTCTGAAGAAATAGGTAAGCACTTCGCTCAAAGCAAAATAATCTTTCCAAGTATTTTTGGTTCGAGGGGTTTGTTCGGGGTAATTTGCCATTTATACCGTAATATTAGTTCAACAAAGGTAACGTTGTGTTGCCAATAAAAGTTATTCGGGAGTATCTATTATGCAGTTTTCAGCTATTCCAGGGCATCAGGATATTAAGCAGGTTTTGATTAAAGCTGCTCAAAATCAGAAGGTTGCGCATGGTTTATTATTTAAGGGACAAGAGGGAACCGCTAATTTAACGCTAGCAATTTCCTTTGCTACCTACTTAAACTGCGAACAACCAACAGATACCGATAGCTGTGGAGAATGCTCGTCGTGTAAAAAAATGAGCAAGCTGGCTCATCCTGATGTGAACTTTTTTTTCCCAATGGCACGCAATGAAAATGTGCCTAAAAATGAACCACCATCAAGGCAATATTTCATTAAGGATTTTAGGAATATCATAGCCAAAAACCCATATCTGAACGAAAATGATTGGGCAGAAACTATAGGAGTAGCCAATAAACAGCTATCAATTCCCGTTGATGAAGCTAGAGTGATTAAAGATTCAGTAAGTCTTGTAGCCTATGAAGGCAAGTATAAAGTGGTAATTATTTGGTTGCCAGAATACTTTAATACCCAAGCTGCCAATGCTTTGCTCAAAATTTTAGAGGAGCCTCAGCATCAAACACTCTTCTTTTTGGTAACCAATGAGCCTGAACAGCTCCTTATTACCATTACCAGCCGCACTCAAGCTATTTCGGTACCGCAATTTGACGAACAGCAAATTGCCGATTACCTAATTGCCCATGAAGGAATACAAGAAAAGCAGGCCCAACAAATAGCCCTACTTGCCGATGGTAATTTGAATGCAGCTATAAAAATGATTGCCCACGAAACCGACCCTTTCTTTCCTTTTTTCAGTGAATGGATGCGCCATTGTTTTGGAAAAAAGGTAATTGATATGGTAGATGATACAGATGTCTTTGCTAAGTTGGGTAGGGAAGTGCAAAAAAGTTTTTTGCTTTACAGTTGCCAAATGATAAGAAAGGCTTTTGTTATGAACAAGCAAGTGCCTGAGTTAGTTAAACTTCCTAAAGAAGAATTTGCCTTTATTGAAAAATTTAGTCCGTACATTCACCTTGGAAATATTGACCATATTTTCGAAATGCTGAGTCAAGGCTATACCCATATTGAACGCAACGGCAACCCTAAGATGATTTTCTTAGATAGCTCCTTGCAATTGATGCAGGCTTTTAGGCAACCAGCACCTTAATAACTACTTACAATGAATTACACCCTCAAAAACGAGTTTTTACATATAATTATAGATACAGTTGGTGCCGAACTTTGCAGTGTTAAAACAGCAAATAATCGGGAATACTTATGGCAAGGCGACCCTGCAGTTTGGGGACGCAGAGCACCTGTACTTTTTCCTATTGTTGGAAAACTGAAGAACAACACTTACTTCTATAACGAAACTGAGTATAACCTTCCCCAGCATGGCTTTGCTCGCGACTTGGATTTCAGTCTAGAAGAACAAGCAGCAGATAAGCTAGTATTCTCATTAACTGAAAACGAAAATACCTTAAAGGTTTTCCCTTTTCCTTTCAAGCTATTGATAAGCTATCAGTTAGATGGTAGTTCTGTAAAAGTTGGGTATGAAGTTCAGAATACCAGTAATTTAGGTCAGCTTTTATTTAGCATTGGAGGGCATCCTGCCTTTAATATTCTTGAAGAAGAAGGTGCTAACTTATACGATTACTACCTAGAGTTCGAGCAAGAAGAGTATTTACATAACCATCCTTTGCAAGGTGGTTTGGTTAAGAAGCAACCTTCAGCAAATCCATTAATGGTTGGTACTAAGTTGCCTTTAAACAAGCAACTATATGCTAACGATGCCTTGGTTTTCTCAGGTCTAAAAAGTAAGTGGATTGCCTTAGTTTGCGAAAAACTAAATTACAGAGTACAAATGAGCATTAGTGATTTTCCTTGGTTTGGTACTTGGGGCAAAGACGATGTGCCTTTTGTATGCCTTGAACCTTGGTGTGGTCACGCCGATTTTGAAGACCATGATCTTAACTTTCAATTGAAAGATGAATTGGTTACACTTGCACCTAAAGAAATCTTTAAGCGTAGTTATCAAATAACCCTACAATAATGAATTACCGATTTTTATGGGCTGGTATTTGCTTACTAGCCCTTTTTTGTGGTTTAACGGGTACAGTTCAAGCTCAGGATGAACTCAAAACCTCCAGTAAAAAGGCTAAAAAGGCCTTTATTAGAGCCCAGAAGGAGGAAACGGATAGGCTTTGGAATAATGCTATACTTTCCTATACAGATGCCGTTAATGCCGATTCTAACTTTGCTCAGGCACACTACCGCCTAGGTAATTTACTTTTTCTGAATAACGATAGGTACAGAAGGGCAGGCATTGGTCACCTTCAAACTTTCATTGCCAAAGACCCTGAAAATCCCCTAGTAGCCGATGTGGCCTTACGAGTTTCTAGGTTCTTTTTAGATAGTGGTCAGTACCAAGAAAGTCAGGTTTATTTAGATAAAATTAATCCTGATCAACTTTCCAATACTGGTTTTAAAGAAGAGTTTAAACTCTACAGAACCAAAATTGACTTTGCCTTAGCTCAACTTAAAAAATCTAAGAAGTTAGATATAGTAGAATTGCCAGCTACGGTTAATAGCAATCCTTTACAATATTCGCCATCGTTAAATGGTGATGGAACTTTAATGATTTTTACAGCCAGAACGGGTATTGGTGCCGCTTATGATGAAAATATCTTTGAAAGTGAGTTTGTAAATGGCCAATGGCAGCAGTGCAAACCTGTGAAAGGCAAAATAAATACACGTGATAATGAAGGCTCTGCCTCCATTAGTGCCGATGGTAGGGTAATGGTATTTACTGGTTGCGACAGACCTGGTGGTTTAGGCAGTTGCGATTTGTATGTAAGTTATAAAGATGGTGATAGCTGGAGCCAGCCCAACAACATTTCTGAAGTGAACTCTGGTGCGTGGGAAAGTCAGCCAAGCTTAAATGCAGATGGAACTGAACTCTATTTTGTAAGTAACAGAAAAGGTGGCTTAGGCGGATACGATCTATATGTAAGTACCCGTTCAGGTGCTCGCGGTCAATTTGGCGACCCTGTGAATATGGGCGTAGGTATCAATACTGAAAAGGATGAGTTTACCCCTTTTATCCACGCTAATAATACCACCTTGTTTTATGCAAGCAATGGCTTACCCGGTATGGGCGGACTAGATTTGTTTTATTGCTATAAAACGCCATTAGGTTTTTCGCCACCATTAAACTTAGGACATCCAGTAAATTCACACTTGCAAGAAACAGGTTTGGTGATTTCGCCAAACGGTAAATCTGCCTTCTTTAATGAAGAAGTAAGGGGAAAGAAGGATAGTAAATCTGTAAAGATAAAAACTTTCCCAATCCCATCTGATTGGACCATTAACCCGGCAACTACCTACGTAAAAGGTAGAGTTTACGATGCTGAAACGAAAGCATCAATTTCGGCTAGTATTCAAGTGGTTGATTTAGCACAAAACAATAGTACCTATAGGGTGAAATCAGATCCTTTCTCTGGTAAATATTTGGCAGTTATTAATGCTGGTAAAACCTATGGACTATTTGTAGCTGAGCCAGGCTATTTGTATAAGAGTTTGACTTTCAACGTAGAAAAGGAAGATAGCCTAAAACCTAAAGAAGTAGACATTCCTTTGGAAAAAGTGAAGAAGGGTAGTCGTACCACTATGACCAACCTTTACTTCGATACCAAAAAATGGGACTTAAGAAACGAATCGTTAGCTGAATTAGATAACCTATACCAGTTTATGGAAATTAACCAAGCGGTAAGCATAACCGTAGAAGGCCATACCGACGATGTTGGTCCTGATAAAGATAACCTAATCCTTAGCCAAAAGCGTGCCGCCAGTGTTCAAACTTATCTGGAGAGTAAAGGTATAGAAAGTAAACGCATTAAAACGGTTGGCTATGGAGAAACCAAACCATTAGTGAAAACTGGTGGAGCCCAACAAATCAATCGCCGTATTGAATTTGTGATTAACTAATAGATTTTGCCTTTTCGAAAACCTTTTGAATGGTAGCTTTAGGTAATATCCGCTGACCAGTATAACCAGTTGCTATTTTCCTATTGCCAACAAAAGCCTCAATATCAACTAATAACTCCTCGCCTGTTTGCCACGGTCGGGGAGTTGCTGTAAATAGCACCTCTTCACCTTCAAATGCTGGGGCAAGGTGCTCTAAATGCACACAAGTCCCTATCCCTTCTTCACCATCTTGTAAAAGCGGTAGCAAAACAAGCCTTCCAGCCCACTCAAATTCACGAGTAAGTGCATAAGTACTACATACCATATGAATGATGGTACCATTGAAAATGGCAAAATCAGAAGCTGTAACTAAATATCTATGTTTCTTATTTTCAGGTAAGTTCATTATTTGGGTATGGCAATGAGCCGATAATTACGCAAATTGCGGCATAATTTCTACCTATGAATTTTCTAAATCCAGAAGATATTATCAAAGTAACGCTTATCCTGTTTTCGGTAATCGATATTTTGGGTGCTATTCCTATCATTTTACAGCTTAAAGCTAGAGCAGGCAACATTCAGTCTAAAAAGGCTACTATCGTTGCAGGTGTTATTATGATTGTATTCCTGTTTTTAGGCGACGGCATTTTAAAACTTTTTGGGGTAGATCTGCAATCGTTCGCTTTAGCGGGTGCAATTATCTTGTTCTTACTTGGTATGGAAATGATTTTAGGTAAAACCATTTTTGTTCCTGAGGCAGAAGATAAAAGCAGTAGTGTAATGCCGTTAGCATTCCCAATTATTGCGGGAGCAGGTACCATGACTACAATTATCTCCTTAAAAAGTGAGTACCAAGACTGGGATATTTTAGTAGGTATTTTAGTAAATCTCGTATTTATTTATCTGGTGCTTAGAAGTATCAATTTCATTGAACGTAAGCTAGGTAAGGGCGGCGTAGGTATCCTGAGAAAGGTATTCGGTATCATATTGTTAGCTATTGCAATTAAGTTGGCAAAAAATCAGTTCCACTTCTAATGGCTGCAAAAAGTAAGAAGCTTTATGTGGTGCTAAAAGGTCATAAACCAGGTATTTACGATAACTGGGACGATGCCAAAAAGCAAGTAGATAACTTTCAAGGGGCGCAATACAAAGGTTTTGAAAACCATGAAGAAGCACACAAAGCCTGGGCTACTCAAAAACTACCTGCTCCTGAAAAGAAAGCATCGCCTACTGATACGAGGAAGAACATAATTAACGGTACCTTAAAAGGATTTAATCCAGATAGTATAAGTGTAGATGCTGCTTGTAGCGGAAACCCAGGTAAAATGGAATACCGTGGTGTAGATAATATGAGTGGTGCCGAAATATTTAGGATTGGCCCAATGTGGGGCAATAACAATATGGGTGAGTTTTTAGCTTTAGTACATGCTATTGCCCACCTGAAAAGTTTCAGTAGCAAACGAATGATTTACTCAGATTCCCGTACAGCTATAAGTTGGGTTAAAGCGAAAAATGTCCGTTCTAACTTGCCACGTACCGCTGAAACAGCATCGGTTTGGGGTTTGGTAGATAGGGCTATAATTTGGCTCACCAATAATCCCTACTCCAACCCAATTAAACAATGGGATACTGAACTTTGGGGTGAAAATCCTGCAGACTTTGGTCGGAAATAAAAACTTACTCTCACAAATTGAACTTATAGTACCACAAAACAATGGCAAAGAAAAAGAAGAATAACTGGCTAGTAATTATCATTTTCATAGTGATAGTATTAGGAGTTGTGGGGTTAATTATCAAGAACAAGTCTGAAGATAAGGGCTTAGAGGTAACCACCGTTAAGGCTAAAATGGGTTCTATTACAGAATCGGTTTCCGCATCGGGTAAAATACACCCAGAGGTGGAGGTTAAAATTACCCCAGATGTTCCTGGAGAAATTATTCAACTTACTGTAAAAGAAGGTGATAGTGTGGTTCAAGGACAATTACTTTGTCGCATTCGTCCTGATAACTATATCAGTGCAGTTGAAAGAGCAGAAGCTAGTGTTAACAACTCTAAAGCAGCAGTTGAACAAGTTCGTGCAGGACTTACTCAAGCAAAAGCTCGTTTAGCAAGAGCCCAACAAGATTATAATCGTAACCAAACCTTATTTGAGCAAAAAGTTATTGCAGAAGCCGATTGGGAGCAAATTAAAACTAACCTAGATGTTGCCAAGCAAGATCTGAAAAGTGCAGAAGCGAATTTGGAGGCTTCTAAGTTTACCATTAACAGTGCAGAAGCAGGTTATAAAGATGCTGTTGAAAACCTAAGGAAAACGAGCATTTACGCCCCTGTAAGTGGTATTATCAGCAAGCTAGCTATTGAGTTAGGTGAACGTGTAGTAGGTACATCTCAAATGGCTGGTACTGAAATGATGCGCATCGCTAACCTGAACAATATGGAAGTAAGGGTAGATGTGAACGAAAACGACATTATCCGTATTAAAAAGGGTGATAGCGCCGTTATTGATGTAGATGCTTACAGTGTTTCAGGGAAAAAGTTCAAAGGTATAGTTACTGAAATTGCCAATACCGCAAAAGAAACCGCTACTGCCGATGCGGTTACTGAGTTTCAAGTGAAAGTGCGCATACTTTCTGAGAGCTATGAGGACTTAATGAAAAAGCTAACTAATAAGGAAAAGAGTCCTTTCCGTCCTGGAATGACCGCTTCTTTGGATGTGATTACAAATAGAAAAAACAGTATTGTTTTAGTGCCAATGGCTGCCGTTACCACTCGTTATGATGAAAAGAAAGACGATGGTACCAAAACTGTAAAAGGTGGTATGGGAGTAGAAGACGCCAAAGTAACTGATACCAAAAAGGCTGCAGCTGTAAAAGACGAAAAGCCTAGAGAAGTTGTTTTCATAATTAACAAAGAAGGCAAAGCCGAAAAACGTATTGTGAAAACAGGTATTTCAGATTACGAAAACATAGAAATTGTGGAAGGCTTAAAAGATGGCGAAGAAATTATTTCTGGTCCGTTCCAAGCTGTAAGCAAAGAAATTGAACCAGATACCAAGGTATTTGTAAAAGAAGAGACCAAGAAAACCGATAAATAAAGTTGGCTAACCTACTAATAAAATCATTGACTACAAGCATTTTAAAGGCGACTACCTTGGTAGTTGCCTTTGTGCTGTTTACAGGTTTTCAACAACCTGTAGTAAACGACCCTTTGGCAGTTAACCTTTTGAAAGAAACTACTGCCAGCTATAAAAAGAACAAAAGCTATTGCATTGAATTTACCCGTATCAATACTAGTGTCCAAGGTAAGGAAATGGGCAGAGAAAAGGGTAAAATTTGGGTTGATGGTAGTAAGTACCGTTTAGAGATGGCCGACCAACAAGTGATTTGCGATGGTAAAACCATGTGGGCGTATCTGCAAGAAAGTAAGGAAGTAAACGTATATGATTACGATGAAACCGAAGATGAACTTGCCCCAAATAAGGTCTTTGATTTTTACAAAGAAGGTTGCAAAGTGATGTATTTGGGCGATGTAAAAAGTGGCAAAAAGGTATTAGCTAATATTGATGTTGAAACTACCAATCGTAAATCCAATATCACCAAATACCGTTTCGTGATTGATAAAAAAGCAAAGAAGCTTACCCGTTGGATTCTATTTGAAAAAGGAACCAATACCCAGATAGCTTTCGTATTGAATAAATACACCCCAAATCCAGTGATTAAGGAAGGGATGTTTGCCTACAATAAGTCTGATTTTCCTGGCGCAAAACTGATCGATTTACGTTAAAATAGCTTTTTAAATCCAATGCATTATTCTGACCTAGTTAGCCAAATTAAAGCCAAGCAAAGTTTCTTATGCGTTGGTTTAGACATAGATGAGCAAAAATTACCTCATCACCTAAAGGGAACACCAAATGGAGTGGTTGATTTTGCCAAGGCCATTATTGAAGCTACTCAGCCTTATGCGGTAAGCTATAAAGTAAACACTGCATTCTTTGAAGCCAGAGGCGTAAAGGGTTGGGAGCAATTGGCAGAAATTATTGGGCTATTAAATAAGCATTCAGGTGCACCCACCTTCAATATTGCCGATGCTAAGCGAGGCGATATCGGCAATACTAGTAATGAATATGCAAAGGCGTTTTTTGAAGCCTTACCTTTCGATGCTATAACCGTGGCACCATATATGGGTAGTGATAGTATTTCTCCTTTCCTTAAATATCCAGGTAAATGGGCTATTAGTTTAGCTTTAACAAGTAACCAAGGCGCATTAGATTTTCAAATGCAACAACTAGCGAATGGCAAATTCTTGTTTGAAGAAGTATTGGCAACTACCGCTACTTGGGGAACCACCGAAAACCTAATGTTTGTAGCGGGAGCAACCAGAGCAGAACACATAGCCAAAGTAAGAGCAGCCGTTCCTAATCATTTTTTATTGGTGCCAGGCGTAGGTGCCCAAGGGGGTAGCCTTGCCGATGTTTGGAACTATGGAGCTAATGAAAATGTGGGCCTATTAGTAAATGCAAGCAGAAGCATATTATACGCTTCCTCGGGAACTGATTTTGCAGAGGCAGCATCAATAGAAGCGCAGCTTTTACAACAAGAAATGGCAGGTTACTTAGCCCAGATGGGGTAGGGTAGCCGCCAAATGCTTAAAATCGGCATATAGGGCATGAACAGGTAAACCCATTACGGTAAAGTAAGAACCTTGAATTGTTTTTACCGCTACCTGTCCTATCCAATCTTGAATGCCGTAAGCTCCTGCCTTGTCAAATGGTTTAGCAGTTTCAATATAGTGTTCCAGTTCCTCTTTTGTTAGGTTATTGAAGGTAACCCAAGCGTTATCGGTATAGGTATGGTATTCTGTACCTATTTTGATGCAGTAGGCGGTTTGAACCAAGTGAGTAGTACCGTTAAAGGAATTTAACATTTCAAATGCTTCACTTGCATTAGCTGGTTTTCCAAAAACGGTATTACCTAAAATTACAGTAGTATCTGAAGTTACTACAATTTCATTTTCAGCAACCAAACCTTCGAAGGCCTTTGCTTTGTTTAAGGCAATAAAGACCGCCACCTCATTGGCAGGTAAAGTTTCAGGGTAGCTTTCGTCGGTTTCTATTACCCTAATTTCAAATTGAGGATATACAGAACCAAAGAGTTCTTTTCTTCTAGGAGAAGCGGAGGCTAAAATTACTTGGTAGCCTTTGGAGTGTAATTGTTGTTGCCAAGGTAGCATAATGGGTTCAAAGGTAAACTTATCACATCAATCTCCTAAATTGAAGATACTTTGGTTTGCTTGCTAACTTTATTAGGCTAATTTTGTGCCTGTAGAAAAGCAAGACTCTAATTCAGATTTTTGTATTTCTTTTCAAAACAACGAAATCCTTTATAACACCATATATATGAGCGTTCTGGTTAACAAGTATTCCAGAGTACTGGTACAAGGCTTCACAGGGAAAGAAGGTACTTTCCACGCTGAGCAAATGATTTCTTACGGCACCAATGTAATTGGAGGTGTAACTCCAGGCAAAGGTGGTTCTGTACATTTGGATCGTCCGGTTTTCAATACCGTTGAACAAGCGGTAAAAGCAGCTGGTGCCAATGTATCTATAATTTTTGCTCCTCCATTTGCAGCAGCCGATGCTATAATGGAAGCAGCCGATGCTGGTATTGAACTAGTAATCTGTATTACTGAAGGTATTCCTACTAAGGATATGATGATGGCGAAAGAATACCTAAAGGGTTCTAAAACTCGCCTTATCGGTCCTAACTGCCCAGGTGTTATTACACCAGGCGAAGCTAAGGTTGGTATTATGCCAGGTTTTATCCATACTCCAGGAACAATAGGTATTGTAAGCCGTTCTGGTACACTTACTTATGAGGCAGTTAGCCAAATCACATCTGCTGGTTTAGGTCAAACTACTTGTATTGGTATTGGTGGCGACCCTATCATTGGTACTACTACTAAAGAGGCAGTTGAGTTATTAATGAACGACCCTGCTACTGAAGGTATCATCATGATTGGTGAAATTGGCGGTGGTATGGAAGCAGAAGCTGCCTATTGGATTAAAGAAAACGGTACTAAGCCTGTTGTAGGCTTTATCGCTGGTCAAACTGCGCCTCCAGGACGTAGAATGGGTCACGCAGGTGCTATTGTTGGTGGTGCCGCCGATACAGCAGCCGCAAAAATGGCAATTATGACTGAGTGCGGTATTCACGTTGTAACCTCGCCAGCCGATATGGGTTCTACTATGGTTAAGGCCTTAAGAAAGGAATTGGCATAAGGAAATAGTACAATTAAAGAGTTCGAAAACTGCCCAAGTAACTGGGCAGTTTTTTTTGCTTTAAATCCTAATAAATATTACATAATTAACATAAAAACCAAATTGGTAAGGTTTTTATGCCTATTATGCGGATTAAATTATTGCAAAAGGCAAATATGAAATTAGTAATAATAATTCTTACTTTAGTTCTAGTTCAGCTTGCATGTATATCAGCCTTTGCCACAGATACTCTCGGACTAAAGGCTAAACTAAATTTCTGCTATGAGCTTAATAAGCAACGCGACCCTGCTCTAACAGCCGAAGCTAAAAAACTATTACCCTTTGCTAAAAAGTTACCTAAAACAGAAGAGGCGGTACGTATTTATACCCTTGTGGGAAGGGGTTTTCTGAATTTGAGAGATTTGGATAGTTGTCCTAAATATTTTGATTTAGCATATAAAAATTTAAGTAAAGCAGTTTCAGCTGATGCAGAGGCACATTTAAATCTATCGTCTGGCTGGGTAGATTATGCTTTTGGGAAATCCAATTTAGGGATGGCAAAATATACCATTGCTTATAAGCTATATAGTAAAGGTAACGATCCTATTAAAACGGCTTGGGTGTTGAATAACATGACACAAGTAATGAGCGTTCAGCAAAAGTTTGATAAGGCACTTGAATATGCTCAAAAGGCTGTTGAAATTACTGGTAAATCTGCCGATACAGTTACCTATGCTTATAACTTACAAACTTTAGGAGAGGTGTACTTGCTTCAGGAAAAATATAAGGAGGCATTAAATCAATACAAGATTGCAGAACGAATTTTGAATAACTCTAAAATTTGGACTGAAGTAACACTTAATAATATTAAACTTTCAAGTTGCTACAATAAAATGCAGCAATATAGATTGGCTATAAAATGTGGATTAAAGGCCGATTCTTTGATAAAAAAGTACGATATTAAACTATATACTGGTTTTAATTCAAGTAATCTGGCAGAATCATATATTGCTATAAACGATGTTCAACGCAGTCTTTATCACTTAGAACGTGCATTGGCCGAGTTTAAAAAATCTGAACTAAGTGATATTGAACCTGGTATATATAACACAGCAAGCATAATTTACGGAAAGTTAAAGCAATATGATAAGGCATTGTATTACTTAGAGCTTTATCTAAAGGCTTCAGTTATCATTGCCGATTCGTTACAAAAAACATCAGAAAATGGGCAACTTGCAAAGTTCGATTTACTGGTTAAGGATCGTGAAGTAGAAAACTTAAAAATCCTAAATGAACAACAAAAGGAACTGGCTGAGGCTCAGCAGTATAGGATAAGGTTGATTACCATATTCTCAATAGCCTTGGTACTTGCCTTGATATTTCTTTTTTGGTTGTTTAGGCGCACTAAAAAGGCTGAATCAAATTTGCAAAAGCAGCGTTTAATTATTGAAGAACAAAACAAAGAACTTAAGAAGCAAAACGAACTTCAATTAATGACTATTGGTATAGTTGGGCATGATTTAAGAGGGCCACTTTCTTCAACTATTACCTTGAAAAAAATGCTTAATATGTTTCTTGATGATGCTGATATAAACAGCGCCAAAGAACTATCTACCCACTTATTCGATTCCCTAGAAAGGATAAACGTGTTAGCGAATAACCTTGTGCAATGGGTGCTATCGGCCCAATCGGGAATTAATCTAAATTTTAAGCAGGTTGTTATAAAAGATGCTATTAATAACCTTATTCAGGTGTTTGAAACAGAACTCACTAAAAAGCAGATTAAAATTATAAATGAAGTAAATGCAACAATTGAGGTTTATGCCGATGCTGCTTGTGTAGAAACTATACTTAGAAATGTGATTCAAAATGCCATTAAGTTTACACCTATTGGGAAATGTATAACCATAACAGCAGTACCTGATTTAGATAAGAATGAAGTTAAAGTTACCGTAATAGACCAAGGAATTGGTATCCAACAAGATTTCTTGGAAAAGTTAAGTAAAGGAAACAGAATAGTTACCCTTGGTACAAAGGGTGAAAAGGGTAATGGATTAGGTTTAATAATGATCCAAACCTTATTGGGTTTAAACAAGGGTGAAATGGAAATCAGCTCTGAAATTGGGAAAGGGACAAGATTTTCTATAAAATTGCCATCCTCATAGATCTATAAACTAACCAAATTAGGAGTTATGAATTTTACCTTCCGATTTATTCTTGCTCTTGTTTGTATGTTATGTATTGATTTTTTTAATTATTGCTATGCTCAGAAATTAGACACATCTGGTCTTGGTAAGAAACTTGATTTTTGTTATGAGCTAAACAAGGCTAGAGATGAAAAACTTGTTAATGAAGCCAAGAAGCTTTTAAAGTTTGCATCAGCCTATCCTAAATCGGATATTGAGGTAAAAATTAACACATTGATAGCTAGAGGATTTCTGAATAACCGTATTCCCGATAGCGCATACTTGTATTTAAAAAAATGTAAAATTCCATTTGGCAATCAGGTATCTTACAGGGCTAGGTTTGATTATTTTATAGCTTTAGCAAGAGTTGATTATATAAAGAATTCATTTAATCAATCTATCGAAAATGATCTAAAAGCTTATCAATTAGCCAAAACTGCAGTTGATAAAAAGCGTATGGCTATTGCTCTAACCAATTTGGCTAATACTAATGGTGTAATTGGCAGATTAGATCAATCATTAGAGTATTTAGAAGAATCGGCCAACTATTCATTAGATGCATCAGATTCAATTACTTATGCATATACTATGCAATCTATTGGTACAATTTATTTCCAAAAAAATGAATTTACAAAGGCACCTTTTTATTATAACCAAACAGCTGCACTTTTTTCTAAATATCAAGTTAAGAATGAACTAATTTTAACGTATTCCTTGCTGGCAGATTGTTATTTTAATTTAAAAAATTACAATTTGGCTTTGAAATATGTTGATATGAGTAATAAAATTAAAGGCGATTATCAGAATACCTATTTTGATTTATATAATTCATCAATTCTTGCTAAAGCCTACTATAAGCTTAACAAGCTGGATCTGGCAGTCAAATATGCGGAATTACTTAATTCAAATATCAATGCTGGTGGTGCCGAGGAGCTTGAAATAGATTTTTTAAAGATTTGTATAGAAATTTACTCAGGAACTAAGAACTACGATAAGGCTATAGGGCTCATTAAAAAGTATGATAGTCTAACCAGCAGTTTTACAGATTCCTTGAAAAATGCTTATGCTATGGACAAGGAGTTTGATTTTAGATTCAGTAATGTAAAAGCTGAATTAAAACGTATTAAAGAAGAAAAGAGAGTTCAAGAAGAATTGAATGAACTGCAAAAGAAAGTCCTAATCATGGGAGTAGCAGTAATTATTCTGCTAATAGCTCTGCTTGGAATAGGTTTTGTTTTCTTACGAAGAAATATTGAAAACTCTAAACTGTTAAATCAAAAGAACAATCAGATTGAGGACCAACTTCGCATAGTTAGAAAACAAAACGAACTTCAATTACTCACCATTGGTATTGTTGGACATGATTTAAGAGGGCCACTTTCTTCAGCTATTACTTTAAGATCAATACTAAATAAGATATTAGATGATGCTGATATAAACAGTGCCAAAGAACTATCTACCCTATTGTTCGATTCCCTTGAAAGGATAAACGTGTTAGCGAATAACCTTGTGCAATGGGTGCTATCGGCACAATCTGGCATAAATCTAAATTTTAAGCAGGTTGTTATAAAAGAAGCTATTGATAACCTCATTCAGGTGTTTGAAACTGAACTCGCTAAAAAGCAGATTAAAATTATAAATCAAGTAAATCCAACAATTGAGGTTTATGCCGATGCTGCTTGTGTAGAAACAATACTTAGGAATGTGATTCAAAATGCCATTAAGTTTACGAATGAAGGTAGAAATGTTACTGTATCTGCAACTGATTTTCCTAATGAACAAGGCTTAATTACCTTAACTGTAAAGGATGAAGGTGTAGGTATGCCTCCTGAAATTTTGGAAAAACTTAACGATGGTAAGCGTATGATTACCCTTGGCACCAAAGGTGAAAAGGGTAATGGATTGGGTTTAATTATGATTCAAACCTTACTCAGTCTTAACAAAGGGAAAATGCAGATAAGTTCTGAAGTAGGTGTTGGAACATCGTTTTCTGTCTTATTACCCAAATCTAAAACTAGCTAGTTTGTATCGCATAGTCTAAATTGGTTGGTTATCTACCACTATTTTTGGTTTTTTCAACTAAATCTTACATCGTTTTTTGTATTTCGATTTACGAGTAGGTATTTTCTATCTTGATTATATGTAATCTTATCCCGGTATATTTATAGGAGTGCTGTTATATGAGCAAATTTATTTTGCTACGTCTTTTAATTTTGTTGTTACTTTCTGCGGGCTTTGTTCAAGCCGAAGCAGATTCAAGTGGCGTAAGTTTAAAGTTAAAAGAATGTTACAAGTTAAATGCCCAGCGCAATATTGCGTTAATTAATAAAGCAAAAGCACTCATTCCTATTGCTAATGACTACCCCAACTCAGACTTTAGTGTTCGAGTATATACACTTGTAGGGCGTGGATTTGCCAACGGCCGAATTTTTGATAGCTGTCAAAAATATTTTGATTTAGGTTTTGAAAATTTAGGTCCAGAAGTTTCTATAGATGCAGAAGCTCACCTAAATATTTCACACTCATTTGTTTTGCTAATACAACAGTCATACGGGAAAGCAGAAGCCTACAGCCAACGTGCTTATGATTTGTATAAGAAGATAGGTAAGAAACAGGGTATGAGTTGGGCTCGTGGTGCCATGGCCAATATATTCATGGACCAAAAAAAGTTTAATGAAAGTATCTTGTATTCTGAGGAATCTGGTGCACTTGCTTTATCCATTGGCGATACTACTACCTTTGTATACTCATGTATATCTCAAGGTAGTGCTTTGGGTAGAATGGGTAAAAATAGCTTAGCTGTTAAGAAATACTTAATTGCTATTCCATTTCTTTTAAAGAATGCAATTTATTCTGAATTGGCGCTTACCTACTCAAATTTAGCTAGTTGTTATTTAGATATTCCTGATAATCTTAAAGTTATTGATGCTTCCCGTAAAGCTCTTTATTATTCTAGGAAGGCTAAAATTGATTATTTTGATGGTGCTATATATTTGAACTTAGCATCTGCAAACGTTAAACTCGGTAAAATTGATAAAGCGGTATTGTTTGCCGATACAGCAAGGGGGCTGCTTGCAGGCAGTCTAGACCTTGAAATGGGGGCCAATAAATATAAACTTTTGGCCGAAATTTATAATAAAGCCAAAATATATGATAAGGCTTTAAAATGCCTTATTGCTTATGATAGTTTAAACACTATTCAATCAGATTCATTATTACAATCTTTAAGTATAGCTGAAGAAAACTCTGAAATGCTTTTAGGTAAAGATTTAGAAATTCAAAACTTAAAAGATCTTCAGAAAAAGCAAATACAGCTTCAAAAAGCACAAAGACGCATTTTATTACTTACTGTAGGGGTATCGATATTTTTACTGCTATTGGTTTTTTTACTCTTTGTGTTTATAAACAAAACTACCAAGGCTTCTAAAGATCTGAATGAAAAAAGCGCAATCATTAATCAGCAGTTTGCTGAATTACAACGCCAAAATGAGGTGCAGCTTATGACTATTGGTATTGTAGGACACGATTTGCGTGGACCATTAAGCACCATTGTACGATTAAAACAATCTATGCTTTCATTAGGTGCGGAAGGAAAAATTAAAGAACTTGAAGAATTGCTTGAAGCAGTTTTCTCTAACCTAGAAAAGATTCTAGGTCTTTCAAATAACTTAGTAGATTGGGTACTATCGTCGCAATCTGGCATTCAGTTCAAGTTTGAAGAAGTAAAAATTCAGGCTGTTGCCGATTCGATTAAAGATGCCTTTATACTTTCATTACAAGAAAAGAACCTTACGCTTGCTTTGGATATAGCTGAAAACGCCTCAGCCTATGCCGATTTGGAATGTGTGAAAACCATTTGCAGAAACCTAATCCAGAATGCCATTAAGTTTACTCCGGAAAACAAGAAGATATCTATGTCAGCTCAATTGGTGAAAGGCATTTCTTACCAATACGTTCAAATTAAAATTGCCGATGAAGGTATTGGCATTGCACCAAGAATTCTTGAAAAAATTAAGGCAGGTAAAAATACCTTTAGTACTGGAACTAAAGGCGAAAAGGGAAGTGGCTTAGGGCTAATTATGGTGCAGGCCTTACTTTCTATGAACAAAGGCACTATGGAAATTGTAACAGAAGTAGACAAAGGCACTACCTTTGAACTTCTTATTCCTGCTTACAATTCTGAATATGCCAAACAATAAATCTAATAAGGGTCTTAACTATACAGGTATTGGCTTTCAAATGCTGGCTACTATTTCTTTATGTACCTGGCTTGGCTGGATGTACGATGCCTCATATAGCAAAAAGTTTCCTATTGGAATTTTAACAGGCAGTTTGCTAGGCGTAGGTATAGGCTTATACGTGGTTATAAAAGATGTAACTAAGAAATAGTTGGTATATTTTTATTTCCTGCTATTCAATATAGCTTCGGCAAAAACCAAATCTACCGGTGTGGTGATTTTTATATTCTCGTAAGTACCTTCGAATAAAGTAATCTCATGATCGGCTAGCTCAGCAACAGTTGCATCGTCTGTTACATCAGGCAATGCCAAGCTATCATAGGCATCAATAATAATAGAGCTTAAAAAAGTTTGTGGGGTTTGTACCAATCTGTAATCTTCTCTATTGCTCGCTACAAAAGCATCGCCTTTCTTTCTTCGGACGCTATCTTTTAAAGGTACGGCAGCAACAGCACAGCCTTTTAATTCAGCTATCTCATAGCTCCTATTGATAATTTCATTGGTTACAAAAGGTCTTACCGCATCGTGAATTGCCACCAAAGCCCCATGCGGTACAAGTGCTAATCCCCTTTTAACCGATTCCGTTCTGGTTTTACCTCCCAATGTAATCTGATGTGGAGGTATCGTAGCACCTGTTTCTTGGTATTCGCTCCACATTGCCAATCCTGCATCTGAAAGCACTACGATTATGTTGATAGCGTTATCGGCTTCAAAAAAGCGTTCAATAGTATGTGCCAATATAGGTTTACCCTTTAAAAAAAGGAACTGCTTAGGCTGTGCAACACCCATTCTAGTACCTGAACCACCTGCTACAATAACTGCGAAACGCTGCATAATAATCTATTGCTTAGCTTTGTGCTACGCTTCTGCAATATACTGGTTACTGGAATAAAGCAAGTGCACTTTATTTATTCCTAAACATTTTCAATTAGTTATAGAAATTTTTCTATCTTTGCGCTCCAATTCAGTGAGTGGCAGATTCGTTCTGTCAGGAAACTAAACGTTGTAAAACTATGTCAGTAAAAATCCGCTTAGCCCGTAGAGGCCGCAAAAAACTGGCCTTATTCGATGTGGTAGTGGCAGATGCCCGTGCACCACGCGATGGTAGGTTCATCGAAAAAATCGGTACGTATAACCCAAATACCGATCCTGCATCAATCGATATCAATGGTGATAGAGCCTTATATTGGTTACAAAGTGGCGCGCAGCCAACCGATACCGTTCGTAGAATGCTTAGCTACAGAGGCGTAATGCTTCGCAAGCACTTACAACACGGTGTTGCTAAAGGTGCTATTTCTCAAGACCAAGCAGATGCTAAACTCAACGAATGGATGGGTGGCAAATCTGGTTTAATTGATAACAAGCGTGCAGAACTAGCTGAGAAAAAAGCGAACGACTTTAAAGCTCGTTTAGCTGCAGAAGCTGCTAAGAAAGAAGCTAAAGCTCAGTCTATTGCCGATAAGAAAGCCGCTTTACTTGCTTCAGCTAATGAAGCAATGAGCGATATGGTAGAAGGTGGCGAAACTGCTGCTGAAGAAACTGCCGCTGAATAATTTAACTTAACCATTTTACCTTCTTACAATGCTTAAAAGGGATTGCTTCGAACTCGGTGTTATCCAAAAACTGCACGGTATTGAAGGGCAAATGGTTGCCTTGCTAGACGTGGACGACGCTAGTAAGTATCAGAAGCTCGATGCTGTTTTTGTAGAACTCAAAAGCCAACTCGTGCCCTATCTGATAAAATCTATTAAGGTACAAGGCAAACACATCCATCTGAGATTAGATGAAGTTGATAGTGTTGAAAAGGCTACCCTTTTAAGAGGTGCAAAGCTTTTTCTCCCACTCGATAAGCTTCCAGTGCTCAAGAACCCTAACAAGTTTTATTACCACGAAATCATAGGTTTCAAAGTAATAGATAAAGACTTAGGGGAACTTGGCGAAGTGGAAGATGTTTTCGGGATGGCACATCAGGATTTGATTGCAATGGACTATAATGGTGAAGAAGTGCTAATACCAGTGCTAGATAATATAGTACTTACGGTTGATAGAAAACTGAAACACCTGCACGTTCATTTACCTGAAGGATTACTTGACATTTATACAAGTGGCCCACAAACACCAGACGATGCGGATTGATATAATCACCTGCTTGCCTGAAATGCTAGATAGTTTCTTAGGTAATTCTATTGTGAAACGCGCCCAATCAAAAGGGCTGGTAACGATAGAGGTACATAACCTGAGAGATTATACCACTACTGCTTACAAACAAATTGATGACTATCAGTTTGGAGGTGGAGCAGGAATGGTAATGCTAGCAGAACCAATTGCCACCTGTATTCGTAATCTCCAAAGCCAACGCACCTACGACGCACTCATTTATATGACGCCCGATGGTAAGCGATTGGAACAGAAAGCAGTAAATGCTTTCTCTTTGCTAGAGAACATTATTATCCTCTGCGGACATTACAAGGGAGTAGATGAGCGCATTCGCGAACAGTTTATTACCCATGAAGTTAGCATTGGCGATTATGTTTTAAGCAGTGGAGAACTTGCCGCAGCGGTACTTTCAGATGCCATTGCCCGTTTAGTACCTGGCGTAATCTCAGATGAAACCAGCGCACTAACCGATTCTTTTCAGGATGGTTTATTGGCCCCGCCAGTATATACCAGACCAGTAGAATGGGAAGGCAAAACAGTACCTGAGATATTACTTAGCGGTAACCACGCTAAAATTGAAGATTGGCGCTTTAGCCAAGCTTTGGAGAGAACAAAAAACCGTCGGCCAGATTTATACCAAAACTGGACCGATACCAACCAATAACCCTTTCAATAAGAACTTTACAATTAAGCATATAAAGCCATGAGCGAGCTTATTAAATTGGTAGAAAAGGAACTTACTGCCGAACGTAGAGCTGGATTGCCAAACTTCAATGCTGGCGATACTATAAATGTTCACGTTAAAATTAAAGAAGGAACTAAAGAACGTATCCAGCAGTTTCAAGGTGTTGTAGTACAACGCAGAAACAGCGGTTCTGTAGGTGAAACCTTCACTGTACGTAAAATTTCTAACGGTATAGGTGTAGAGCGTATATTCCCGCTTCTATCTCCTAGCATCGAAAAAATTGATGTTGTTCGTAAGGGTGTTGTTCGTAGAGCTAGATTGTTCTACCTACGTGGCCTAAGCGGTAAGGCAGCTCGTATTAAGGAAAAAGTACACGTTGCTACTCCTAAAAACTAATTATTAGTTTTTAAGTCATTAAAAAAAGCCGAGGTTGTAAAACCTCGGCTTTTAGTGCTTGTAGTATATTCAAGTTATTTTTTAACTACTCTATGCATAGCAGTTTTTGTTCCAGCTTTTACTTGAATAAAGTAAGTACCACTTGGAACGTATGCTGGTATTGCAAAAGTAAGTTCGTGCTTACCAGCATCTTGTGTTTCAGTTGCGATGTCTGAAATAACTTTGCCATCTAAGCTGAAAAGATTAATTCTAACCTTGGTGCTTTCCAATAACGTATAGCTTACTTTTCCTGAAGTAGTTATAGGATTAGGATAAACATTTAGATTAGTAATGTTAGCACTCTTTACACTCTGAACTTGTTCAGGAGATACGCTCCATTGTGTTTTGGTTACACGAGCTTGCGCTTCAGATCTGGAGTTGCCATTAAAGCCAGCTACAAAGAAATCAACTGGACCTACATTAGTTGCCGGTGCTGTCCAGGTAAAGTTTACTGAACTTCCTGATAATCTGGCACTATGAGAAATATACTGCCTATTGTTTCCAGATGAACTTGATGTACCAAGTCTAGTACCAGCACCAGCTGTAAAGCTACCTGCTTGGTTACCTTCTGCATTGATGCAGGTCATTTGAAAACCTCTCATTGATCTTGGACCATTTATGGTTAGAGTAACATTGTAGGTTTCGCCTGGAGTATAAAATTCTGGAGCTGCGCCGTTTAAAGTAAGTTGGTTGTTGTATGCACCTGAATTATCATCACTTTCAGTAATACCATGGCAACCTGCGCAAGTTTGTTCTCCTGGGGCACCAGAACTAGCTAATGGTGGACCTCCTGAGTTAGAAAATCCTGTGTAACCTAGGCTACCAGCTACAATAGCCAATGCACCAGTAATTGCAAGTATGTTTTTCTTCATAAGTAATAAATTTTTTGTGATTTGTTTTTAGGTATTGGTTGTTATTGTTTGGTAATTGTATCTAAGACAATAGTTACGGGTCCTTGGTTGCAAATACTTACGTCCATATCTGCTCCAAATATGCCAGTTTCTACTGATTTATTTATTAAAGTGCTCACTTTCAGATTAAAATATTTATACAAAGGAATTGCTTTTTCCGGTTTTGCCGCTTTAATGAATGCAGGTCGGTTTCCTTTGGCGTAATCGGCGATAAGCGTAAACTGGCTTACTACTAAAATTTGACCATCTATATCTAAAACCGATTTATTCATTTTGCCTTCTTCGTCAGAAAAAATACGAAGGTTAGTGATTTTTTGAGCCAGCCAATCGGCATCTGATTGTTCATCGGTTTCAGCAACCCCTAACAAAATCATTAAACCTTCACCAATGTTCCCAACTACTTTTTCGTTTACTGTAACACTGGCTTTAGTAACACGCTGTACTACTGCTTTCATTGTGGGTAGGCTTTCCTTTTGTAAATTGCAATTCTAGTTAACTATTTCCCTAATGACAGTTGTAATATTAATCATATTTTTTGTTGGTTACCTCGCAATCGTTTTTGAGGAGGCCATACATATCAATAAAACTGCTTCAGCACTAATAACTGGTATTTTGTGTTGGACCGCCACAATGGTACTTTCGCCTGAAGCTGCTCTTTCTCTTGAACATTATAGTTCTTGGAGTGCTTTGGTTGAAGGCAAACTAATGCACCACATTGCTGAGATAGCCTCTATTCTGTTTTTTCTTTTGGGTGCTATGACTATTGTTGAGCTTATAGATGCACACCAAGGTTTTAGAATCATTACCGATGTAATTAAAACTAAAAGCACAATTACCCTTCTTTGGCTTATTGTAATAATTACCTTTTTGCTCTCTTCAGTATTGGATAACCTTACCACTGCCATTGTTATGATAACCATTGTTGGCAGAATTTTAAATGTAAAAGAACTCCGTTGGTGGTTTGGAGGTGCCATAATCATAGCAAGTAACGCAGGAGGGGCTTGGAGCCCTATTGGCGATGTAACCACTACTATGCTTTGGATTGGAGGGCAAATTACTCCTGTTAACATCATTAAAATGCTTATTGTGCCTTCATTAATTTCTGCTGTTTTACCTACTTTATATATTGCATGGCAACTTAAAAGAACAAAACAAACCAAGCTAAGTCCCATTAAAATTGAAAAGGATAAACCAGTACAAGGACGCACCCTTATTTTTGTTGTAGGTATTCTAGGCTTGTTGTTTGTGCCTGTTTTTAAAACACTTACACATTTGCCTCCGGTATTGGGCATACTCCTATCTCTTGGAGTTATTTGGGCTATTACTGAAATTGTCCATAAGAAATCAGATTTTGAGGAACGCAAAAAGTTAACTGCAGCACACGCACTAAGCCGTATAGATTCGTCGTCAATACTTTTTTTCTTGGGTATTTTGCTAGCCATTGGCTCCTTAGATACCATAGGGGTTTTAGAACAATTGGCTGTGGTACTAAATGGTGCTGTAGGTAATCCTGAATACATTGCCATCATTATTGGTGCTGCCAGTGCTGTTGTAGATAACGTACCATTAGTAGCCGCATCAATGGGTATGTATGATTTAACAACCTTCCATGTAGATCATCCTTTCTGGGAGTTATTAGCCTATGCTGCTGGTACTGGTGGTAGTATGCTCATCATTGGTTCAGCCCCTGGAGTAGCCATTATGGGTATTGAAAAAATGACCTTTGGTTGGTATCTGAAAAACATCTCTGTTCCTGCTTTGATAGGTTTTGTAGCTGGAGCAATGGTTTATATATCGATTTATTAAATGCAGAAGACCCTCATAGTTATTGGCGGTCCAACTGCTAGTGGTAAAACTGGCTTGGCTGTTCAAATAGCAAAGAATTACCATACCGAAGTAGTAAATGCTGATTCCAGACAATTTTATAAGGAGTTAAGTATAGGCACAGCAAAGCCTAAAGACGAAGAATTAGAAGGCGTACCGCATCATTTATTAGGGCATTTAAGTGTAGCTGAACCATATACCATTGCCAGCTATGCTGAGGCAGCTGAAAAGGTTCTTAAAGCTTTATTTGAGCGGCATAACCAAGTAGTTTTAGTTGGTGGTAGTGGTATGTACATTAAAGCGTTACTACAAGGAGTTGATGAAATGCCAACTATTTCAACAGAATTACGAGATTCCCTAAATCAAGAGTTTAAGGAAAAAGGTTTGGATTGGTTACAAAACGAAGTTAGTACAGCCGACCCTGAATTTTATAATCAAACGGATACCCAAAACCACGCCAGACTTTTACGTGCTTTAGAGGTGATTAGAACTACGGGAAAGCCATTTTCCCATTTCAGAAAGGGAACCCCTAAAGAATTACCTTTTCAAGTGAAAGAAATTGGTTATGAATGGAGTAGGGAAGCTCTTTACCAAAGGTGCGATTTACGGGTTGACCAAATGATGGCACAAGGTTTACTAGAAGAAGTAACAGCACTTGAGCCATTTAAGCATTTGCAAGCTTTACGAACGGTAGGCTATTCTGAATTGTTTAGTTATTTGGCGGGTGAACTAACGCTCCCAGAGGCTATTGAACTTATTAAAAAGAATACCCGCAACTACGCTAAGCGTCAGCTTACCTGGTTTAAAAACCAACATCCAGAAATGCAATGGTTTGCTTCAGATGTGGATATTTCTTCAATTGTGAAGTGGTTATAAGGCTTTCAATTTGAATTTATAGGCCCCACTTTTAGCAGTTTGATAGCCCTGAAAATTAGCTTGAGCGTATTTGTACACCAGTATATTTTTACTGTGTAACCCTTCCTTTTCAAAAGGTGAGGTTGTAATAAGTAAACAAGTGCTATCGCAAGGAGCCTGATTGTAATGGAGACAACAATCTTTGATGTTCAATTTGAAAGCCGATTTTACCTTTTTGAATGTGATATTGCCTTCTGCATAATTAGTTAAGCTTTGTTGGATATAGTTTTCAAGGGAACCTGTTGCTAAGGCAGTTGTAATTCCGTTTTGTCTGTAAGTGACAAGTACAGCTTTCGGGTTATGCCAAACGATAACCTCTTCAACTTGGTTAAACTTCCAAGTTTGCCAGCCAGAATATAAGGCGAATAAAATGCCTGTGCCTGCTAACAAAATCCCTGTTATTCTTTCTGGTTTTAAATAGTAACTCAAAAACAAGGCACTAACCACATTAAAACCTAGGCATTGCCACGCATCAAAATAGATATGGTTAACTACGGCAAATGGTAGTGAAGCTATAGACTTCATGAGTTCAATTAGGTAGCTATAAAAGCTATTTAGTGCTAAGCTTAACCAAGGCAAAAGTTCACTAATTAAACTAAATGGTATTGAAAGTAAAGTTAGCGGCAGCAAAACTGCAGTTAATGGCACAGCAACTAAGTTGGCGGGCAAAAACCAAATTGGAAATTGGTGAAAATAGAACGCACTAATAATTGCGGTACCCATTGTTGCGCCTATAGTAGCGATTACTGTATTTAAGAAATACCGATATACCTTGTTAATGCTCAAAGCATCAGTAGGCCAGAATTGGGAAGCTATGGCAATCCCAGCAATAGCTGCATAACTTAGCTGAAAACCAACATCATAAAGGTAGTTAGGGTCAACCAGTAGCAATAGAAATGCACTGAATCCTAATTGGTTCCAACTAAGTTTGTAATACCCCTTACTCTGACCAATAAGAAAAACTGTGTACATAATAGCCGCCCTCAAAACAGAAGCACACCATCCCGTTATGAAGGCAAAAGACCAAATCCCTAGTAAGACGCTAAAGAGATAATACCGCTGTGTTTTAGGCTTTTTAAATCGTTGCAAACTAAAGCCTAGCACCATAAAAATGATTTGCAGGTGGGCACCACTTACTGCCAAGGCGTGCAAGGTTCCAGTATCTTGAAAGTAACGAGTTGTTTCAGCGTCTATATAATCCTTAATGCCGAGGGTAAGGCCTAAACCCACAGCCTTAGATTCTGGGGTAGTAAGTACTTTTTCTAAGGATTCAGCGCAAAAGTTTCTTGCCTTTAGCGCCCAAAACAATATTGGATTACCACCTTGTAAGCTAATTGGCTGACAAGTTTTTGCGTAAAACTTCGCGTAGATATACTTATTCTCTAAGTAGGCTTTATAGTTAAAACTACCCGGGTTTAAAGGTGCTTGAATTGTATCTACCTTGCCAACAAACTGATAGCCTTTGCCATATTCCAAATGGTTGTTAATACTATCCTTTAAAAAGTTAACCATCACCTTACCTGTGCAAGGAATTAGGGTACCTGAACTATCCAAATAGTATTCAGCTTCTACAACCGCTTGAAAGTACTTATCCTTATCTGCAATTGGTGAGCTGATATAGCCTCCCCAAGCAATGTGAGGCTTTAAATGGATAAGGTCTGGGCTTCGTTCATTGCTAATTTCAGCACTACCAAAACCCAACAAAAGTGAAAAAGCAGGAATTACTAATCCTGAAAGCTTGCTCTTAAATAATTTAAATAACCCAAATACTGAAGCTAAAAGTAAACCTATAACAGATAGACCAGAATTAAATGGCAATTCCTTATTTAGAATTATACCCATAGCAAAGGCTACAGCAATAACTAAAAAAGGTTGCCCATTCCATTTCATAACAGTTTGGTAAGCAATAACTAGCGCAAGTAAACCGCTTTGGTTTCGGCCATTAGTTCAACTTCTACGTGTTCATCAATGGTTGTACTAAGGGCGTAGCCAACATAGTTGGCTTTAATTGGGTAGGTAGCATAGTTTCTATCTACCAAAACCGCTACTTGTAGTTTCTTAAGCTCCCACTGCACAAAGGGCTGCAAAGCGTGCAGCAATGTTTTTCCAGTAAGTAGCACATCATCTACCACTACAACTACCTCTTGGTGGCTGTTGTGAAGGGCAAGGTCTAAATGTACCTCAGGCTGGGTTTGGGCGTGTTTAGTTAGCGTTATGCAAGCAAGGGTTGACTTAATTCCGCCCATTGCCACCAACTCTTCATGCAACAAAGACGCTAAAGCGTAACCTTGTCCCTTAATACCTGCCAGCACTATGGATTGGTAGCCATAATTCTTTTCAAGGATTTCATAAGCCATTCGCCTAACCTTGTGGGCAATTTGTTCGGCGTTCAGAATAAG
This sequence comes from Cytophagaceae bacterium, assembly GCA_027487695.1. Lineage (GTDB taxonomy): Bacteria > Bacteroidota > Bacteroidia > Cytophagales > Flexibacteraceae > JAIYDB01. The sequence continues at coordinate 13,955 of JAIYDB010000069.1, read as the reverse complement.
GGTGCTTTCAGTAACCATGGGTACAAAACTAAGACAAAGCTTAAAAACAAGGTGAGCTATGCAACAAATATGTGCATTTTTGCACCTTAATATTCAAAATCTCGATAAGAAAAAATTATGGTTGGAATAGTGATTAAGTCTACCGGTTCTTGGTATGAAGTACAGGATGCTGAAACAGGTAGAATTTTTCGCTGTAGGTTGCGTGGTAAATTCAAACTGAACGATAAGAAAATTACTAATCCTTTAGCCGTTGGCGATAGGGTTACTTTCCATCAGGAAGACCAATCTGAAACTTGTATCATCACGGAGATAGGCGATAGAACCAATTATATCATTCGTAAATCGGTGCATAAAACGGCTCACGGTCATATCGTTGCCGCTAATATTGACCAGGCTATGCTTATTGCCAGTCTTACTATGCCCAGAACAAGTTTAGGCTTTATTGATCGATTTTTAGTGAATGCCGAAAGCTTTAGAATTCCATCCGTTGTAGTGTTTAACAAATGGGATTTACTGGAAGACGATGAACGAGCCTATATTGAAGAGGCAGTAGGTATGTACCAATCAATCGGCTACAAAACCTTAATTACCTCTACAGTTTCTAATTTGAATATCGATGCCTTTTATGAATTATTAAAGGGCAAAACAACTTTACTCACAGGTCATAGTGGGGTAGGGAAGAGCACCTTGGTAAATACCATTGCACCAGATTTAGATTTAAGAACAGATATTATTTCTACGTTTGCTAACAAGGGAAAGCATACCACCACCTTTGCTCAAATGTTTGAACTTGAGCCTGATACCTTTATTATTGATACCCCAGGTATTAAAGAATTAGGTATGATTGAATTGGAAGCGGCCAACATTAGCCACTACTTTCCTGAGATGCGTGAAAAGCTAAATCAATGCAAATACCATAATTGTATTCACGTAAATGAGCCAGGCTGTGTAATTAAGCAAGCAGTAGATGATGGCGAAATTTCAATTTCCCGATACCAAAGCTACTTGAGTATTTTGTTTGAAGACGATAACCGTCGATAGTTCAATTAGGCTTTATCCCAAAGTTTAGCGGGCACAATTTGCATTTCAAAAAGTTGTGCTATGTGGTATTTTACTCTTTCAGCAACCTCTAAGAAATCTTGCTTTTTGCCCGTTTCTCTTTCTAAAGAGGTAACATCCTTATCGCTGATGTTGCAAGGGATTATATTTTTAAAGTAGCCTAAATTTGTATTGATATTAAAGGCGAAACCGTGCATACTTACCCACCTACTTGTACGTACCCCAATGGCACATATTTTTCTGTTTTCAATCCAAACTCCTGTAAAGCCTTCAGATCTGCCTGCTTCAACGCCATAGTCGGCACAGGTCAAAATGATGGCTTCTTCTAGGTAACGGAGGTATTTATGAATGTCAGTAAAAAAGTTCTCCAGATCTAAAATAGGGTAACCCACCAACTGCTGCGGACCGTGAAAGGTAATATCGCCACCTCTGTTTATTGGAAAGTATTCAATACCTTTTTCAATAAGCTCAGTTTCAGAAATAAGCAAGTTTTCTGGCTTTCCACTTTTACCTAAGGTATAAACAGGAGGGTGTTCTAAAAAAAGTAAATAGTTATCAGTAAGGGTTATATCCTCATCAGCCAAATTTCTATTGGCGTTTTTCTGGGCAATAACACCATCAAAAAGTTGTGTTTGAAAGTCCCAAGCCTGCTGATAGGACAGCAGGCCTAGGTTTTCAAATTGTACTATTTTATTCTGCTTGTAAGTCATTAAACTTTAGCAAGCTCGTTCTTTAAGAAAGAAATGGCATCTACAGGGAAAGGATCTACACCATTCACTTCAGCTAGGAAGAAACTTACCCAGTCTAAAAGGTGAATTAAGTAAATGCTTTGAGCAATGAAGCTAGTTCCTTTAGCATGTAAATCCACAACATTCGGATTTACTTTGCTGAAAATACCCTTGCTAATATCCATACGTACACTTGTACGAGGGAAATCGTGTGTGGTACGAAGAATTACTGTATAGCTGTTTTCGAAAATGTTTTTAGCGAACATCCAACCTACAAGCTCATTGTGGTTCATTTCAGGAAACACATTGCAGTGGCTAAGTTGCTTACTGTTTTCAGCAATCTGTTGCATGGTACGCACTACAACACCTTCTAGCTTATGATCGGCATAGAAGATAGGTAGTTTGTTTTCCATAGACTTAGCAAGAGCCTTAGCTTGTGCTTGAATATCAGCTTGTTCGGCATCTAACAAAGCAGCAGATTCTGCAAATGCTTCTGTTTGAGCTGATGGAATAAGACCATAGAAAGCTAAAATGGTCATGATTTGCACAAAGCTATAACCAATGCTAGCACGTGGGCTACCGCTTTCGCCAGGTATTTTAATCACATCTAATTTATGAGCAGCAGCAATTTCGCCAAGCTTTCCACCTGAAGTAATGCACACTACTTTAGCACCTTTTGCAAGCGCCTGATCAGTAGCAGCTAAAGTTTCTTCAGTCCCACCGCTAAATGAGCAAGCAATGAAAAGGGTGTTCTTGCTAATAAAGCCTGGTGCTTCGTACGATTTGCTAATTGTGATAGGCACAATAACATCGGCACCGGTCCAAGCTGTAACTAGGTTACCACCAATACCGCTTCCGCCCATACCTGCTATAACTACGTTATGGATAGGTTCAGAGCCTTTTGTAAGTTGCGCACCTGCCGAAATGGCTAGGGCTTCGTGTAGCTGCTTGCTAAAATTTTGAATGAGTTGTTGCATATTAAAAGAATAAACTCTAGTAATTTAAGGGCAAAGTAAACCAAAACCCACCATAGGATAGCAATGTTACCTATAAATAACAAAGGCGCCGATGCCGAACGCCTTGCTGAAATTTACTTAGAAGGGCTTGGATACCAGATTTTGGCTAGAAATTGGCGGCATAAACATGCTGAAATAGATTTGATAGTTACTGCTGAAAATGGTTGGGTGATATTTGTAGAAGTAAAATACAGGGCAAAAACCGAATATGGCAACCCAGAAAACTTTGTAACTGAAAAAAAACTTCAAACAATGGGAGCTGCTATTAACGCCTTTATGGCTCAAAATGAGGCTTACACCAACTTTAGGATTGATGTTGTGGCTATTGAAGGGGAAGGTGCTGAAATAAAAATCAGATATTTTCAGGACGTTATATAAAGATAAACGCTAATTTTACCCCCTCAATTAAATACCTTCTGTACGGTTGCAGTATAAGTTCTGAACTTTATATTTGTACTTCCAACGCAAAGTCTATTTATTTGCAACGCTTAAACAAAAATAAACAACTACTAGAATGTCTGAAATAGCATCAAAAGTAAAAGCAATTATTGCTGAAAAGCTAAACGTAGCTGAGGCCGACCTTACCAACGAGGCAAGCTTTTCAAATGATTTGGGTGCCGACTCATTGGATACCGTTGAATTGATCATGGAATTCGAAAAGGAATTTGAAATTCAAATCCCTGATGAGCAAGCTGAAAAAATTACTACTGTTGGTCAGGCCATCAGCTTCTTAGAAGAAGCAAAGAAGTAATTGAGTAACCCTTTGCAAATAGCCTATTAGGCTAAATTTACAGTTAATCACCAAATTCTTCGCTTAAATAAAGTCCGTTTATGCAATTAAAGCGTGTAGTCGTTACAGGTTTAGGAGCTCTAACCCCTATAGGTAATACCGTACAACAATTCTGGGATGGTCTCAGTAATGGTGTTAGTGGTGCCGCACCAATCACTCGTTTCGATGCTTCTAAGTTCAAAACGCGCTTTGCTTGTGAGCTAAAGAATTTTGACCCATATGAGTTTATTGATCGTAAAGAGGCCAAGAAAATGGATCTCTTTACTCAATTCGCAGTTATTGCCGCAGACCAGGCCGTTGCAGATGCAGGCCTGGTTGAGGCTAACGTAAACCCAGACAGAGTAGGTGTACTATGGGGCTCTGGCATTGGTGGTTTACAAACTTTTTATGAAGAAGTAACCAACTTCAACAAAGGCGATGGCACACCTAGGTTTTCGCCATTCTTCATTGTGAAGATGATTATTGACTTGGCTCCAGGACATATTTCAATTAAATATGGTTTTAGAGGTCCAAACTTTTCAGCAGTTTCTGCTTGCGCAAGTGCTACTCACTCTATTATTGATGCTTTCAATTACATAAGACTTGGCAAAGCCGATGCTATTGTAACAGGAGGTTCAGAAGCAGCTATCACTATTCCTGGTGTAGGCGGCTTTAGTGTGATGAAGGCAATGAGTGAGCGTAATGACGATCCTGCAACTGCATCAAGACCTTATGATAAAGACCGCGATGGTTTTATTTTGGGTGAAGGTGCTGGTGCATTGGTATTGGAAGAATACGAGCACGCAAAAGCTAGAGGTGCGCATATTTACGCTGAACTAGTAGGTGGTGGTGCAACTGCCGATGCATATCATTATACTGCTCCACATCCTGAAGGATTAGGTGCATTTAACGTAATGAAAAATGCTTTGGAAGATGCAGGCATAACAGCCGAGGTAATTGATTATATCAATACCCATGGTACATCTACTCCACTAGGCGATGTAGCCGAAATTAAGGCTATCCAGCAACTATTTGGTGAACACGCATACAAGATGAACATCAGTTCAACTAAGAGTATGACGGGTCACCTTTTAGGTGCCGCAGGTGCAATTGAAGCTGTAGCTTGTATTTTGGCTATGAATAAAGGCATAGTACCTCCAACTATTAATAACTTTAATAGAGATGAGGCTATTGATCCTGCCCTAAACCTTACCTTAAACGCTGCACAGCATAGAGAAATTAACTATGCATTGAGCAATACGTTCGGTTTTGGAGGCCATAATGCTGCGGTAATTTTTAAAAAATATTCCGAGTAGTACCAAGTGTGGCTGCAAAAGTGGTTTAGGAAGCACAATGCTTCTGATGCTAAGTTAGTTTATGCTGTAAAGCAGATTATTGGGGCTACGCCTAATAATTTGGAATTGTATAAGCTTGCTTTAAGGCACAGCAGTACCCAACAAAATATCCCTACAGAGCATGGTCAAGGTTTTGGTCGCAATCATAATGAGCGATTAGAATACCTTGGTGATGCTATTTTGGGTGCTATTATAGCGGAGTATTTGTTCAAAAAATTCCCTTTTAAAGATGAGGGTTTCCTGACCGAAATCAGATCTCGTTTAGTGAATAGGGAAAGTCTTACTCAATTGGCTATGAAAATTGGGGTAAACAATATTTTAGAGGCTAACATAAAGCAAAAGGTAATTCATCCGCATAGAAGTATGCATGGCGATGCCTTAGAGGCTTTAATTGGCGCAGTTTACCTAGACAAGGGTTTTGAATTTTCAAGACGATTTATAATCCAGAATTTGTTTGAAACTCATATTAAAATTGACGACGTGGTTGCCAATGAAACCAATCACAAAAGCAAAATAATTGAGTGGGCCCAAAAGGAAAATAAGCAGCTGAAATTTGAAATTGTGGACTCTAAAGGAAAAGACCACATGCGCGAATTTACAGCCCAAATCATTATTGATGGTGAAGTAAAGGGCGTTGGCAAAGGTTTGTCAAAGAAGAAGGCGGAGCAAGCTGCAGCTGCCATTGTAATGAATACACTTGAAATTAAGTGATTCTTTATTACCTTAGCCCAACCATGAAAAAGATAATAGGGCTAATATTATTTCTTCATTTTGTTTTGCTACAAGCTGCATTTGGTCAATACCGATGCGGTAGTCAATTGCTTCCTCAAAATATTGTTAGGGATAACGTTTCTGGAACTCGGCTTTTTGAAAGTTGGTTAAGAAATACCTCACAAGCTGTTGGTAATCAATTGTTAACAAACTCTGCGGCATCAGATTCCGCATTGTTATATATCCCAGTGGTATTTCATGTGATATACAATACAGCACCAAGTGGGAACGATACTTTTAACATTCCTAATGAAAGGCTTCAAGAGCAAATTGCTATCTTGAATAACGATTTTCAACGAAAATCTGGTACACCTGGGTTTAACGAAAGCCCTATAAGTGCAAATGCTAGAATTGAATTTAGGTTTGCAAACAGAGATCCTCAAGGGAATGAAACCGATGGTATAGTGCGAGTCAATGGAGGTAGAAATAACTGGGAATTAAGTTCGGATATTCAATTGAAAGCACTTTCGTGCTGGCCAACTGATAAGTATTTGAATGTTTGGGTAGTGAATTCTTTAGGCTTATTGGGCTGGGCTCAATACCCTCCTGCTACAAGTGGTAATCCTGGCACAACAACAGATTCTTCAACCGATGGTGTTGTGGTGAAGTATTCAGGAGTGGGTAATGCACCCAATATTTTTAGTCCTTACCATAGAGGCAGAACGCTCACTCACGAAATAGGTCATTATTTGGGCTTACTGCACGTTTGGGGCGACCAAGAGGATTGTTCAGGCAATGATTTTTGTAATGATACTCCGCCGCAAGCAGGTCCTGTAGAACGTTGTCCAACGATTAGAAATACCTGTAGTACTCCAAATGGCGACCTGATTCCAAACTATATGCAGTATTCAGACGATATCTGTATGAATATGTTTACGGTTGATCAGGTATTAAGGATGCGTAGGGTACTTAGGAACGCGCCTCGGAGGCTTCCTTTATTAACTTCCCCTGGCTTGGTACTTAGTAATAAATCAACTATTGCCTCTAATCTTAGGTGTTATCCTAATCCTGCATCAGATAAGGTAATAATAGAAGGATTAACTTCATTGGAAAAAATACAAATCACTTTTGCAGATTTATTGGGAAGAAAGTACCAACCTAATTTTGATACCACTTCTGGAAAAGTAGTAGTTTCAGTATCTAAGCTACCTAGAGGAATGTATTTTGTAGGGGTAGAAAATGAAAGTAAGCATTTTACTTTCAGGATAATTGTAAAATAAATTGTTCCTTTGGGAAATTATTAAGAAAAACAGTAAGGCAATGGCCCACAATACAGCCCAACAAGGTAGCATAGTGAAAGTACACTATACCGGTTCACTTTCTGATGGCGAAGTTTTTGATTCGTCTGAAGGCGCAGAACCATTAGAGTTCCAAATAGGTTCCGGACAGGTTATTCCTGGTTTTGAATTAGCTATTACTGGAATGGCAGAAGGCGAAAGCAAGAAGTTTACCATTCCTTCTCAAGAAGCTTATGGCGAAAGAGAAGAGAGCATGATGGTAACTTTCCCACTATCTAACTTACCGGAGGGTTTTGAACCTGAAATTGGTGCCCAAATTGATCTTGAAGATGAAGATGGCAACCAAATCCCTGCTATGGTTATAGATGTGGACAATGAAAAAATTATGTTAGATGCCAACCACCCTTTAGCTGGTGAAGATTTAACTTTTGAAATTACTGTAGTTTCAATTGGTTAATTCAACCGTAGAAGTTTAATATAAGTACAAACAAAAGAAGCTGACCGCAAGGTCAGCTTCTTTTGTTTGTAGGTGAATTGTTATTTACCGCGACCTTGAAGCATTGTAAGCACTGTATAGGCAAGAATACGGAAGTCCATTGCCAAGCTCATGTTTTCAATATAAAGGATATCGAATTTTAGCCTACGTACCATTTGATCTACGTTTTCAGCATAGCCAAATTTTACTTGTCCTAATGAAGTAATGCCTGGCCTTACTCGGTTTAAGTGTTTGTAGTGGGGAGCCACTTTTACAATTTGGTCAATAAAGTGCTGGCGTTCTGGTCGTGGACCTACAAGGCTCATTTCGCCTACCAATACATTCCAAAATTGAGGAAACTCATCTAGCCTTGTTCTACGCATTACACGTCCCCAAGGCGTTACTCTAGGATCGTGCGTGCTGCTAAGTTGAGGTCCCATTTGTTCTGCATTGGTGTACATACTGCGGAACTTAATAATCTTGAAAGGAAACCCGCTTTTGCCTACTCGTTCTTGAAAAAAGAAGATAGGACCTTTACTAGTGAGTTTGGTGGCTATGGCAATTGCCAGTAAAAAAGGAAAGCCTACTGTCAAAACAAATAATGCTGCCCCAATATCTATCATACGCTTAACTGCTTGTTGCCAAACAGGCATGATATCGGTTTTAATCTCAATAATTGGGGTACCGAATAGCTGTGTAATTTTTACAGAGCCAAGTAATATCTGATAAATGTCTGGCACAATAGCGGTTCTTACGCCATATCCTTCAATTGAAGTAAGTATTTGTTGTAGGGTATCGTGTTCTTGCTTTTCAAGGGCAATAATTACTTGCTCTATATTTTGGTTAACCACTAAAGCTTCCAAATCTGAAAGGTTGCCGAGGCAAGGCAAGCTATAGTTTTCCATAGCATGTTTATGACCATTGGTTTCACTGGCTTTTACATAGCCTAAAAAAAGCAAGCCAAGGTGTGCCGATTTCTTTTCTATTTCGTCGTATACATCGGCGGCTTGTTTATCGCTACCAATGATAAGGGTTTTAAAATGCAGTATCTTTTTCCTAATCAGGTATTTTGAATACCCCATGATTAGAAGTTTAAATAGAACCGAAAAGCTTAAATGAAAAATCAAATACAGAAATAGGTATTCATAAAGCCTGCGGTATTCGCTAAGGTCTTCATTGTCTAGCAAAATTCTGTTAATCAATAGAAAGGTAAATATCAGCCCACCTGCGGTTATGATGGCAAGCATGTATATTATTTCTCTTGACCTACTTTTTCGGAGTACATCTTTATAAAAGCCAGCTAGGGCATAGAGTATAACCCAAAACAAACCTACAAAAACTCCTCCTTGTAATGCAGCACTTGCCTGGTCAACACTTGTGGCACCAACACTTAATCTGAAAACGAGCAAAGCCACCCACCCCAACATTGCCGCTGCAAAATCGGTAACTAAGAAGTATAGCGAGTAAGCCTTTTTTCCAATCATTAATTGTAAGTCATTAGGCGCACATTATCTAATCGATAATATGTGCTATCGGTACCGCCATGGGCCGATCTGAAAAAGATTTTGTATTTAGAACCCGCTGGTGCGGCGGCTAATTCGTCGTCTAAAGTGCAATAAACCTTTCGCCAATTTGCAGCTGGTCTAAGGAATAGGTTGTACGAGGGTATCCATTGTTCGCTGCCTGGCTGTTTAACAAGCAGCCCGACAATCATATCAAAATTACTCTGGAACTGAAACTCTAAATATGTAGGACGGCTTCTATCAATGTTGGGTAGTTCGCCTTCTGAAGCTACTTGCAATAACACTGCTACATTAGTATCTGATGCAACTTCTAAAAAGGTGGTTTCGCCAGCTGGTAATGTAGAGTTGGTATGCCTTTTCAAACGAATATTAGCCCCAGCAGATTCAAAGGTATCTAAAAGGGAAATACTCCTTTCAAAGTTTTCGCTAAACTTTAATGGGGAACTTAGAAATGACACATATTTAAAAACTGGGCGCATTTTGTATTGCTTACCTACTTCCCAAGTAAAGGTAGAATCAATTGTAGCGAAGAATGGATATTGCACACGAGCATCTCTAATCCCATCGGCATAAATCCCAGCAAGTAATGATATCCTCCTTTTACTTAAATCAGTAATGGGAATGGTAAATGGAATTTGATATCCGCCTAATAACCTTCCATCGGCATAAACGTAAATATCCTCTATACGTTGATCTGTAAGGCTTGGCGATAACGCTTGGTTAAAACTCACCGAATCAACCGTTAAATACACAGCTGCCGGATTTTCGGTTTCAAAATAATTACAACTTGAAATTCCGAAAACCGATACTATCAAAATCAAAGCTATGAAGGCGTACTTTTTATTAAACATAGGAATAAGCACAGAAAAAGCCTGCTTCATTAAACGTTTGAAAACCGGTAATAAGTACCCAAAGGTAGCTTTCTGCCTTGTTTTTCTTGAATATAAAGCTCGCCAAATTCTTTTTCGTTGGTAGGCTTATAAATATCTTCTATTAAGTTATTGATTATTAGTCCACTAAAACCTAAGGAATATAAATTCAGAATAAAGAAGTGTTCCTCAGGATTTATTAATTCTTTACAAAGCTTGAGCAATGGCAACAGGTGATCTTCTAATAGCCATTTTTCGCCATCAGGTCCTCTGCCGTAGGCAGGAGGATCTAGAATAATACCGTTGTATTTGGAACCACGACGTACTTCACGTTGAACAAACTTCATAGCGTCTTCTACCACCCAGCGGATATCTGATTGCTTACTGGCTTCCATATTGTCCTTTGCCCAGCTTATTACTTGCTTTATGGCATCTACGTGAACTACTTCTGCACCCATCGCTTTTGCCGCTACCGATGCCGCACCAGTATAGGCAAACAAGTTCAGCATCCGAGGTTTTTCGGTTTTCATTGCTTTTAGCTTTTGGGCTATGTAATCCCAATTGGCTGCCTGCTCCGGAAATAGACCTACATGCTTGAACGATGAAAGCGATATTTTAAGGGTTAAATCTAAATCTGGTGTTTGGTAACCAATCCACCAAAGGTCTTTCATGCCAGGCTTGGTAGTCCATCGTCCTTTTTCAGGGTTGTATTCATCGCGAGCAAACCAGGCGTCGGCCAATTTTTCCCATTCGTCAATACTTAGTTTCTTTTCCCAAATGGCCTGTGGTTCTGGTCGGGCAACGGTATATTTACCGAACCGTTCTAGTTTTTCAAAATCGCCAGAATCAATTAACTCGTAATCTTGCCACAGTTCGGGCGTAAGAATTGGGATATGTGCTTGCACGCTTACTTATTTAATACGGTGCAAAAATACGAAATCCTTAAACAGTATTTGTAACCCATAAATTGTGTTTAATTTTGGCTTTCTTAAAAGCATACACCACCAATGGTCTTAGAAAGTAAAATACCTGTTCCTGCAAACTCTGGTTTCGGGATTCAAAACTTGCCTTATTGTATTTTTAGCACCTATGGAAGCGAACTTAGGGCAGGTATGGCACTGGGCGATTCTATCATTGATTTAGGTGCTTTGGCGCAATCAGGTGTTTTTGATGGTTTACATAGCGGTATTGCTACTACTTTAAATGAGGCTACGCTTAATAACTATATCAGCTTAGGAAAAGAAATTACTAATGCTGTAAGGCTAAAAGTGCAAGCACTTTTTAGTGTAGGCAATTCAGAACTTTCTGATTTTGAGCAATATCTATTCAATAAGGATATTGTAATTTTCCATTTGCCTATTGCAATTGGCGATTATACCGATTTCTACAGCAGTAAATACCACGCCTATAATGTAGGTGTGATGTTCAGAGGTGCTGAAAATGCACTTATGCCTAATTATTTGCATTTACCTGTGGGGTATCACGGTAGGGCAAGTAGTATAGTGGTTTCTGGTACTCCATTGCACAGACCTTGGGGACAAGTAAAACCGGTAGATGCTACAGAACCCATATTCACCACCAGCAAACAATTAGATTTTGAGCTGGAGATGGCTTATGTAATTGGCAAAGAAAATGGTTTGGGTAATCCTGTAACTACTTCTGAAGCAGCTGACTATGTATTCGGATTTATGCTCTTTAACGATTGGAGTGCAAGAGATATCCAAAGCTGGGAATATGTGCCACTAGGTCCATTCCTTGGCAAGAACTTTGGTAGTTCATTAGCACCATTTATAGTAACTGCTGAAGCTTTAGAAGGCGCTAAAACCGATTTGAATACCCAAGAGCCTGCAGTTTTACCTTATTTACAAGTTGATCCAAAATCGGCTTATGATATTGATTTAGAGGTAATCATAAAACCAGAGGCAGGGGAAGAAACCATCATAAGTAAATCTAATACCAAGTATTTGTACTGGAGTGTAACCCAGCAAATTGCCCACCATTCAGTAAATGGTTGCAATTTGAGAATTGGCGATTTATATGCCAGCGGTACTATTTCCGCACCTGAAGAAACTGGTTACGGTTCTATGTTAGAGCTAACTTGGAGAGGTACAAAACCTTTAAAACTATCTGATGGTACTGAGCGTAAGTTCATTAACGATTCAGATACTGTAATTATGCGTGCCTATGCGCAAGCCAATGGCGAAAGAATAGGATTTGGAGAAGTAGCTACCACCATATTACCGGCCATTGCCAACAAATGGGAAAAAATAAAATAAAGAAGTTAACCGAAGTAACCATAGGCGATATGGTTTCTGAAGGTAAGTGTATAAGTAGGATAGACGAAAAGGTTTACTTTATTGAAGGGGTAGTTCCTGGCGATGTGGTAGATATTATCATAAGCAAGGATAAAAAGAGCTTTGCCGAAGCCTATCCTGTTCACTTTCATAAATATAGCGATTTAAGAAGTCCCGCTTTTTGCGAGCACTTTGGTACTTGCGGCGGCTGTAAATGGCAAGACCTTAGTTATGAAAAGCAACTTGAGTTTAAGCAAAAGCAAGTTTCTGATGCCTTAGAGCGTATTGGCAAAATAAAAATTGGTGAGATGTTACCCATCTTGGCAAGTAATAAAACCCAATTCTATCGTAATAAATTAGAGTTTACCTTTAGTAATAAGCGTTGGATTAAAAAGGAAGAGTTATCTCTAGGGAAAATTACAGAACGTAACGCTTTAGGATTCCACATTCCGAGGATGTTTGACAAGGTATTGGATATCAATAACTGCTACTTACAGCCTGAACCAAGCAATAGTATAAGGAACTGGTTAAGAGCATACGCATTAGAACATAAACTTTCCTTCTTTGATATAGAAGGCAGGAAGGGTTTTCTGAGAATGATCACCATCCGTACTTCTTTTAGTACTGGAGAAGTAATGCTTATACTGCAAGTGGCAGATGATTTGCCTGTTGAAACAGAAGCTTTGCTTGTTGCTTTAAAAGCGGAATTTCCAGAAGTAACAAGTTTGTATTGGGTTTTAAACCAAAAAGGGAACGATACTTTTCACGATTTAGAGCTAAACCTATATCACGGAAAAGCCTACATTGAAGAAATAATGGAAGGCTTGCGTTTTAGAATTGGTCCGAAAAGCTTTTATCAAACCAATAGTGAACAAGCTTACGAATTATATAAGGTAACAAGAGATTTTGCAGGGATATCTGAAACAGATGTTGTTTACGATTTATACACTGGTACGGGAACTATCGCAAATTTTGTTGCCAAGCAGGCTAAAAAAGTAGTAGGTATTGAATACGTAGAACCTGCCATTGTAGATGCCAAAATAAATTCTGAAATCAACGGAATAGGCAATACATCGTTCTATGCAGGAGATATGAAAGATGTATTAAACCAAGAATTTTTAGAGAAGGAAGGTTTGCCATCTGTAATCATAACCGATCCGCCAAGAGCAGGTATGCACCCTGATGTGGTACAAACACTTATAAAAATTTTAGCACCAAAAATTGTATATGTCAGTTGTAACCCAGCTACACAGGCACGTGATATACAGTTACTTAGTCCGTATTATGATGTTGTAAAGGTAATGCCGGTAGATATGTTCCCACATACCCATCACGTAGAAAATGTGGCTTTATTAACCTTGAAATAGGCAAAAAACAAACGAATACAATTTGGTGGAAGGTAGTGCAAGAAAAATTTTATTAAGGTTTTTTAATTTTTTTCTTGCTTTAAACAATACTTCTTCTGTATCTTGTGCCTGTAAAGGAATTAACGGATGGTAAAGATTTACAAAATCTTATTCTTGGCACTAGTTTTAACATTTGCAGCTCAGGTTGCAAATGCACAAAATGGCACAAAGGAGTCAGCCATCGGTAAATTGCCTGTGGTTAATGGTGTAGATTCTCGTAACTATACTATTGATAATCTAGATTTTTCTAATTGGTGTACCAGACGTACTATCAGATTTTCTACTGGTTCAATTCTTACTTCCTCAGACGTTAACGCCAATCATTTCTCATTTGGAACATTGCCAGGAGAAGGAGTTGAATCTGTTACATTCTTAGGTGTAGAAAATAATAGATATATATTTGAATTAACTGCCAGACCAAGAACAACACCAGCAGAAGGTATAGCTCATAG
>JAIYDB010000011.1 GCA_027487695.1 Cytophagaceae bacterium | reverse complement strand
GGACGTTCTACACCTTTATCGGCATAGATGGCATCAATTTTGGCGTTTACTTCTGCTTCTAAACCATTTTTCTTGATGTAAAACTCGCATTGTTGGTCAATAGCGGCATTCATAAAGAAGGCAAGCAACATTGGCGCAGGACCATTAATGGTCATTGAAACCGAGGTTGCTGGGTGGCAAAGGTTAAAGCCTGAATATAGCTTCTTGGCATCATCCAAAGAGGCAATGCTTACGCCTGAATTACCAATTTTACCATAAATATCTGGACGGAAATCTGGGTCTTCACCGTAAAGGGTTACAGAATCAAAGGCAGTTGAAAGCCTTTTTGCTGGCATCCCTAACGATACATAGTGGAAACGCTTATTGGTACGCTCTGGTCCGCCTTCACCGGCAAACATACGGGTAGGGTCTTCACCTTCACGCTTTAAAGGGAATACTCCTGCCGTAAATGGAAATTCGCCTGGTACGTTTTCGATATAGGTCCAATTCAAAATATCGCCCCAATCTTTATAGCGTGGCATCGATACCTTCGGAACCTTTAATCCACTTAGCGATACCGTATATAAATCTTGCTCAATGATTTTATCACGAACTTGGAAACGGAACTTATCGTCTTTGTATTTCGCAACTACGCTTGCCCATTCCTTAATTTGCTGACGGCTTTCGCCGCTTAGCTTGGCTTCCTGCTTTTGGTATTGTAATTCTAATGCAGAGAGTAGGGCTTGTAGTCTTTCTTTTTCTTCTGCAAGTTGTTCTTTATCAACAGATTGCTTTAGGTCTTCAATGGTGCCGTGTAGCTGATACAGCTTGCTAGCGATATAGCTTTGCTCCGCAACATTTGCCTTATACAACTCGTGATGGTCGCTTATTTCAGCTAAGTAACGAGTTCTATCTGGCGGGATAATGTATATCTTGGTACTGCTTTCATTTACCAAACTGCGAGGCGAAGTAAACTCTACTTCTGTGCGCTCGCTAATTTTGGCCATCAGCTTTACAAATAAGTTGCTGGTACCAGGGTCGTTAAACTGTGAGGCAATGGTTCCTACAATGGGTAGGTCTTCATCGTTTGCTTCCCATAGTTGGTGGTTGCGCTTGTACTGCTTACGCACATCCCTAATAGCATCTAATGAACCACGCTTATCGAATTTATTAAGCGCAATAACATCGGCAAAATCAAGCATATCAATTTTTTCCAACTGGGTTGCTGCCCCGTATTCGCTGGTCATTACATATAATGATACATCTGAGTGGTCAATAATTTCCGTATCGGACTGACCAATACCACTGGTTTCCACAATTACTAAATCGAAACCTGCCGCCTTTACAATATCTAACGATTCCGCCACATATTTGCTCAGCGCCAAATTACTCTGACGGGTAGCCAATGAACGCATATACACCCGAGGGTTGTTGATGCTGTTCATCCTGATTCTATCGCCCAATAAGGCACCGCCCGTTTTACGCTTAGAAGGATCTACCGAAATGATGGCGATATTCTTCTCTGGAAAATCTATGATATATCGGCGAACTAACTCATCTACCAAAGAACTTTTACCTGCACCACCTGTACCGGTAATACCCAAAACAGGTATTTTCTTTTCTGATGCTAACTTATCAATAGTTGGCATCATCTCATTGGCGATATCTGGGTGGTTTTCAGCTATAGAGATTAATCTGCCAAGTACACGATTATTTTTATAACGGATTTGCCCAACCAAATCTTTCCAGTCTTCAGGGGCAACTACCTCGTCAACCTCCAAATCAACATCATCGGCACCAGCAACTGCCAACGCACCATTGGCACGATAGGTATTAAAATCACAATGCCTAATTACGTCGTTAATCATACCTTGAAGGCCCATAGAACGGCCATCGTCTGGCGAGTAAATGCGGGTAATGCCGTAACCGTGCAATTCCTCAATTTCTACTGGTAGGATAGTACCACCGCCACCGCCAAAAATGCGGATATGTCCACAACCAGCCTCGTGCAGCAAGTCATATATATACTTAAAGAACTCAACGTGACCACCTTGGTAGCTAGTGATGGCAATGCCTTGCACATCTTCCTGAATGGCACAGTTTACAATTTCTTGAGCCGACCTATTATGGCCCAAGTGGATAATTTCCGCACCTGTAGATTGTAAAATCCGGCGCATGATATTGATTGCCGCATCGTGACCATCGAACAGCGAAGCTGCGGTAACAATACGGATATGGTTTTTAGGCTTATATGGAGCTGGTGTATTCATTAACAAAGGTGTATGGGTAGCCAAGTAAGACTACAAAAATAGGAAATTAGCGTGAAGATTGGGTAGGGGAGGCGATATTTGGGGCTTTGCAATAATTCCTGTTGATAACAATTTTAAGGCACCCACGGGTTAAAACCCGTGGCAATTCATTTCCTAACAAATGCGGGGTAATGAATAGCCCCCAGTTTTAACTGGGGGTGAGAAATTAAATTAGACTTGGGCTTTAGCCCAATTGAGAATATATTTGGGAATGGAAGTTAAGGTTTCTTCATTTGCAAGCTTAAGATTGGCGGTTTTAGGAATCGGAAATGAGTGTCTTGGCTTTTGTTTATTAAGACAAGAAACTAGTTAGAAATTATAATTATTCATCTTCAATAAGCCTAAATCCATTGATTTAATTAGTGTTATTTATGAAACGATTTGTAATTTTACCAATAGTAATAATGCTCTTTCTAATGTCTTGTGACAAAGAACAAGCAAAAAAAGATGAGTACGAAGCATACCAAAAACATTTAGATTCTGTATACAATGAGGCGGATTCAATCCCTAAATACATTTATAATATTGTCGTACACGGAAATACTGATGATTACTATAATTTACATATGATTTACCTTGATTACAAGGAAATTAATTTTCTTCCGTTTGCTGTAATTATGGCGGAAAAGCATAAGTATCCACCAGCATATTCCGATGCAATTTATGCTATTTTAAGTAACTCGGGGAAGGATATTTATGAAATTGATCAATTAGACTCTGCATCACGAAAATTAGTATTAAAATACCTGAAAGCGTCCTATGAATTAGGAGACGAATCAGCCATGGGTGTAGTTGATAGTTTAAAAATCAAATTTTAATCACATTGTTTCAACCACCTACCAAGTTATTAGGGTACCTTAATACTAATTTAGTCCTTGAACAACCACTATTTTCTATATCTTTGGGTATAGTAAATAAGAGTTACAGCAGAGCACTTTTTACAGGCGTTACGTTAACAATTCCACGTTTAGGAAATATGCGGCTGGGCTTTTGTTTGTTAAGACGTGAAACCTGTAGATTTTAAATAGTATTTATAAAAAATAAATGAAAAGTATTATATTTCTGGCTTGCTGTTTTTGTTTACTGCTATCTTGTACTCAAAATCAAGATAGTATAATAAGCCAAAACGATGATGTAGAATATGTAGACTCATTGTATAATGAGGCTGATTCAATTCCTAAATACATTTATAATGTTGTAGTTAATGGAGATACTGATGATTATTTCAACTTACGATTGTTTTATCAAGACAGAAATAGTTATGAAGTACTTCCATATACAATAATTATGGCTGATAAATATAATTACGTACCAGCTTATGAAGATGCTTTTACATATTTATGGTATAACTCTGGTACTGAATTGTATTCTTTAAAAGGTCTTGATCCAAAATCTAAAGCAATGATATTGAAGTATTTAAAATTATCTTATAAGGCTGGGAATGTAAATGCAATAAATATTGTTGATAGTTTACATATTAAATTTTAGTCCTTAAATGTAATTATTTTACTACACTAGTTCAATCACTTACCAAGGCATTAGAGTAGCATAATACCCTTAGCCTCCAAGTCTTCAAAATCCTGATTTGCAAATAACTCTGGTTCCACGTCTTAGGAAAAAATAAGCAGAGCGTAATTTTTTCCGAGACGTGGAACAACCACTACTATTTATATCTTTGGATAAGCGATTGCAAGTCGGGCATATTCATATTAGTTACTTCTGTTTAAACCTTAACATAATGAGTTTAGCGCTTAAAGTTTACTGTAAAAGTGTTTCTAAAGACCTGATTCCAAAAATAATGGAACGGCTCAATGAGTTTGATATGGTCGTTAGCATTCATCCTGACTTTAAATTTGATCCAAAAGAAGACGCAGGCTTTTTACCTTTTAAGTTTCGTTTTAAAAATCCACCTTTTGAGGATGTAAGAGATAAGGAGTTAAAAAGTGGCTTTGAACTATATATAGATGAGTTTAGCCTGCAAGAAGAGAAAGAAAAGTTAAATCCAAAATTAAGTTTTATAGACAAGCTCTTAGGCAAAAAGAAACAAGAGATTGAGTTTGCTCCCTTAGAAATTGAGGCACGATTGAAGGACTGTAAAATCTCGGTTTCTTTTGTTTGGCGTGCTGGGGATACCTTTAATTTACGATTTGTCTTGCTGGTTAGTGCTATTCTGACGGAGTTAACTAACGGTGTTAGTGGCTTTGAAGATGGAACTTGGTACGATAACAACAATATTGTTGAAAATGCTTTCCAAGAAGTAATTGAATATGAGCAATCTATACCCGAGGCAGAACTTGACTTCTATGAATTTGATGAATGGTAGGAAAAGTAATAAATGGCGGTTTTGCCACTTCATTTTCCCAACCTCAAAAGTTTACTTGCCCTATTACTTGCCCTAAAGAAAAAAACCGCTTCTAGATGGTCTGAAAGCGGTTTTTCGTGGTCATGTAGGGAGTCGAACCCCAAACCTTCTCATCCGTAGTGAGATGCTCTATCCAGTTGAGCTACATAACCGTTATTGGACTGCAAACATAGGGGTTTTTCTTGAAATACCCAAAACCTCTACAACAAAAAATGTAAGTTTTTTTTGTTTTAAGGCTATCATCGTGGTATACAAGCATAAATTGAGCTAAGGTTAAACAAAAGTTCGCCTTTAAGGTATTATACTTATCTTTGCCTGCTTATTTAGTGCATACTATTTAAGGGTATTTGTTGTTATTGATTTAGTAAACCTGCTTTTATAGCTCTACAATGATTAAACCTGGTGCTCTTCTGGAGAAAATTACCACTCCAGCCGATTTGCGTGCGATGCCTCACACTGATTTAATTCAGGTTTGTGACGATCTAAGGCAATTTATCATTGATAATGTCTCTGTTTTCGGTGGGCATTTTGGCGCAAACTTGGGTGTGGTTGAACTTACTGTTGCTCTGCATTATGTATTCAATACACCATCAGATCAGCTGGTTTGGGATGTAGGTCATCAAGCATACGGACACAAAATCTTAACAGGCAGAAAAGATAATTTCCACACCCAACGTTATTACGGCGGCTTAAGTGGTTTCCCAAAGCGTAAGGAAAGCATTTACGATACCTTCGGGGTAGGGCATAGCAGCACTTCTATTTCTGCAGCCTTGGGTATGAGCATTGCTAATCAATACCTTGGCGATAACGAAAAGCAACATATTGCCGTAATTGGCGATGGTGCTTTAACTGGGGGTATGGCGTTTGAAGCTATGAACCACGCTGGGTTTACCAATAGTAATATCATTATTGTATTGAACGATAACTGTATGTCTATCGACCCTAACGTAGGGGCTTTGAAAGACTACTTAACTGATATTACCACCAGCAAAACCTACAATAAAGTAAAATCAGATGTTTGGAACCTCCTTGGAAAGCTTTCTAAGTTCGGAACCAATGCACAAGATATAGTTAGTAAGATAGAAGGTGCGTTTAAATCGGCCTTGTTGCACCAAAGCAACTTGTTCGAATCGTTAAACCTGCGTTATTTCGGACCAGTAGATGGACACGATGTTGATCATCTGGTAAATATCTTTAATGATTTAAAGCAAATTCCAGGTCCAAAAATTCTGCATTGCGTAACTACTAAAGGTAAAGGCTACGCCCCTGCAGAAAAAGATCAGACCAAGTGGCACGCTCCAGGCTTATTTGATAAGCTAACAGGTGCTATCCAAAAGAAAGTTCATGATAAGCCGCAAGCCCCTAAATATCAGGATGTTTTCGGACATACATTAGTTGAACTGGCTAAAGAAAATACCAAAATCATGGGTGTTACACCTGCAATGCCAAGTGGCAGCAGCATGAACATCATGATGAAGGAAATGCCAGATAGGGCTTTCGATGTAGGTATTGCAGAACAGCATGCAGTTACTTTCTCTGCGGGCTTGGCTACACAAGGACTTATTCCTTTCTGTAATATATACAGTACGTTTATGCAACGTGCTTACGATCAGGTAATTCACGATGTTTGTCTACAAGACCTGCACGTAATTTTATGTTTAGATAGAGCAGGTTTCGCAGGAGCAGATGGACCAACCCACCACGGTGCTTATGATGTGGCTTATATGCGCTGCATCCCTAATATGGTCATAGCAGCTCCTATGAATGAAGAGGAGTTGCGTAATATGATGTACACGGCAACCGAAAATAAAGGTCCGTTTACCATTCGTTACCCTAGAGGAGAAGGCGTAATGCCAGAATGGCGATTACCAATGCAATTGCAGCAAATTGGTACAGGTAGAGTGCTAAGAGAAGGTTCTGAAGTAGCAGTTTTAAGCCTAGGACATATAGGCAACTATATGACCGAGGTATTAGATATCCTTGGTGGCGATACTGCAGAAACCGTTGCCCATTATGATATGCGTTATGTGAAGCCATTGGATGAAGCTTTATTACACCATATTTTCAGCAAATTCAATAAGGTTATCACTATTGAAGATGGTTGTATCCAAGGCGGATTTGGTAGTGCGGTATTAGAGTTTATGGCCGATCACGGTTATAGCGCTACTGTAAAGCGCCTAGGCATTCCTGATAGAGTAGTTGAACACGGCGAACAACGTGAACTTCATGCAGAATGCGGATTCGATCCAGCAGGAATTGCAGAAACGATTACCTCTTTAAAGCAGGTTTTAGCGCTAGTTTAAAGATTAGCTTGCCACAGATAGTTACCAATTCGCCAGTATTGGTTTAAATTTGTGCATCTTGAATAATACACCTATACATATTATTGTTGGTTTGGTAGCATGGACTATTGGTCTGCTACTATGGTTTGCCTATTTCACATTCGACCAATTTATTGACGAAACTTTACGTCCATTTATCATTGTAATGATTATTGGATTGCAATGTTTTACTCTATTCACTATAGGGTATGAACTAAAGCTTCGTTACGATAGCTGGAGAGAAAAAAAGCGTGCCGAAAAACTTAAACGCAAGTATTAATTACCTGCCTAACCAATAACATTATGATATTAAGAATTACAACCTGCCTCCTTCTGTTTTTCTTAATGGCCTGTACAGAATCAGAAGAAGGAGGATCTACACTTACTAAATATAGTGTTTTTGGTAAGGTAGTGGAAGAAGATGGTGTTGGTGTTCCAAATGTTAAAGTAAAGCTAAGTTCTGGTACAGAAACCTTTACCGATAATAAGGGTAGGTTTTCCTTATCAAATGTTTCAGGATTACTTACTCTTTCCGTAGTACAGGATAATGCTACTTTTTCTCCGTCTAGTATCGCTATCAGACCTAATATGGATAGTCTGGTATTTACAAAACAAAGAATAGGCACTAGCGCAACCAAGGCACCTGAACTTTATACTTGGTTACAAAGTCAGCAAATGAGTAATGGGTTGGTCAGAAGTTCTGGCTTAAGTTCGGTAGTATCTTTATACGATAATGCTTTAGCTGCCTTGGTATTTACATCCACAAAAGATTACGCAAAGGCAGAGCAAATTTTTAGTTTTTTCGATGGTAGAATTAGTTCTGAACTAACCGCAGGCAGAGGCGGTTTCGCCCAATTCAGAAACCTGAACGGACAACCAACAGGAAACGCTTGGCTTGGCGATAATGCTTGGTTGCTCATTGCTCTAAATGCATACGAACTCGAAAAGCCAAATCATAATTTCGGCAGACTTAAATCTGAATTAGTGAGATGGATCAAAGGTTTGCAGCAAGCCGACGGTGGTCTTATTTCAGGCTACGAACCCAATGGCAATCCTTTGAACTTTGTAGTTACTGAAGCTATGTTAGATGCCTTTCACGCAGTACCAGGCTATGAGAGTTTCCACACTAATTGCCTTAAATATTTGGGTAATAGCAGGTTCGATATAGCTAGTCAGAATATCGTTTGTGACCCATCAAGTGCCAGACATAGATATGCCTTAGATAACTTTTCATGGGCATATTCCATGATACCGAGTTTTCCTGCTTCAATTTTAGATAGGGCAGAAATATTCTATACTACTAAAACTGCCACAGCTAATAATGCAACTGTAAGCGGCTATTGTTTTGATACCGATTTAGATGCTGTTTGGCCAGAAGGAACTTTACAAATGGCATTAGCCTACCAAATTGCAGGCAATAATGCAAAAGCCGAT
Organism: Cytophagaceae bacterium; assembly: GCA_027487695.1. Taxonomy (GTDB): domain Bacteria; phylum Bacteroidota; class Bacteroidia; order Cytophagales; family Flexibacteraceae; genus JAIYDB01. Next base: position 13,098 of record JAIYDB010000011.1, on the reverse strand, counting down.
TTATTACTTACTGAAATGGAAAAGTTTGTAGTGCCATCTTCAGTAAATAGAAATTTGTTGGGCATTCCTTATGCTACAAATAGAACTACGCATTATGGTAGTTCACCACTTTGGCAATTTTCAGATACAGAACCAGCGGTATCTTCAGCAGCTTTTTATCTATTTACTGCATACCGATTCAATCCTTACGCAGTTGGCAGGACCAAAGTAATTCCCCAGACCGATAAGTTTTGGAATTAAGCCTTACTTCTTCTCTCTAGAGAAAAGGCTATCCACAAATTCTTTGGTATTGAAAAGCTGTAAATCGTCAATCTTTTCGCCCACACCTATATACTTCACAGGCACAGATAGCTGATCGCTAATCCCAATTACCACACCACCTTTAGCAGTACCATCTAATTTGGTAATGGCTAGGGCAGTAATATCTGTAGCTTTGCTAAACTCTTGCGCTTGAGTAAGTGCATTCTGTCCTGTAGAACCATCTAATACAAGCAATACCTCATGCGGAGCTTCAGGAATAAACTTCTGGATTACACGCTTAATTTTAGTAAGCTCATTCATGAGTCCTACTTTGTTGTGTAACCTACCAGCAGTATCAATAATTACAACATCGGCACCAATTTCTTTAGCCTTTTTTACAGCATCAAAAGCAACTGATGCAGGATCGGTATTCATTCCGTGCTCAATTACCGGCACACCAGTTCTAGCACCCCATAACTTTAATTGTTCTACTGCAGCAGCTCTAAAAGTATCGGCAGCGCCAAGCACTACCTTCTTATCCATTCTATGGAACTGAGAGGCTAGCTTGCCTATGGTAGTAGTTTTACCTACCCCATTCACACCCACCACCATAATTACATAAGGTGCTGTGCCAGGTAATAACTCTAATGCGCCCGTGCCTGCTTTATCTTTAGTAAGAAGTAGTTTTTCAACTTCCTCTTTCAAAATAATATCTAGTTCAGAAGCACCAAGGTATTTATCCTTGGCAACTCGTTCTTCAATAGCTTTAATGATTTTTACTGTGGTTTGGATACCTACATCGGCACCAATGAGAATTTCCTCTAATTCGTCCAGCACTTCTTCATCAACCTTGTCTTTACCTACAACTGCTTTCGTGATTTTAGAAAACAGACTTTCCTTAGTTTTAGTAAGACCTTGGTCCAGCTTTTCTTTTTTCTCTTTGCTGAAAAAATCGAAGAAACCCATAATTGAATAATTAAAATATGAAGCTGCAATTTAGGCAGCAACTCTGAGATTATTGGTATAAATTAAATATAACGACAAACAGCCCATCGTTTTAAACGTGGGCTGCTGTGTGTATAAGCACAATCTATGGCTAAAGTAGTTTATTACTTGCCATTGATAGCCTGCTGAACTTCATCAACAGGTACAATTTCTTCTCTAAAGGTGTAGGCACCAGTCTTTGGTGAGCGAACAGCCTTTATTACTTTAGCGTAACCTTTTTGGTCAGCTTTTTTCAGGGTAGCAACTACTTTCTTTGCCATGATTATTTAATTTCTTTATGAACAGTAACCTTCTTTAATACTGCGTTAAATTTCTTTAACTCAATACGCTCAGGCGTGTTCTTGCGATTTTTAGTAGTGATATAGCGAGATGTACCAGGCATACCAGAATTTTTATGCTCAGTACACTCAAGTATAACCTGTACGCGGTTGCCTTTCTTTGCCATAGCGCGGGGGGCTTGATTTCTAAATTGGACTGCAAAGATAGGGTTAATTTTGCGCTATCAAAGTAGTTCAAAGAAAAAGTTTTAGTCTTTTTTATTCTAAAGCTCAAAATTACGCAATTAAGGGCTTCTGTTGGCTATCTTTGCCCACTATGGGACGCCATAAACTAAAAAGATTTGCCGAAAACGCGGTTGCATACAACGTTATTGAAGATGGTAAGCCCAATTGGCTTACTATAAAAGGGGCTTGGGCCGCTCATTTTGGAAACAACAATCCTATTGTGGTTGAACTTGGCTGCGGTCGGGGCGAATACAGCGTAGGACTTGGGGCAGCTTATCCGCATAAAAACTTTATAGGGACCGATATAAAAGGTAGCCGTATTTGGAAAGGTAGTAAGCAAGCTATTGACCAAAATCTGCCAAACATTGCCTTCCTCAGAACCCATATCCAGAACCTAGACCAGTTTTTTGCACCGCAAGAAATTAATGAAATTTGGATCACCTTTCCAGATCCTAGACCAAAGGGCAGGGACGAGAGGCGTAGGCTTACCCATATTCGCTTTCTGGAAATGTATTATGAATTGATGCAGCCAGGCGGGATAGTTCACCTAAAGACCGATAGCACTGGGCTGTTCAGATATACCCTAGAAGTGTTACAAGCCATTGGGGTGAACGACTTGGTGCATACCGAGCACCTATACCAAAGTGAGTTTGCAAATGACCATTTGGGCATAAGAACCCACTATGAAAATATATGGGAAGCCAAGGGAGAAAGCATTAAATACCTGCGCTTTACCTTTAATGGTAAACCTGTTTTACCAGATGATTTTGTGCCAACGCCTTACCCAGGCTTCGGTACAGATGCAGATACTGAATAACTATTATTGAAATAGCATTCTAAAAGTAGGCAAGTACAATTGTAGTGCTATTTTTGTGTTTACGCCTACCCATTCCAATCCACATCCTCCTAAAATTAGCTGCTTACCAATATACCTACTGTTATGAGTAATAGCCAACTATTAAAGCCCATTACCGATTTTGCCCGCAGGATTTTCCCAGGACAAAAAAGCGTTTTAAATGCTCGGGTTAGTGAACAAATTAATAGCAGTAAATACGTAAGTAGAGATTTAAGTTGGCTACAATTTAACTATCGGGTACTTGACCAGGCTCGCAATAGTCGCCGTTCGGTATTAGAGCGTTTGAAGTTTTTGGCCATTACAGCCAGTAACTTAGATGAGTTTTTTATGATACGTGTAGGTAGTTTATATAACTACTTAGACTATAACAAGGAGCGTATAGATTATAGCGGATTGCGTGAAAAGCAGTTTAAGCTAGCCTTATTTAATGAGGTACACGCTTTTACAGAAGACCAAATTGCCACTTTAGCTGAACTAAGAACAGAGTTTAAAGCCAACGATTTTGAAATTATTGGTATTGACAATCTCACAGAATTGGAGCAAGAAGAAGTATCGCAATACTTCAAAAAGAAGGTATATCCCACGCTAACCCCAATGTTGTTGGATCCTTACCATGCTTTCCCTGTAATTACCAATAGGGCATTGACATTTGGTGTGGTAACTCGCAATTCTGAAGATAGTAAAAACCCATTAAGGCTTTCGTTAGTGCAAATTCCTGGGAACTTGCAACGTTTCTATGAACTAGAACGCGGCAATATAACCAGCTTCTTGCCTTTGGAAGAGATTATTAGGTGGCAGGTAAGTAAGCTATTCCGTAACGTGGAAATAGTCAGTGTCAACCTATTCAGAATTACCCGCAATGGCGATATTTCCATTGAGGAAAGCGACGATGTAGAAAACGACTTTGTAGATGAGGTACGTCGGAAACTACAAAACCGCAGAACGGGTAGGGTAGTGCGTATTGAAATTGAAGACGATTACAGTGCTTTTATGATGAAAACCCTAAAGGCACGTTGGGAAATAGAGCAAGAGAATATATTTGTTTGTAAGGAACTTTTAGACCTAACCGCCCTTTGGCAATTGGTAAATCATCCAGATTTGGCAGGGTTATTACAGCCTATCCCTAAAACCAAGGCCCCCCTTAGCTTCCCTGAAATGGACGAAGCTGCCAAACCTGATATGTTTGAAATACTCAAGCAAAAGGATATTCTATTGCACCACCCATATAATAATATGGAACCGTTGCTCGCCCTATTAGAGCAAGCCGCGGAAGACCCTGGTGTACTCTCTATTAAAATGACTATCTATCGCCTGGCAAAGGATAGTAGGATTATTAATGCACTGCTTAAAGCCGCGAATAACGGTAAAAACGTAAGTGCCTTATTTGAAGTAAAGGCTCGTTTCGACGAAGAAAATAACATTAGAGAAGCCAAACGCTTGCAGCAAGCAGGTTGCTTTGTAATCTATGGTGTAGGTCAGCTGAAGACCCATACCAAACTAATGATGATTGTAAGACAGGAAGAAGAAGACCGTGTTACTCGATACGTTCACCTAGGTTCAGGTAACTACAACGAGAAAACCGCAAGGCTGTACTCAGATATTTCCTTGCTAACTTCTAAAGAAACTTATGCCAACGATGTTGGCGAGTTCTTTAATGTAATTACTGGGCACAGTATGCCAACTACTTATAAGTTGCTCATTACTGCCCCACGCGATATGCGTAAGCAGTTAATTGCCCTTATTAAAAATGAGGCCAATAATGCCAAACAAGGTTTGCCTTGCGGTATTGTGATTAAAATAAATTCTCTGGAAGACCAATCTACGATCGATGCCTTGTATGAAGCCAGCGATGCGGGAGTTCCAATACAGTTAATTGTACGCGGTATCTGTTGCTTACGTCCGCAACGTAAAGGACTAAGTAGTAATATACAAGTACGTAGCCTAGTGGGCGATTTTCTGGAGCATACCCGTTTGTATTACTTCCATAACCAAGGCGACCCGCAAGTGTACGGTGGTAGTGCCGATATGATGAACCGCAGTTTTGACCGCAGGATAGAATCGTTATTCTTGATAACAGAACCTGCTTTAAAACAAGAGTGTATCCACATCCTGTCCTATAACCTACACGATAACGTAAACGCCTACTTGATGACAGAGCAAGGCGATTATATTGGTCGTCAGGCAGCACCAGACGAGCCAACACTCAATATCCACGAAGCCTTTTACAAAGTAAAGGCAGAGGATATTGTGGGAGCTAATGTGGGGTAAGGGGTTGGTGGATTAGGATTGGAATATGAGTTGCCACGGGTTTTAACCCGTGGTCATGTAATTCTAAAAAATCGGGATTTAGTTCAAATAAAACGAGCACATAATAGATATTCCGAAGGAAGAATAAACTTTACCTCTATTCCCTTTATTTAACCCAATAAAACTGATTATATCCTCATGCTAACAGAGCCATACACCCTAAGTTGCCGATGCGTGATAAGGCAACCACAAAGAGTTTTTATATTGACTTATTGGGCTTTACACAGTTCGGCTATACCGATTTTCCTGGCTTTTGATGCTACTATGCACTATGTGCATACGAGGAATAGGAGGAAATATCTAAGAGGGTTGTAAAAGAAAAGGGCAATAGCAATGCTATCACCCTTGTATAATTTAGTATTTCAAAGGAATTACATCCCCTCCGCTACCACTTCAGTAACATCGGCAGGGAGCATACGCTTCAGTAGGTTTTCAATGCCTGCCTTAAGGGTAAGGGTACTGCTTGGGCAACCGCTGCAACTACCACGTAGTTCAACTGTTACTTTTCCGTTTTCAAAATCGCGGAACGTGATGGCACCACCGTCGCTTTCTACTGCAGGACGTACGTACTCATCTAACAAACCTTTGATTTTCTTCACTACCTCGCTATCGTCAGGGTTAATTACATCGCCCATACGTACATGGCTTGCCATAATTGGGCTACCTTCTTCAATATATTTCTTGATAAAGGCCTTTATTTCTGGAGCTGTGGTATGCCAATCTAACTCAGGTGCCTTCGTTAGGGTAATGAAGTTATTCATGATAAATACCCTTTCAATACCATAAAAAGTAAACAAGGCTTTCGCCAACGGACTCTTGCCTTCAGCAGTCTCCTGATTAGGGAAATCGAAGTCAGATCCTTCTTCAACCAGTAAATCGTTTAACACGAACTTTAATGAGTTAGGATTTGGGTTAGCCTCGGTGTAGATATTTACATACTTTTGTGCAGATGGCGCGCTCATAAGTTTTGGGGTTTAGCTATTGGGCTAAGTTAATGCTGTGCAAAAGCTTAGTTAAATTACTGTATATATTATTAAAACGTAGTTCTGTGAAAAACAGTTTCAAAAACCGATTCCAATTTTTGCTCCTCGGCTTGTGTGGTTTGCTTTTATCTACCACCAGTTGCCAACGAAGCTCAAACAAATTTACTGATAAAACTAATACACCCACCCAAAGTGTTAAAATGAGCGATATTCACAGCTATGCCAAACCGCAAGAAGCGGTTGTAAAACACATTTCTCTTGACTTAGATATTGTGTTTAGTGCCAAGGTGCTTAACGGTACTGCTACCCTAACTATTGAAGCGCAACCCGATGCTAAGAAGCTCTGGTTAGATACTAAAGACCTTGTGATTACTTCGATCAGTTCTAACGATGGACCGATGAAGTACACACTTCACCCGGCCGATTCAGTTTTGGGTTCTGCTTTAGAGATTGATATTCAGCCTACTTACAAGAAAATAATTATTGCTTACCATACCCAGCCATCTGCTGAGGCAGTGCAGTGGTTAAGTCCGCAGCAAACGGCAGGCAAAACGCATCCTTTCCTATTTACCCAAGGCGAGGCTATCCTTACTCGTTCTTGGATTCCTTGTCAGGATAGCCCAGGCGTGCGTGTTACTTACGATGCTAAAATCAGAACCAATAGTCCTGATATTATGGCACTAATGAGTGCAAGCAACCCAACTGAAAAGGCTGCTGATGGCGTTTACTTCTTTGAAATGAAGCAAGCAATTCCATCGTACCTGATTGCATTAGCAGCTGGTAATCTGGAGTTTAAGGGTGTTGGTATTAGAACCGGCGTTTATGCAGAACCAGCCACTTTAGAAAAAGCCGTTTATGAATTTGCCCAAATGGAGCAAATGGTAAGCGAAGCTGAGAAGCTATACGGTACCTACGCTTGGGAGCGTTACGACTTAGTGGTGTTGCCACCAAGTTTCCCTTTTGGGGGTATGGAAAACCCACGCTTAACCTTTGCCACGCCAACTATTTTGGCAGGGGATAGGTCGCTAACGAATTTGGTTGCCCACGAATTGGCACATAGCTGGAGCGGTAACCTTGTAACCAATGCCACTTGGAACGATTTCTGGTTGAATGAAGGCTTTACGGTTTATTTTGAACGCCGTATTATGGAGGCTATTCAAGGGGCTGATTATGCTGATATGCTAGAAGTTTTGGGTCACCAAGACCTGAACCATACCCTTGACGATTTCGGTAGAACTAGTCCTATGACCTGCTTGAAGTTAAACCTTGCTGCTTCTCAAAATCCTGACGATGCAGTGAGCGATGTGGCTTATGAAAAAGGTTATTTCCTATTACGCTTTATCGAAAGCAGAATTGGTCGTGAGGCAATGGACAAGTTCCTTGTAGCCTATTTCGCCAGAAAGCCATTTAGCAGTCTGAATACTGAAGAGTTCCTTACCTATTTAGATGCGCAAATCATAAGCAAAAGCGCAGGTAAAATCACTTTAGAAGAAGTACAAGAATGGATTTATAAGCCAGGTCTTCCAGCCACTTGTATTGCAGTTAAGGCAGATAGATTTACTGCAGTAGATGCTGTAATTGCTGAATTTAAAACCAGCAAAACCCTTGCTAAAGAAACCACCACCAAGTGGAGTACTTACGAGTGGTTGCACTTCTTACGCAGTTTAGACGAAACCACTGGGGTTGAAACGCTTACTAAGCTAGACGCTACTTTTAGCCTAAGCAATAGCAAGAATAGCGAACTACAATTTGCTTGGTATGAGGCTGCCATCAAGAACAATTACACCGCTGCCGATGTACCGATGAAGCAATTCATAGTGCAAACAGGTAGAAGGAAGTTCATTGCTCCATTATACAAACTATTAGTAGAAAAGCGCGGATTACCTTATGCCCAAGCCATTTACAAAGAAGCCCGTGGTAACTACCACTTTGTAGCTACGAATACGATTGACGCTATGTTAGGGGTAAAGTAGTTTACTTTGTATCTATTATAGACAATCATCAAAAAAGCCCGCGCAGCGGGCTTTTTTGATGGAATGAACCGTGATTAATTTGATTAGGGTGATTCTAGGAATTACACTCGCCAGGCAAGTCAATTAATCATTATAGATCATTCAATTCATACTTCAAGGCTTTTCTAAACTATAGCGTGGTGAATGTTTTTTTTCAATATAGTACCACTTTGCAAATCAGTTCCTTGTATCTAATAAACAAATCAGCTCTCGAAATTTTTGTGGCTATTCAATTATGAAAGACATAGTGAATTTTGAGAGCAAGGGATATTTAAAGTTGAGGAATTGTGATTTTGAAATTATAATTAACTGTAATTCAATTTGTTGAAAAGAAATATTTGCTATGGGTATTAGCAATTAGAACGACATTTCTCGACTATCGGGCTATAGCTCAACCGAAAAAAAGCGCAACGTAGTTTGTTTTAGGAATGATAAAGTAAAACACTATTCCCTATATTTAACTTTTATATATTGATTATATACCTATGTTAAAAGCCATACACCCTAAGTTACCTATGCGCGATAAAGAATCCACCAAGGATTTTTATATTGACATATTGGGCTTTACACAATTCGGTTATACCGATTTTCCTGGCTACTTAATGCTGCAAAAGGATGGCATTGAAATCCACTTTTTTGAATTTACTACACTAGACCCTCTCGAAAACTACGGCCAAGTATATATCCGCACCAATAATATTGATGGACTTTACCAAGAGTTTAAAGACAAAGGCATACAATGCACCGCATTAGAACTTAAACCTTGGCTTCAAAAAGAGTTCTCTGTCTTAGACCCTGACCATAATTTATTGACTTTTGGGGAGTAGAGGGATATACCCATTATAAATGGGTTTCACTTTTAAATGTATGGAATGCTTAAAAAGCTAAATTTAATGATTTCTTAAACTGAAGAAATCTTTCCAACAGATGCTACAACCCACTTAAATCATAGTTATCCTTAAAGAATAGCAGGTATTCTTCTATGTTCTTGCTGGCGTAGAATAACCTCAAATTATCTGGGGTAATCACAAACTGATGGAGGGTTTTTAGCTTGTCTTTAAAGCCTTTGATAGCAGCCTTATCTTCTTGCTGCTTCTTCAGGTAGTTAAGGGCCTGTATCGGCGTACCAAAGCTAGATACCGTAAGCATCTGTAGTTTATCTGAAAGCAAACGGGTACGCACATCAAAGGTTTTTTCAGGATAAAACAGTCCATTAAAGCGACTAAAGGCTGACTTTAACTCTTCCTCTGAAATATCATTAATGCCGCAAAGCAATACGAAGGTGTTATCGCCAGTAATAAAGGCATTGTAAGGGGTTCCCTTTTTGGTGCTGTCTTTACCTGCAATGGTGCCGGCTGGTAGCTTGGCTTTCGCCATAAAGTCTTTGCCTCGCTTCAATAAGGTTTCAGCAAATGGCTTTAGGTTACTCTTCGGATAAGTTTGAATGAAACGGTTTAGAGTATCTTCATAAAACTTATAATCGAGCGTCCTACCTACTATAAGTGCTTCCAAAATACCTACTTTATCCTTGTATTCGTGTTCTTGATAAGTAGTTTTCAAACTTGCCAGCGCTTGCTGAGATTCTATATAGCGTTGGTCTTCAAATAGTTCATAGGCCTTTTGGTATTCGCCTTTCACTAAATCGTTAGTTGCACGCAATTCAATCAAGTAATTAGGATTCAGCAATAACTTCGCAAATAACGACTCGCCATATTCTGTAAGCAGTTTGTTTTTAACTTGCTCACGTTTAGCGGTTTCGTTGGTTTTACCGTATTGTAGGTACAAGAAGTAATAAGCTTCAGGGACTTTTTCGTAGTCTGGGTACTCGTTAATTACACGGTAAAAATGGTCTTCTGCATTTTTGTACTCGTCTAATCGTTGCTGGTAAATCTTAGCCAGATTAAATAGCGCCCTTCTCAACCTCGCATGGGAGGTATCAAACTGTACCTTTGTTGTGGGTACATCTTGTAGGTAACGCTTTCTGCGTTTATCGTAATCGTCTTTGGCTTCAGCCTTTTCTAAATCGGCCTTGCTTAAAATAGGTTTATCAGGTTCGGCTTCCTTTTTCTCTTGTTCTTTACCATTGGCTGCGGCACCGTTTTCCTTGTCTTCAGGATTTTCGGTAATCTCCGCTAGTTTTTGAGATCTACGCCAGTCGTCGCCTAATGGACGCTTTCCCCATTTCTTGATAAAGTCGTTTTGTCCACGGGCAACGTTTGCAGGATTAGCAAAGTACCAAGAGCCTTCCGCACCTCCAGCAGCAGGATTAAATCCAGATGCCTTGTTAGGATCGAACGTAGTGCCAGATGATCCACCAGCTAATGCCTCTGCAGCAATCTTGGCTTTTCTTGCTTCACGTTCGGCTTTTTCGGCAGCGGCTTTCTTCTTCTTATCTAGGTTTTGGTCGCGCTCAATAAGTTTGGCAATACGCGCATCTCTGGCTACGGAATCCATTTTGGCATAGCTCAGTAATGAATCTTCCCGATGCACTACTTCGTACTCCCTTACAAACTCCACTAGCGATTTCTGAAGCTTTACAATTTTCTTGTAGTTTTCCTCATTGGTATCTAAGGCAATTACGGTACTATCGTAATAGACCTTGGCTTTTACGTACTCCCGCTTTTTGCTGTAATAGATTTCTGCCAGCTTTAAATAGCTATATCCCTTCTGATTTACACTTTTAGCAGGCTGTTTTAACGATAGGTTATACAGCGCAATTGCAGAATCTATATTACCTTTCTTCTCTGTGAACCTGCCTAGTTCGTAATAAACCTTGTCTTTGTATTCTTCATACTTAGGGTCTTTAAGCATCTTGCGGAAGTTCTTTTCCACCCTTTTCACTTGGTCTTGGTTCTGCACTTTTGATGTAGCAGCCATTGAAAGCTGTGCATTAAACTGCATTTCGAAAATAGGAATTAGCCTATTGCAACGCTTAAAGTTGGCGTAGGCAGCACTATCTTCTCCAAGGCGTTGCCTAATCTGACCAATGATATAGTGGTAACGAGCCTTCGTATCTTTTTGCTGCAAAGGCGGCATTAACTTCAACGCACGCTCTAGGGCATCGGCAACGTTCTTCCACTCCTTTTCTTTGTAATAGTACCAAGCTTTAACCGCCTGGTATTCAAACATATTCTCTTTGCTTAAGGGCTGCTTACGGAGGTAATCCATAATCAGTTTGGCATTGTTCATATCGTTACCATTGAGGTAAGTCCTGAATAGCCAAATCATAGAATGATGCCTCGTATCGAAATCCTTACTTTTGGAATTTACATATCTAAAGGTATTGATAGCCAGCTCGTATTCCTCCTTCTTGTAGTACCTGCCTTTGCCAATGATAATATAGGAATCATCTACCCACTCACTGTTCTTATGTCGTTGGATATTGATAGATGCTTTTTTGATAGCCTCTAACATTTTAGGGGCAATTTGGGCTTCTACTTGGGCCGTTACAGTAGGGTAAACCTCTAGTATTCTGTTGTAATTATTGGCGGCATTGGTTTGGATTTCCTTTTCTGCTTCCTTCATTTTCTCCCTGGCGAGGAAGTAGGCATTGTAATGTGCGTTCAAGTTATGCCATTGCACAGGTACAAAGGCGGTGCTTTCCTGCGAGCAGCCCGAAAATCCGAAAACAATAAAAATACCCAACAATAGGCTAGCAACACCTTTAATTAGGTGTCTTTTGCTGCGGGTGAATATATGTGGTTGTCCTAACAACGTTTTAAGAAAATGCACGCAAATATAAGTGAACTGTTGGGCTAAGCCTACACCAAAGCCCGATAACTATTATCTGCTTATTAACGAATAATTAGTTGTAAAGCGTATATTGTACCTCTTTACTAAAAATTAATGGCTGGGATTTATATCCATATTCCTTTTTGCAAGCAAGCTTGCCACTACTGCGATTTCCACTTTAGCACATCGTTAAATGCGCTAGAACCGCTTGTATTGGCTATTAAGGCTGAATTGGCCTTGCAATCTGGGTACCTAGGCAACCAAGAAATTACGAGTATTTATTTTGGTGGCGGCACGCCTAGCTTGCTTTCTACCTCACATATTGGGGGTATTATTAATTTAATTACCCATAAATTTTCAGTGGCTAAAAACGCGGAGATTACCCTTGAGGTAAATCCTGACGATATCACCACCAAGGCGAAGCTTAAGGCTTTAATGGCTGTAGGCGTAAACCGATTAAGTATTGGCATACAGTCGTTTTCTGATAGCCACCTGAAGTTTTTTAACCGTGCCCACATCGCTAGTCAGGGCATTCAGGCGGTAAAGCTTGCCCAAGGTGCAGGGATCAAGAATATAACCATTGACCTTATCTATGGATTTTTGGGTCTATCCGATGCGGAATGGGAGGCTAACCTTATGCAGGCTTTTGAGTTAGGCGTACCCCATATATCGGCGTATAGTTTAACGATTGAACCTAAAACTGCCTTTGGTACTTGGGAAAAGCAGAAGCAGCAAGTATTTGTTACCGACGATTACGCTGCCAAACATTTCCAGATATTACAAAAGGCAATGGCGAATGCCGGTTTTGAAGCCTACGAAATCAGCAACTTTGCCAAGCCAGGCTACCGAAGCAGACATAATAGTAGTTATTGGCAAGGCGCCCATTATTTGGGGGTAGGTCCATCGGCACATAGCTTTAATGGAATTAGCCGACAGTATAATGTAAAAAACAACGCCCTATACATTAAGGCGATAGAAATGGGTGAAATCCCTGCCGAAGTAGAAGTGCTTACCCTAGAAAACCAGATTAACGAGCGCCTGATGACCCAGCTGCGCCTTATGGAAGGACTAAACCTAGCCAAACTCCAAGCCGATTTAGATTATGATTTGCTAAAGCAGCAAGCCAAAGCAGTAGATAAACTCATACAACAAGGCCTAGCAGAAATTACGCATAACCATTTGGTACTTACTGCCCAAGGTAAGCTCATGGCCGATGGAATAGCTAGTGAGTTATTTGTGGGGTAGGGGGGATTATTAGCTTGATAGGTAAGGTTATTTCAATCAGTTAAGGTAGTTATAGATTAATCTGAAATGAAAACAATAATTCCATATAATAAATACATTATTTCTTTACAAGTATTATTAGTAATTGTAATGATAATAATTGGATTAAAACTTTTTCAAAATTTTGAAGAGGGAAGAGAAAGACATATTAAATTAAAAGAAATTGCTGTAAATGG
>JAIYDB010000019.1 GCA_027487695.1 Cytophagaceae bacterium | reverse complement strand
CAGCAGAGCTGCCACCACTTTAAACAGGTCTCTGCAATATCGTATCCCTATCGGGATGGTGGTTAATGCCTATTCGGCACTGACTAGGATGCGAAGGGAAATTATGTGGTTAGGTTATTTTGTTTGAATCATACTCAATCAAATAAATCACAATTAAGGACAAGCAAAACCGCCAGCCCTACGGGCTGGCGGTTTTTGTAAACTACTATATTTTAATTTATTACCTCACTAATAGCTTTTGGCTTAACCCATTAAACTTAACGGTATAAACGCCTTTGGCTAATTTAGAAATATTGATTTCATTGGTTGCAGCAGCAGGTTGGGTAATTACTACCTGACCTAGCGTATTTAGGATTTCTAAAGTACCAGTTCCACTTGTATTTACAGTTACTTTATCAGAGGCAGGGTTAGGATATACTTCAAAAGAACTTGCTTTGAAGGTGTTAATGCCAGTTACTGAGCCAATTCGCAATTGTAAATGATAAGGCTGATTGGCAGTTACATTGAAAGTATACGTTTCAGTTCCTGTATAAGGCAATAACTCACCAGTTTGCTCATTGAAGAGGTTGAAAGTATATCCTTCCATTCCGCTGATTTCAGTAGTATTTAAAGTTACTGAACCTGTTGCATTGGTTTGAATTACAAACGGAATAGCATTAACACCATTCAAATTCATACTTGCGATACTTTGATTTACTGCACCAATTACAAATATGTTTGTGGTTGGGTTCATCATCTTCTGAGCATCTTGGTCGGCTTCGAATTCAGCTGTAGCAGTAGAACGGTTTGCTATAACCATTTCATCGTTTATAGTTCCATTCGTCAATTGTAAACGGATAATTCCTGATAATTGACTTTCGGTACGTTGTAAAGCTAATTGGTTGCTTACCTTGATATTCTCCCTTGCCGTTAAAACAGCACTTGTAGTAGTTGTATTTACAAAAAAACCTTGAGCAGTTGGTAGGTACCTACTGGCTCCATTGGTTTGAATACCATTTACGTAGGTTTTATATCTGAAATTAACCCAATCAAAGATATAAATTGCATTAGCCACTCCGGTTTTTGTCCAGTTCGGACTATCCCAATCTATCGTGCTTGGGTATGGGTTAGAAACTAAGTTAAAGCCAGCAACTCCATTAGTAATTGGTAAGTTAAAATTACCTACTACTGGTGTACCGCTTGCGCTCCACGTAGTTCTACCACCTAAAAAGAATGCTTGTGTACCAAACCAAACTTGCGCTCCAACACCTACTGGCAGCGATTGCCCTAAACTAATTGGCTTAATCCAATTATTTGCAGCTGTATTGTAGAAATAGAAGCTACCTCCACTTGGCGTACTTTGGTTAAAAGTAGCTGGAGCGTAAGGACTTACCCCATTCCATAATCCAACGGTCTGATTTTGAACTATTGGACCTAATAAATAATAATTTCCAGTAGCATTGGCTGCTCTTCTTATATTGGTTGGATTTAACCAACGCTGAACCGTAAAATTACCTGCAGCAATTAAACTTGCACCGCTTGGCACTGCAGCCAAACGAGCGGTTTGAGTAGCGTTTGATAATAAAGTAAGTGTATTATTATTCAAATCAAAAGTAGTGTTGGTACCTAAAGTTAAAGTTCCTGAAATTGAAGTTGCAGCACTTAAACCAACCGATTGACTATTAGCAACTGTTAAGTTTGAAATAGTTCCACCACCAATACTTTGGTTATTAGTACCTGCCATTAACAAGGTTCCTAAACCTGTGATAACGCCTTCATTGGCTAAGTTACCAGTTACAGTAAAGGTTACTCCCGAAGGAATTTTAATGGTATCACCAGGATTAACAGTGATGTTACGTAAGCTAAAATTGATGTTAAAGGTTAAAACACCATCTACTATAATATCCGTATTGGTAGTTGGCATAGCTCCTGTACTCCAGTTGCTGTTGCTGTTTAGGTTACCTACTCCTGTAAAGGTTTGGTTACAAACTTGTTGGGTAATTACTACTTCACCACTTACCGCTGAGGTACATCCTTCAGCATTTAATGTTCTTACTGAATAGGTTCCCGCACCTACTGTAATTGTTGCCGTTGTAGCCCCATTGCTCCAAATATAGCCTGCTGCATTTCCTACACTAAGTGTAGTAGTTTCATTAGAACAAATAGAAGTGCCATTACTTGATGAAATGCTTGGGCTGGTAGGCAAACCGTTTACCGTAACTATAGTAGTTTCGCTAGTGGTAGAAGTACAAGCACCTGAAATTACACTAACTGTATAATTACCTGCTGCACTTACTATAATAGTTCTAGTAGTATCACCATTGCTCCATAGGTTACCTGTTGGCGCACTTGAAGTTAAAACTGTTGAACTACCAGCGCAAATTGTATTATTACCTGAAATGGAAGGTGTGTTTGGGGTGGTGCAAGTAAAAATCCGAACAATACCAGATGCTGAAATGCCATTAAAAGTAGTAAAAGTTCCAGTTACAATTATTTTCTTATCGGGTTGAATTGATAAGGTATTAATCATAGAAGCATTATTAGGGTATGATACTAAAACAGAATCTAGTGAACCATCATTTTTTAATCTGGCAATTCCATTTCGAGGAATGTTACTGTTGTAACAATCAAAGTAACCACCAACTAAAATATTTCCATTTGGTTGAATAGCAATTGCATTAATCCTGTGAGCGCTGTTAGAACCTCCTAGGCAACCACCTAAGTTTGGATTAAATAACATATCCAAACTTCCATTATCGTTTAATCTGGCAATTAGGCTACGGTAAATAACATTACCACCAAAGGAAACGCCCAAACTGGGAGGAATTCCGACCAAAATCTTACCGTCTTCTTGTATAGCAATGTTTGTAACATAAGGAAACGGAAACCATTGAAAACTAGTATCAACTGTACCGTTATTATTTAATCTAACAATAGGGCCTCGACCTTGGCTATCATAATAAGAAAAATAACCACCAACTAAAATTTTCCCATCGCTTTGAACGGCAATAGAATAAGCGCTACTTAGATCACCTGAACCAAAATAGTTAACGTATCCTATACGGAAAGTTGTATCCAATCTTCCATTAGCATTGAGTCTTTTAACGATATTGTAATGGTAGCCATTTCGTCCACCAATAATAATTTTATCATCATTTTGAATCGCTATTGCGGTTACTGGCTCGCCTCTATAAAAATTTAGATAAAAAGTAGTATCAACTCTTCCGTTAGTGTGAATTCTTGCAATATTTTGAACTCTATATCCATTATAAGAATCAAACCGACCAGCTACAATTACTTTTCCATCAGATTGTAGTGCTATAGCATTACCCATAAATCCGTCTGATCCTCCAAATAAACCAGTTCCAGTATTAAATGAGGTATCAATACTACCATCAGCATTTAGTCTTGCTATTCCATTTCTGCTAACTCCTTGATAATTAGTAAAATTACCAGTTATTAAAATTTTCCCATTTGGAAGAATTTTTGATGCTATAACATTTCCATTTGCCCCTGTGCCAGGATTAAAGGTAGCATCTAAACTGCCTGCTTGCTGCCCCCAGCTAAGTAAAGGTAGTGACAATAAACCTATCAGTATTACAAGGTTGGTTATAAGAATATTTCTCATTTTATTGTTATTTGATAGTAATAATAGCACAAAATCAATTATAATAGCTTGTAAGTGTAATTATATATTTATGTTATATTTATATGTTTCTATAAATCAATAATTTATAAGTATAAATAATGCTTTTGCCTATTATTCCTTCCCTTTATTTATTAAAGTCAATTTTGGCGTTTTTATGACATATAGAATAATGGTAATTTATGCCAAACCACGGAGGCTTGAAAGGATTTCATTTTGAACCGTGATTAAAGTGATTATTTGTTGGGCTATGATTTTGCTCTCACCCACGAGTGTGCTGCCCTGCGGGCAGCACACTCGTGGGTCGCCGTCGTGGGTTTGGGTTACTTTTTTTGCTATAATACTTTCACCCCTACGGGGTTAAATAAATCACAGTTCCCCCTACTTACTCGTTCTATGCCCCACAAACGGGGTGCGCCCTATTTTGGCAGGTATTTGTAAGGTAGTGGCTTCCGGAGCTACTTTATCGGTTTTGAGGGCGCCTGTTACGCTGCGCATTACCCGCAATCCTGTTGCCCGCATAACCGATTCATTCCCATATTTTACCCGTATTTTGTCCATAGCGTGGTAGAGGTGGTTCAGGTGCTCGGTTTCTTCAAAGAGTTTTAGTTGCGGAAAGCCTTGCACCAAATGGCTCACCCGCACACCCACTAAACGGATAAGCATACGGCGGCTATGTAGCTTTTTGAATAGTTTGAGTGCCTGGGCAATCAGTTCGTGGTCGGCACAGGTGTAGGGTATTTGGTGGTCGTGGGTATGGGTATCGAAATTGGCATACCGTATTTTTACGCTGATGCAGCCTGCTAAGCGGCCTTTGCGACGCAGTTCATAGCCTATTTCTTCAGTAAGGCTGATTAGCGTTTCTCGGAGGGTTTTCTCATCGGTGGTATCTTCATAAAAGGTAATTTCTTTACCTATGGATTTGCGTTCGGTATAAGGCACCACGGCACTTTGGTACACACCGTTGGCTTTCTCCCATATCGCTTGTCCGTTTTTGCCGAAAACGTGTAGCATATAATCAGGCGGTAATTCTGCCAATTGTGCTACCGTGCTGATGCCCATATTGCGGAGACGTTCCTGCATTTTTTCGCCTAACCCTGGTATTTTCTTAATGGGCAAGGGAAAAATAAAGGGCTTTACTTGGTTCTTGAAAACGGCTAATTCGCCGCTGGGTTTGGCTTCGCCTGTGGCAATTTTGGCTACCGTTTTATTCACCGATAGCCCAAAGGAAATAGGCAAACCTGTTTCTGAAATAATACGTTGGCGTAATTGCTGGGTCCAACGGAGGCATCCGTGAAAGCGGTCCATCCCGGTAATGTCCAAATAGTGCTCGTCTATAGAAGTTTTCTCATATAATGGAGCTTCTTCGGCAATTACATCGGTTACCATTCTGGAAAGCTTGGAGTATTCTTCCATATCGCCTTTGATTACAATGGCATCAGGACACAACATTCGGGCTTGCTTCATAGGCATAGCGCTGCGCACCCCATATTTGCGGGCTTCATAACTGCAACTTGCCACCACAGCCCTATCGCTAAGGCCGCCAATAAGCACGGGCTTCCCCAATAAATCTGGCTTTTTGAGCCGCTCCACCGATACAAAAAAGGTATCGAGGTCTAAGTGTACAATCGTGTTATCCATAGCTGCGCTAGATTTGACTATTAAATAATCAGACTAACGATGTAAAATTAAACATATACCGCTATATTTGCAATACATCCCTTGTAAAGGTTTTGCTGCATGCAGTAAAAAACTTCAAAGAAAAAGGTTGTACCTTACTGAAAAGTGCCGCTTATGTGCTGTAGATATACTTTAACCAAGTCCATTAAGGAAATAGAAAAACGCTTCCAAGCCGAATTTGCCACGGAGGCAATAGGTTGGCAGCCTACTTTTAATGGTGCGCCCACGCAAGCTTTGCCTGTAATTACCAATACAGAACCACGGGAAATACAGTGCTTTCATTTTGGTTTGGTGCCAAGTAAAAGCGAAACGGGCAGCCCTGATAAGGGGATTAGCTTATTTAATGCACGAGCAGAAACCCTATTAGAGAAGCCCACTTTCAAGCACTTAATTCAAAGCCAACGCTGCCTTATTTTAACCGATGGTTATTTAGAATTTCAGAAGAAAGGTAAGCTGAAGCAGCCTTATTGGATAAAGCAATCTGAAAATGGAGATGCGCCCTTATTTGCCATGGCGGGTATTTGGGATTGGTGGACTGGTGAAAACGGCGATGGTTTTGGTTCATTCAGTATTATAACTATAACACCAAGTCCTGAAATAGCTTGGGTGCACGACCGTATGCCGCTCGTGCTTTCAGAAGAACAAGAAAACAAGTGGCTTACCACCCCCGTAACCGATGCTTCATTATTGGTCAATGCCATTCAAAGTCATAAGATACCCTTATTTCCAATGGCTATATCCGCTTCCGCTAACGATACCAAGAATAACCACGCAGGTATTTTACAGCCTCAACCTGTGCAATTGAGTTTATTCGAATAGGCAGGAACTATGAAAGCGGATTAATTTCCCCATTCTCAACTTTCCAAGCAGCAAAGAGACGTTTTACATTGTTGAAGAATTGCAGACTACGTTCTGGTCTGGCATCGGTAAGGAAAATTTGGTTGGGTTGAGCATCTAACCAAGCAATAAGGTTGGCAATACGTCCATCGTCTAATTTATCGAAGATATCATCTAAAAGCAGGATGGGTAATTTGCCTTTTACCTGTTCCAACCATTTGGCCAAAACCAGTTTAAGGGCAATAATATAGGTTTTGGTTTGTCCCTGAGAGCCAGCCTTCTTCAAAGGTAAATCTTGAATGGTGAGCAGTAAATCATCTTTATGGATACCTACAGTACTGCGTTTGGCAGCTAAATCTGAAAAGGTAGCCTCTCTAAATAGTTGTTCAGGAGGGGTATGCGCAATAGCCGATTCATACTGAAGATCAATGATTTCATCAGACCCAGAAAGTTGAGCATAGAGTTGCTGAATAAGTGGAACCCATTGGGCAATAGCCTCTTTCCTAAAAGTATAAATTTGCTCACAAAGCCCAATCATAGGTTCTGTATAGAGGGCAAGCAAGGTGGTATCTTGGTAGTTGCGCTCAGCAAATTGCTTAAGGAGTGCATTACGTTGTTCTAAGTGGTAAGTATATTGATTGAGTAATTCTAAGTAAGTAGGATAAGCTTGGCAAAGGGTATTGTTGATTAGTTTTCTACGTTCCTCAGAGGTTTCTAAAAGGTAGTAGGCATCGTCTGGCGAGAAAAAAATCACAGGAAACCTTCCCACATAATCAGCTAATTTGCCAAGTGGTTCTTTGTTAAGAAAGAATTTACGTTTTTCTCCCATTTGGTAGCCAATGCTTACCAATACTTGCTCCTCTGCCTCATGTATCTTTACTGATACCATATAGTTAGCCTCGTTTTGCTTTACCAATAGGGAGTCAGGTAAATTACGAATATTCTTTCCTAAACACGCTAAGTATAATGCGTCAAGCAAATTAGTTTTTCCGCTTCCATTATTACCGCTTACTAAATTTAAACCAAAAGAAGGTTTAAAAATAATTTCGGAATAAGATTTAAAATTTAATAGATTTGTGAGGAAAATCATGGGAAATGCAAGAAGCAGTACTTCATTATATCTGGCAAAAGCAACTCTTTAACCATAAGCACCTGCGTACTACCACAGGTGAACAGCTTCAAATTTACAAGCCCGGCACCTATAACCCATATTCTGGTCCAGATTTTCAGCATGCCAGTGTTGCTATTGAAAGCTTAAGGTGGTTTGGCCACATAGAAATCCATAAAAAATCTTCTGATTGGTACCACCATAAGCACCACCTAGATGCCGCCTATGATAATACTATTTTGCATGTAGTGCTCACCGATGATAAGCCAATTCACCATCCAGATGGTACCTTGGTTCCCACCCTTACCTTATCCGATAAACTTAGTCATACACCACCCACAAAGGCTTTTTTCGGTATGCAAGCACTTATATGTAGGCATCAGTTTTCTGCAAGATTAGCCCAAAGTTTACTCAAAGAATTGGCACAAGAACGTCTGATCCAAAAATCAGATCAAATACTTTTACGTTTGCAGGCTTTGCAATACAATTGGGTGCAGTTGGCTTATGAGGTATTTTTAACCGCCTTATTTGCACCGCATAACCAGCTATCGGCACAGCTTTTATCTGAAACCTTGCCTGCTAAAGTGCTCTATCAAATGCCAGCAATGGCTTGGGAACCTTTGTTGCTTTATGCAGCAGGTTTACTTGAGGTAGCACAATCTTCTGAGCAAGTAATAGAGCCCTATCATCAAGCTTTATTAGATCAAGTAAAATTTTATGGTGGTAGGGTAGCCCAACCATTGCAGCCTTCCGTTTGGCAAAGTGGTAAGGTGAGGCCTGCGCATAGTCCTAGTCTGAGGTTGGCTATTTTAGCTGCCATCCTAGAAGCAGAAGGCCCGTTACATGATTTTCTATTGCAATTAGAACCGTCTCAAGCGCAGGAAAAGCTATCGCATAGCACCCATAATTTTTGGGAGTATCATTATAGCCTTTCAGAGCCAAGCAGAAAGCGGCATAGTCATGCTCTTTCTCCAAATACCATTGAATTGCTTCAAATTAATGGCATAATACCATTGCAGTTGGCTTATGCACGCTTTCAAGCTAAAGCTTCTGAAGGCTTAGAAAAGGCATTACAGCATTTGCAGCAATTACACCCTGAAGATAACCGCATTGTTCGTTTTATGTCATCCGAGGGTCATAGGTCCCCTGCCAATGCCCTTGAAAGTCAGGCGCTATTACAATTATATAAAGGGCATTGCCTGCCTGTAAAATGTAGTAGTTGCGCGTTATGGCCTTTGAAGTAAGGTTGGAGGATTGATTGTGTAGGTGTAATAGTCTAGAACTGTGATTTACTGGATTTTAAGTTAAAGACGATTTTTAACCCCGTAGGGGTGAAATTATTATAGCAAAAAAGCAGTTCAGAACAAACCAAAGCGAGCCATCAAGTATGCTGCCCGAAGGGCAGCATACTTGATAGTGAGAATAAAATATTAAGAATCAAATCATAGTTCTAGACAATTGCCTGATCCAATCAAATTCTTAAATCAAACCAAACTCCTCTTTATCTTGCACTAAGGTTCCTTGGTACTGATCTACTTGCACACCATAGGTACGCAGGAATTCTACACCTTCATCGGTTGGTATCCCTTTATAGGCAGCATAGCTATTTAAGAAAATAACTCGTGCTATCTTCATACTAAATATGATTCTAGCGCAGCTAATACACGGACTTAGCGTAACATATAAGGTACTACCTGCAATATCGCCACCATTTTTCACAGCATACAATATGGCATTAGCTTCTGCATGTAAGGCAAGGGAGCAAGAGCCTTTGCTATCTTTTGGACAACCAACGCCAGGAAAATGCTCGTCGCAGTTATGGGTACCTGATGGCGGACCATTATAACCTATACTGATAATGCGGGTATCCTGTGTAAGCACTGCCCCCACTTGGCGGCGAATACAATGAGAACGCTTGGCCAAATTGTAGGCCAATTCCATATAAATATCGTCAAATGCAGGCTTGCTCATATTGAATTCAGATTAGGATAAATTAGTTACCACCGTAGCCAAAATACTTCAGCTTATGAGGCTTGCTGCGCCAATCTGGCTCTACCTTTACGTGGGTTTCTAAAAACACTTTCTTGCCAAAGAACTGTTCCAACGTTTCTCTTGATTTAATGCCAAGCTTTTTGATTGCCGCACCACCATCGCCAATGATAATGGCACGTTGGGTTTGGCGTTCCACATAAATTTCAGCGTGAATCACAATCATATCGTCACGCTCTTTAAATTCGGTAACTACCACTTCACTGCTGTATGGAACCTCTTGTTTGTAAAGCTCCATGATTTTCTCACGCACTATTTCAGAGGCAAAGAAACGCTCACTTTTATCGGTAAGTTCTTCTTTATCAAAATAAGCTGGGTGTACAGGCATGTGTTGTAAGAGCAAATCAAATACTTGCTCTACATTAGTGCCTTCAAGCGCAGAAATAGGAAGAATAATTGCCTCTGGAAGTTTATCTTTCCAATAAGCTATTTTGGTTTCAACTACGTTTTCTTTAGCCTTATCTATTTTATTGATAAGTAGGATAATAGGCAGTTCAGAATGGGCAATTTTGGTTAGTACATCCGTTTCGTCGTATTCCTCAAAAATATCAGTTACTAGTACTATACAATCAGCATCTTCTAAAGAAGCGTGCACAAAGCGCATCATGCTTTTTTGTAACTCATACCTTGGTTGTATTACCCCAGGTGTATCTGAATACACAATTTGGAAATCGGTACCTGAAACAATCCCGAAAATACGATGCCTTGTGGTTTGGGCTTTGGAAGTAATGATAGAAATTCTTTCCCCAACCAAGCGATTCATTAAGGTACTTTTGCCAGCGTTTGGCTTACCTATGATAGATACAAAACCTGCTTTGTGGGGTGTTTCTGAGGGCTTTTGTGCCTCTGTAGTTGCTGAAGTCATCGGCAATTTTTAGGTGATCAATAAAGCTACTTGCTTTATTCTTGGTGCAATTTTACACAATTAAGTGCAAGGTTCAACTTGAAACCCTATTTTTGGCAGTAATATGAAAAATAAGTTTGTAGTTGGATTTTTGATTGCGGCATCTGTTATAGGTTCGTCGGTAATATTTTATGCTTACCAAATTCTATTCACCCCTAATTTGCGGTTAGAAAATACCGAAAAGTGGTTATATATTCCACAAGGGGCAGATTACAAACAAGTAGTAGATTCCTTAAAGCAAGGCGATTTCCTAAACGATGAATTGAGTTTTAGCTTCCTTGCTAAACTTACTGGTTATCAGGATAAAGTAATTCCTGGGGCATATTTAGTTGCTCCTAATACCACCAATAAAGATTTGATTTGGCGTTTAAAGGCTGGTAGACAAAGCTCCATTAAACTTACCTTTAATAATTTACGTCTGAAATCAGACTTAGTCAATAGGTTATCTAGTAAGTTGAATATTGCGCCCGAGGAATTTTATGGATACTTGAATAATCCTGATAGCTGCAGAATGTTAGGATTTGATACCCTTACCGTGACAGCTATGTTTATTCCTAATACGTATGATTTGTATTGGAATACTCCAATCCATAAGTTTATGCGCCGAATGCAAACAGAATACAATACATTCTGGTCAGCAAAGGGTAGGGAAGAGAAAGCAAAGGCTTTAGGCCTAACTAAAATACAAGTGCACGTATTAGCCTCTATTACAGAAGCCGAAACCAAGAAAGCAGATGAAATGCCCATAGTAGCCAAAGTTTACAAGAATAGGTTAGACCAAGATATGCTTTTGCAAGCTGACCCTACTGTTATCTATGCACTTAAAGATTTTACTATTAAGCGTGTTTATACTGGTACTATTAATAAGGCAGGGATGAACCCATTCAATACTTATAAGGTTAAAGGGTTGCCACCTGCTCCAATTAACTTGCCTTCTATCACTGCTATTGATGCGGTACTCAATATGGCCGACCATAAGTATATCTACTTCTGTGCAAATGCCAGTTTGAATGGCTATCATAGCTTTGCCGTTACTTATGAAGAGCATATGGCGAACGTGGCGAAGTATACTAAGGCTTTGGATACTATGGGGATAAAGTAATTTTATCAGATTGAAATATCAGCGATAACTAACTTTCCTTACCTTGTATTCAATACAAAGTATCGATATGCCTTACTCACAACTCATTCAACGATTTAATACCATACGCCAGCAAACAGAGGCTATTTGTGCGCCATTATCTCCTGAAGATATGGTAGTGCAGGTAATGCTGGATGCAAGTCCTCCGAAATGGCATTTAGCGCATACGACTTGGTTTTTTGAGACTTTTTTGTTGAAACCACATTTAGCTAACTATCAAGAGTTTAATCCTGATTTTGGCTTTCTTTTCAATAGCTATACGAAAGTATTGGCAAGCGGTTACAGCGAGCCAATAGGGGTAATATTACCCGTCCCTCTATAGATCAAGTATTTGCATATAGGAAATATGTGAATGAAGCAATGCACCAATTGCTTGAAAACGAATTGAGTAAAGAAGTTTTAGATTTCTTGGAACTTGGCTTGCAACACGAACAACAACACCAAGAACTTTTAGTAACCGACCTTAAATATACCCTTGGCACTAATCCTACATTTCCAGTTTATCAAGAAAAGGAATACAGTCAACTACCTTTAGTTGAGCAAGAATGGATTAAAGTCGAAGCAGGAGTTTATGAAATAGGGTTTGAAGGGAATGGATTTAGTTTCGACAATGAAACACCTAGACATAGAACCTTTTTAGAGCCTTACGCAATAAGAAATAGGTTAATAACCAATTCTGCAAAGAAGTAAGGGAAGGCTTAGAAGCTCCAAAAAAATATTTAAGTAGTAAGTGGTTTTATGATCATGAAGGTGATGCGCTTTACAATAAAATCACCACGTTACACGAATACTACTTAACAAGGTGCGAAAGAGAAATTTTGCAAACCTACAATAGTTAAATAGCTCAAGAAATTTTATCAAATAACAAACCAGTTGAAATCATAGAGCTAGGTGGTGGCGACGGTTCTAAGGCCATACAATTACTTCAAAGCTTTAAAGGTGAGATTGACAAAGTAATTTATAAGTCAGTAGATATTTCTGGTTCGGCTTTAAGGCATTTATCAAAGCAAATAAGCGAGGTATTTCCAGCGCTTGAAATAATACCATTAGAGGCCGATTTCTTTGCTCAAAATTGGATAGAAGCCAATTCAAGTGATACTACCAGACTTTTCTTGTTTTTAGGAAGTACCATCTGTAATTTTAATGAAGGGGTTTGGCAAGATTTGCTAGTGAATATCACCTCACAAATGCAGCCAACAGACTATCTTTTAATAGGTTTTGATTTGGTGAAAGACCCCATGGTTATTGAAGCAGCTTACGCTGATAGTCAGGGTGTTACCAAAGCCTTTAATCTGAATTTATTGAAAAGAATAAACCAAGAACTAGGTGGCAACTTTGACCTCTCTAGGTTTGAGTACCATAGTTTTTACAATCCACAATTACAACGTGCTGAAAGCTATTTGTTAAGCATAGAAAATCAGCAGGCCACTATTTCAGGAGCAAACTTTAGTGTTGACTTTCACGCTTGGGAGGCTATCCATACGGAAATAAGTAGAAAGTTTACACTTCTGGAAATTCAGCTTTCTGCCAATTTAAATAACTGCACTATCATTCAATCTTCTACTGATAGCCAAAGTTGGTTTATGGATAGTTTGTGGCGTAATGGGTAGGAATTTATTAGAGCTTTTTTAAGGTAGGCTAAATACCCAAACAAAAAAAGCCACACCTGAAAGTGTGGCTTTTGAAATTAATAACCTTTAATTACTTGCCGCTTTTTGCTGCAATCATATTCAATGCGCTACCTGCTTTAAACCACTCGATCTGACCTTGGTTATAGGTATGATTTACTGCAAAGCTTTCCATTGTGCTGTCTGAGTGATGTAATACCACTTTCAATTGCACACCTGGAGCAAATTCGGTTAAACCGATGATATCGATTTGATCGTCTTCACGGATTTTATCGTAATCAGCAGGATCTGCGAAGGTGATACCTAGCATACCTTGCTTCTTCAAGTTAGTTTCGTGGATACGAGCAAATGATTTTACCAATATCACTCTTACGCCAAGGTGACGTGGCTCCATAGCTGCGTGTTCACGAGATGAACCTTCGCCATAGTTTTCATCACCAACTACAATACTACCAATGCCAGCTGCTTTGTAAGCACGAGCTGTTGCAGGTACTTCACCGTATTGGCCAGTGATTTGGTTCTTAACTGAGTTAGTAGCGTTGTTAAAGCCGTTCAATGCACCAATCAACATATTGTTACTGATGTTATCTAGGTGACCACGGTACTTTAACCAAGGACCTGCCATAGAAATATGGTCAGTAGTACACTTGCCTTTTGCCTTAATCAATAAACGAAGGCTCTTAAGGTCAGTTCCTTCCCAAGGGGTGAATGGCTCAAGTTTCTGTAAGCGATCAGACGATGGAGATATGATTACATTTACTCCGCTACCATCTTCTGCTGGGGCTTGGTAACCAGCATCTTCAACGGCAAAGCCTTTGATTGGTAATTCAATACCTTGAGGCTCATCTAACTTTACCATTTCGCCATTTTCGTTCATTAATGAATCGGTCAATGGGTTAAAGGTTAAATCGCCAGCAATTGCAAAGGCAGTTACTATTTCAGGAGAAGCTACGAAAGCGTGGGTATTAGGGTTACCATCGTTACGCTTAGCGAAGTTTCTGTTGAATGAAGTAATAATTGAGTTCGGACGATTAGGATCGTCAGTATGTCTTGCCCACTGACCAATACACTGACCACAAGCGTTCGCCATTACTACACCACCCATTTTATCGAAGATATCTAAGATACCATCGCGTTCTGTGGTATAACGTATCAATTCAGAACCTGGAGTAATATTATATTCAGCCTTAGCTACTAGTTTCTTGTCAACTGCTTGTTGTGCAAGAGATGAAGCACGGGTCATATCTTCATAAGAAGAGTTGGTACAGCTACCTATCAAACCTACTTCTAACTTAGCAGGCCAGTTATTTTCTTTCACTGCAGCGGCAAACTTACTGATTGGCCAAGCTAAATCTGGTGTAAATGGACCATTTACGTGAGGTTCAAGCTCGCTTAAGTTAATTTCAATCAGTTGATCGTAGAAATTAGCTGGGTTAGCATACACTTCAGCATCTGCTCTTAAGTGTTCTTTAACACCATCGGCTAAAGCAGCTACATCAGCTCTTTCTGTTGAACGTAAGTAAGAACCAATCTTATCATCGTAACCGAAGATAGAAGTAGTTGCACCAATTTCAGCACCCATATTACAAATGGTACCTTTACCAGTTGCGCTTAGGCTATCAGCACCTTCACCAAAATATTCAACAATAGCACCAGTACCACCTTTTACAGTTAAGATACCTGCTACTTTCAAGATTACATCTTTAGCGCTAGCCCAACCAGATAGTTTACCAGTTAAGTGAACACCAATTAGCTTAGGGAATTTTAACTCCCAAGGCATACCAGCCATCACATCAACTGCATCGGCACCACCAACACCAATAGCAATCATACCTAAACCACCAGCATTTGGCGTGTGGCTATCGGTACCAATCATCATACCACCAGGGAATGCGTAGTTTTCAATTACTACTTGGTGAATAATACCTGCACCCGGCTTCCAGAAACCAATACCATATTTATCAGATACAGAGGCAAGGAAATCGTAAACTTCTTTGTTGGTAGTATTTGCAGTAGCTAAATCTTCGGTTGCACCAATTTTAGCTTGGATTAAGTGATCGCAGTGTACAGTACTTGGTACCGCTACTTTGCTAATACCTGCACTCATAAATTGAAGCAATGCCATTTGCGCAGTAGCATCTTGCATAGCCACTCTGTCTGGTGCAAAATCTACATAGCTTTTACCACGCTCGTATGCTGATGTGGTTACACCTTCATAAAGGTGAGAGTAAAGCACTTTTTCGGCCAAAGTAAGCGGACGACCAACAATTTGACGTGCTGCAGCAACACGTTCAGGCATACGTTGGTACACTGCCTTAATCATTTCTAAATCGAATGCCATTCGTTTGTATGATAATGTGTAAGAATAGACTTGATAGGATTGGCTAGTGAATATTTGCCAAAGGCTAATATTTTCTTTCCAGTAGCAAACTTAATTAAGTAAGGGCGTACCTTGAATAAACAATAGGCTCAAATGGCATATTCTTTCTTATTTAGAATAAATATAAACAACTTTAACCCTGATTATGATATTTTTTTGGCTTTGCCTATTTTTCCATAATGCAACCCACCTCCTTTTATTAGATTTGTAGCTGCTTTAAGCATTTGCAATGGGTCAAAATATTCCACGTACAGAAAAACCAAATCTTGCTTCCCCTGAAGAAAAGGAGAAGATAAAACCAAAAAAGCCTGCCGCTAAGCCCATTGTAAATTTGGCGTTTACTAGACACCCGCATTTTTGGATTTATGTGAGGTTGGTTACTGTGTTTTTTAGTGCCTACCTATTTATTGCTTTACTCTCTTTTCCTTTTACTGGCGAGGAAGATAACTCCTTGATTGACGGTTTTTTTACTACCGATATTAGAGAGTCGGGTAGGGAAGCGGTAAACTGGACAGGACTATTTGGTGCATTCTTAGCGCACTATCTTATATACAGAGGTATAGGAATTGCGGCTTTTGTTATACCTATCTACCTGTTTATTCGTAGTGCTCAAAAGCTATTGAAGCTTGAAATTATAAATACCCAAAAATTTGGTATCGCCCTAACCTTTTGGGGGGTATGGCTTTCTTGCTTAGGTGGTTACTTGCTACTAACCTTTAAAGTTGATGGAATTATAACAGCGTTTTCAGGTTCTATTGGATATGAAATAGCCACTATTATCAATGAGCTCATTGGCTTTGGATCGGTCCTTTTTTATGGGATTGCATTAGTAGGATACATTGTATTATTCAGTAATAAGGTGAATTGGATTCCCGATTTATCTGAATCAAAGCTGCCTAGTAATAGTAACGAACCTTTGAAGAAGGCTCCTTTACAAAAAACAGCACCTGTTGAAGCTATTGATGAAGTGGAGGTGCAAGAAGAACTCCCTCCTCATAGTCATTCATTAGTAGATGAGTTCCTTGAAACCGAAGTGCTTTTTGATGAATCAGATGAACCTGCTTTGGAAGGTGTATCATTGAGTATTAACCGCCAAGTTGTAGATCCTGAAATTGAAATTGGGTTAGTAGGTATTCCCGAAAGTGATTTTGTGGTTTTGCCTCCTGTTCAGGAAAAAGTAGCTACTGAGGGTATTAATTACGACCCAAAATTAGATTTGAGCAGATATATAAGTCCTTCAATAGAACTTTTACGTGCTCACGGCGATTCAGAATTTAAGGTTCCTGAAGAGGAAGTAAAGGCCAATAAAGATAGAATTGTAGATACCCTAAGTCATTACGGTATCACTATTACCCACATTACTGCGGTAGTTGGACCTACGGTCACTCTTTATGAAATTATTCCTGACAAAGGGATAAGAATATCCAAAATCAAAAATTTGGAAGACGATATCGCCCTTAGTTTACAAGCCTTAGGTATTCGTATCATTGCGCCAATACCGGGTAAAGGGACTATCGGGATAGAAGTGGCCAATAAAAACCGATCGTTGGTAAGTTTACGTTCTGTATTGGCTACTGAAAAGTTTATGAACAGTGGCTTTGAGTTGCCTGTGGTTCTCGGACGTACAATTAGCAATGAAGTATTTATAGCCGATTTAGCTAAAATGCCTCACTTATTGATGGCTGGTGCTACTGGTCAGGGTAAATCGGTTGGGCTAAATGTGTTGCTTACTTCCTTATTATATAAGAAGCACCCTAGCCAATTAAAGGTGGTTTTAGTTGACCCTAAGAAGGTGGAATTAAGCATCTATTCTACCATTGAAAGGCATTTCTTAGCCAAACTTCCCAATACTGAAGACGCTATTATTACAGATACCAAGAAGGTTATCCATACTCTGAACAGCCTTTGTGAGGAAATGGATATGCGTTACAGTATGCTGAAAGAAGCAGGATGTAGGAACCTGAAAGAATACAACCTCAAGTTTGTAGAACGTAAGTTGTTACCTACTGATGGCCACCGTTTCTTGCCATACATTGTATTGATTATTGATGAGTTGGCAGACTTAATGATGACTGCCGGCAAAGAGGTAGAAACCCCAATTGCTCGTTTGGCGCAACTTGCTCGTGCCATTGGTATTCACTTGGTAGTGGCTACGCAACGTCCATCTGTTAACGTAATTACCGGTTTAATTAAGGCCAACTTCCCTGCAAGATTATCGTTTAAAACTACCAGTAAGATTGATAGTAGAACCATCCTAGACCAAACAGGTGCCGAAAACTTGATTGGGCAGGGAGATATGCTATTTAGTTCTAACTCAGAACTTACCCGTTTGCAATGTCCGTTTGTAGATACCCCAGAGGTAGAGGCTATTTGTGAGTGGATAGGCAACCAACAAGGCTATTCTGAAGCCTACCAACTCCCAGAATTCGTTGACCCTAACGACGATAGCGGCGATACCAAAGAGTTTGCTTTGAATGAGTTAGACAAAATGTTTGCTGAGGCAGCTCGTGTGGTAGTACGTTACCAACAAGGAAGTACCTCCCTTATCCAACGCAAGCTTAAACTAGGCTTTGCCCGTGCTGGCCGCTTGATGGACCAGCTAGAAGCCTACAGCATTGTTGGTCCGCCAGAAGGCAGCAAAGTCCGTGAAGTATATATTAAGGACGAAATGGCATTGGAGCAACGTTTGCAGGAAATGGGGGTGGTGTAAGCTATTCCCTATCCGCCTTTCCTCCCAATACCTCCGCTAACTAGGTATTCTAAACCCGTACTTTACCAGCCAAGCGAATAAGTCCATCGCTGCGGCTATGCCCATGTGTAGGAATATGCCTCCGTAAATGTTTCTGGATTTAAATGCAAGTACTCCTAGTATATAGCCGCCAAATATGCTGCTAATGGTTTCGCCTACAGGTTTGCCAAAGTGTAGGGCACAATATACCGCCACCATCGGGATAATGGCACGTTCGCCAATAGCAACACCCACCCCCAAAACAAGGAACCCACGGAATAGCATCTCTACTTGGATAAAGTTCAGAAGGTAGCTGCCTTCATATAACAATACAGTTTGGATAGGGGCTATATCTAGCTTCGGTAATACCTCCCATCGCTTAAAAGTAGGGTAGTAGTTAATAAACCCGCTATTAAACGTTGCCAGATATATAAGAGGTAGCATGAGCAGAAACAATTGCCAATAGGGTTTCACATCTAGGTTTTTGCCCGCAAGTCCGTAGTAGTTAATGCGTTTGCTATCGCCTGTGGCTTTGTAAAAAATGAACAGGGCTATCAAGGTCACTATTACAGATACATATTGATTAGCTACTTTAGTTACAAATACCATTACATCGTAATCGGTAATCCATTGCTGTACAATATCATATAGATAAAAGGAACGGTCGGCTGCTATGAGTGCACATCCTACAAAAGCACGCATCAACATATTTGTACTCCAAATACCCCTGTACTTTGGATTACTCAGCGAGAGGATGGCACAAGCACCTAAATAAACGGTGCAGTTCATGAGTAAATACAGCCAAAAGCAGGTCCACGTTCCGAAGTGGCTATCAATAACTCCGTTTTCTAAATTGATGGTATAGTTCAGGATTATCCAAGCTGCCAAGTAGATAGCCATTAACCCATAGCTGAGTGGGTGGAAGTCTTCAATAACGTGGGCTTTAAGCCATTGCCAAACTTTCTTCATTCTTTTTAAATTCTGTGAGGTTTGTTACTTAATTATTCAGCTAGTTTGCTAATCTTTGTAATTCAAAACAGTAAACTATTAATTCACCAAATATATGGCCTCGGTACAAGATATTCTTGCCAAGCTTCGTATTTCTAACCATAACTCAGCCTGGTACACAGGTTTAAAGTCTGGTTCTGAAAGCGCACAAACTCGTGAAATTTTCTCGCCAATCAATGGTGCATACCTTGCTACGGTAAGTATGGCTAACGATGCCGACTATGAAATTTGTATTTCTGAAGCACAAGCTGCTTTTGAAATATGGAAAAAAATGCCTGCTCCTAAGCGTGGCGAAATCGTTAGGCAGTACGGCGATAAGCTACGTCATTACAAGCAAGAACTAGGTGAACTAGTATCGCTTGAAATGGGTAAAATTATCCAAGAAGGTCTTGGCGAAGTTCAGGAAATGATTGATATCTGCGATTTCGCTGTAGGCTTAAGTCGTCAGTTATATGGTTTAACCATGGCTAGCGAACGTCCTGACCACAGAATGTTTGAGCAGTGGCATCCACTAGGTATCTGCGGAATTATTTCTGCCTTTAACTTCCCTGTGGCGGTTTGGGCTTGGAATAGTATGCTTGCAGCCGTTTGTGGCGATGTATGTATCTGGAAGCCAAGTGAGAAAACACCTTTAACTGCTATTGCTTGCCATAAAATTATGGAAGAAGTATTAAGAGAAAACAACCTTCCTGAAGGTATTTTCTGCTTAATTATTGGCGATGCACATATCGGTAAGCGTATGTCTGAAGATACTCGTGTACCTTTAGTTTCTGCTACTGGTTCTACGCGTATGGGTAAGGCTGTAGGTACTGCAGTTGGTGCAAGATTAGGTAAATCTATTCTTGAACTAGGTGGAAACAATGCAATTATCATTGCTCCATCGGCCGATTTAAAGATGGCTATTGCAGCTACTATTTTCGGTTCAGTGGGTACTGCTGGTCAGCGTTGTACAACTACACGTCGTTTAATTGTTCATTCAGATGTGTACGAAAAAGTAAAATCTGAACTATTACGTTTATATCCTAAGTTGCCAATTGGTAGCCCATTAGAGCAAGGCAACTTGGTAGGACCATTGATTGATAAAGATGCGGTTACCAACTTTACTAATGCTTTAACTAGCGTTCAGGCAGAAGGTGGAAAGCTAATTTACGGTGGTACTGTAATTACTGATGGTGAATTAGCTAAAGGTAACTTTGTAGTACCTGCCATAGTTGAAGCTGAAAACCATTACGAAATGGTTCAGCATGAAACGTTCGCGCCTATTTTATACTTATTAAAGTATGAAGGCGATGTAACCAACGCTATCGCTATTCAGAATGGTGTGAAGCAAGGTTTATCATCTTCTATCTTCACTACTAATATGCTGGAAGCAGAACTATTCTTAAGTTATAAGGGTAGCGATTGCGGTATTGCCAACGTTAATATTGGTACTTCAGGTGCTGAAATTGGCGGTGCCTTTGGTGGTGAAAAAGAAACAGGTGGTGGTAGAGAATCTGGTTCAGATTCTTGGAAAGCGTATATGCGTCGTCAGACCAATACGGTTAACTATTCAACTGCTTTGCCATTAGCACAA
Source organism: Cytophagaceae bacterium (assembly GCA_027487695.1). Classification (GTDB taxonomy): domain Bacteria; phylum Bacteroidota; class Bacteroidia; order Cytophagales; family Flexibacteraceae; genus JAIYDB01. The sequence goes on along the minus strand of JAIYDB010000019.1, from coordinate 110,558 downwards.
GGTATTAAGTTTGATTTAGACTAAACCTTTGCATAATTTAGGATTCTAAGAAATACCGATTGGGCTTGCTCAATCGGTATTTCTATTTTTGTAGCATAATTGGGGCGTTATTCTTAACAAAAAGGGCAAATTTTGTTTGTTTAATGTTTACCTTTGTGCACCGAAACGTATGAAGGCTACTTTCTTCAAAGGTCTGTTGTTATTTACCATGTTTTCACTTGTGGCTATGAGCTGCAAGAGAACTGAGTATATATGTCCTGCATACCAGAGCGTTTTTTACCTAGATAAGGAAGCCGCCAAGAAGCAGTTTACAACAAAACTTGGACCAGATTCAACTCCATTGGATTTGAATCTGAAGTTGAAAGATGAACACCTAATTGCCAGATACGTTCCTTACAAGCAGAAGGAAAAAATGATAGCTACCATTCCTATGGTTACTGTTTTTAACAAACCTAGTAAAGAGGATAGCCTTTCCAATATGCAGTTTGCTGAAAAAGATTCTGTTTTGAAGGAACAATTCAGACAAGGTCCTGCGCTTCCAGTTATCGAAAAAGACGACGATGTTGAAGGTGCTGATTTGCCTTCTATGCCAGTAGATACCGATACTACTGATGATTTTGGTGACCAGGAAGAAAACAAAGTACCGGTTGTGCCTACTAAAGATCTAGTAGCTCCTAAGCCAGCAACAACTACTGATTCTTCCAAGAAGGCTCCGAAAGTAGTGGTTACAGAAACTGATCCTGCAACTAGGCCAATAGAAGTGGTAGAAAAGCAGAAAGAACCTAATGTGCCAACCCCGCCAACCCCTAAAGTGGTAACCCAACAAAAGGGCGATCCGTTAAAAGGTGGTCAGCGTCCTACTCCAAAGGGTAAGAAAAAGTAAATAGTGTTTTATTCTTTTCCTTTAGGTAGCTCAATTTCGAGTTGAGTAACCTCGTAGTAGAGCTTTTTGCTCTTATCAGAAAACTTTTGGGTATCTAGTTTCACGCTCCTCAAAATCTCAATTAAGGAGTTTACCTTTCCTTCTAATGGATAAAAAGCGTTTACTAGGATTACTTTGGTATCGTTCAGAACGCACCAGCCGCTTTTAAAACTTCCCTTTTCATATCTGAGTATGTAATCGCTCTCAGCGAAAAGTTCCTCCAGTTTATGCAGATAGTGGGTGGTTACTTTCATTTATTCAGAGTGGGTTAATTCAATTACCCATTTAAGCAATACATCAAAGTTAATAGGTTTTTGCATAACCCTATCAAACCCGAACTCAAAATACTCATGTTCCGTATAGTTATTAGGGTTTCCCGTAATGGCAATCAAAGGTAAATCACCAGGGTTAGCTTCTAAATCGCGAATTCTTTTAGCTGTTGTTATACCGTCTAAAACAGGCATTACAATGTCCAAAAGAATAGCATCAAAAGTTTCCTCTTTCATTATTTCCAGCACTTGTTCACCATTTCTAGCAGTGGTAATTTCAAAGCCTTGGTTTTGGAAGATATTTTTGGTTAATTTTTGAATAGCAAGGCTATCTTCAGCAATTAGAATTTTTTTCATAGGTATAAGTTGTGAAGGGGGTAGGTATTCGGATAATTCAAAATTGGTTTTGGTTATCAGATTACTAAGTATATCCAATAATTCAAGAAAAGGTAGCTTGTTGGCACAGTTTTCTTGTACTTGAAGCCAGTTACCAAGCCTATCCAAACCTATGCTTAGGGCTGCCCCTTTCCATTGATGGAAAAGGTTGGAGGCTAGTAGCCAATCTTCATTGTAGAGTGCTTGAATAAGTTTTAGGTGTATTACCTTTGCTTCGCTCAAATAAATCTCAATAACCTCCTTAAGTTGGCTATCGGTTAAATGAGCTTTTAAAGCATGAATTCTTGCATGATTAACAATTGGCAGGTTTTCTTGAGCATTTTCAAACATAGGCTTTAGGAAATACCACTAAATGTAAATCAGCTTTAGGTGCGTTATTTCTGGCAACTAAAATACGATATGAAAGCCAAAGGCGGTAGTGCTTTTCATGTAATAACAATCACAATTACTGTGTTACTTGCAGTATTGGGCCTGTTATTAAGCCTTTCCTTAGGTAGCTTCCAATTGCAATATGCTAATATTCTTGAAATTATAACAAACCCCTATCAAAACTCTATAGAAGCAAGCGTTATTTGGCAGCTCAGATTACCGAGGGCTTTGATGGCAATAGTAATTGGTGGTGGTATGGCATTATCTGGGTATCAAATGCAAATTGTTTTCCAGAACCCCCTAGCAGACCCTTACCTACTTGGTATTTCCGCTGGGGCATCGTTAGGGGCAAATGCAGCCATTCTAGGTTTTTTACCAGTTGCATTCTTAGGTTTATATGGTATTTCAGTTTGGGCTGCAATGGGTGCTTTTTTAGTTACCATATTAAGTTTGGCATTAAGCACGCAAGCATACAAAGAATCAAAAACCCTTAAATTGATATTAGCTGGCATAGCACTCAGCAGTTTAGCGGGAGCCTTAAATAGCCTTTTGATTTTTTACTCAACAGAAGAAAATAAATTACGGTCTATAATTTTTTGGCTGCTTGGTTCTATGGATAGAAGCACTTGGCAGTTATTGCTCCTGGTATTTATTATAGCACTAGTAAGCTTCGTATTTACGCTATTGCTTTCTCCATCAATCAAAATTTTAACCCAAGGCGAACAGAGAGCCAATAGCTTAGGGCTAAACACTAATCAGTTAAAATACACTCTTTTGGTGCTAAGTAGCTTGTTTTCAGCGGTTGCTGTTTCGGCGGTGGGTATAATTGGATTTGTAGGATTGGTAGTACCGCATTTATCAAGAGCATTTTTTCCAGTCGGTTCCAAAGCGGGTACTTTCGCTACATTTTTAATAGGCGCCGTGCTTTTAATGTGGTGCGATATCATATCCAGATGGCTATATGCGCCAGCTGGATTACCCATTGGAGTAATTAGTGCATTTTTGGGGCTACCTTTCTTTTTATATTTGCTGCAAAATAAAACGTACCGATTTTAGTAATGGTTTACATAAGCCGAATTGAACATTTTAACGCCGCCCATAAACTCTTCAATCCTGCATGGACTGAAGAGGAAAACAACGCGGTTTTTGGTCCCTGTGCTAATGCCAATTGGCACGGACATAACTTTGAGCTTATTGTTACTGTAAAAGGTATCCCTAATCCTGATACTGGCTTTGTGATGGATTTGAAGAAACTTTCAACCATTACTAAAACCTTGGTAGTAGATAAGGTTGATCATAAGAACCTGAACTTAGATGTAGATTTTATGGTTGGCAAGCTCGCTAGCTGCGAAAACCTAATTATTGAGTTTTGGAATATTCTTGCCCCTGCAATTCATGAAGCGGAACCAAGAGCGCAGCTGCATTCATTAAAGCTTTACGAAACGCCTCGTAATTTTGTAGAGTATTTTGGCTAGACCATAATTATTTACGGCTCTATGCCTTCAAAAAACAACTTATGAAATACTATATCATAGCAGGTGAGGCCTCAGGCGATTTGCACGCAAGCAACTTAATAAAGGCTATTAAGAAGCAAGATCCAGCTGCACAGTTTAGGGGTTATGGTGGCGATTTATCTAAAAATGCAGGATTAGACCTCGTGCAACACTACAAGGAAATCTCATTTATGGGTTTTTATGAAGTGTTCAGAAACCTAGGTACCCTCAGAAAGTCTATCAATAACTGTAAATCAGATATTGCCAGCTATAAACCTGATGTAGTAATTTTAGTTGATTTTGCTGGCTTCAATCTTCGTATTGCTCAGTTTGCTAAAAGTATAGGCATTAAAACGCACTATTATATTTCTCCTAAGCTTTGGGCTTGGAATGCTAGCAGGGTTAAAAAGGTGAAGCTATATGTAGATAAGATGTTCTGCATACTTCCTTTTGAAACTGAGTTTTATGCTAAGTATGATGTTAAGGTAGATTATGTTGGTAACCCGGTTGTTGATGCTGTATTAGCTCATAAGGCAAATGATAATTTCAGGGCTGAAAACGGGTTAGATGAACGACCTATCATTGCTGTTTTACCCGGTAGTAGAAAGCAAGAAATAGAGCACCTCCTGCACTTTATGGTGAGTATTATCCCACCATTTATGCAGAACTATCAGTTTGTAATTGCGGGTATGAATAATCTGCCTCAAGAATACTACGAGAAATTCAGAAGGCACGATACCATCAGGGTTGTGTACAACCAAACCTATGACTTGCTAAAGCAGGCTAGTGTAGCAATCGTTACTAGCGGTACTGCTACCTTAGAAACTGCTATGTTTAATGTACCACAGGTAGTTTGCTACAGAACTAGCGAGATAACCTATGCCATTGCACGTTCCTTTATTAAAGTTAAGTTTATTAGCTTAGTGAATTTAATAGCCAATAAGCTTATAGTGAAAGAGTTAATTCAGGATGAGTTTAACCCAAGTAACCTATCGGCTGAATTGAAGCTTTTACTTTTCAATGAAGAATATAGAAATACAGTATTAAAGGGTTATGCTGAAATTCAGCAGGTTCTAGGTAAAGAAAGCGCATCGGACAAAACTGCCACATTGATTATAAAGTACCTTAAGGCGTAACACCAGAACATGAAAATATATGTGGGGGAGCAAGTTTTTAACTACACTCCAGAGTTGGCATTTAACTATGAAAATGCACCTGAGTGGGCTAAACCCAGTTTATCATTTCTAAAGGAGTACAATTCTGGTCTTGAAGAGCTTGCTATTACTACAAGTGGTAGTACTGGAACTCCTAAAACAATAATACTAAGTCGCAGTCAACTTGAAAAGAGTGCGTTTAAAACAAACTCTCATTTTGGACTAGAGAAATCTGATGTCTTTTACTGTTGTATTAATACCCATTATATCGGTGGGAAAATGATGCTCATTAGGGCTGCTGAGTTAGATGCTGATATCATTCTAGCTGAGGCGACTAGCAATCCTTTCGCTAGTAATTTGCCTTTGAAACCAACATTTATGGCAGTTGTACCCTTGCAATTAGCCAATTTGGTTCAGCACTGGGAAACACTAATATCCGATTTTGGTAAGCTTAAGAATATTATAGTTGGTGGGGGAGCCATCCCTCCAATGCTAGAAAAGGAAATAGTTAATTTCCCTATCCCTATATACCATACTTATGGGATGACTGAAACTGTGAGCCATATTGCCTTGCGTAGGGTTAATGGTTACCACCGTTCGGGCTACTTTACTGCAATGCCTATGGTAGAGGTGAAGACTAGTGAGGAAGGTGCCTTGCGCCTCCGTGCAGATGTTACCAATGGGGAATGGATGCAAACCAATGATTTAGTTGAGGTACTTAGTCCTACCACATTCCGATTCAAAGGAAGATTAGACTTTGTAATCAATAGTGGCGGCATAAAGCTACATTTAGATGCCTTAGAACAGGAAATAGGCACTTACCTACCTGAAATTGGTATTAAGCAACCTTTTATCTTAGCTGGTTTGCCTGATAAGGACCTAGGACAAAAGCTAGTTCTTATCATTGAGCAGTATAAAATGGAAGAAGCAGATAGCCTTAAAACCTATTTAAAGGCTAAACTAGCTAAGTACCACGATGTAAAGGCTGTTTACTCCCTGCCTAATTTCGCTTATACACCTAATGGGAAAATAGACAGAAATTACACTATTGCTCTTCTTGGCCTTTAAAAACAACCTTAAGATTTATTTAAGAATTGCAGTTTTACTTTTGTATGGCTGCAATTTCTGTTTGAAGGTCGGTTAGTTTGCCCATAATTCTTTGAAGTGCAGAGTTTTCACCCGCCTTTTCAGGACTAATTACAGCTTCCTGTTGCCATATTTCGAGGATACTTTCCCAAGAAATTTGCTTGGTATTGGCACCTATTTGTAAGGTGATTCCTTCTTTATGGTCGGTTTTTTCTAGGATGCCATATTGCAGTCCTTTGTTAGTCACAACCACAAACTTGCTCATCTCAGCTAGGGTTATCCAGTTCCTACAAAACTTACCAATTACCCAAAATTGAGCTTCTGTAGGTAATTCAAATGCCCTGTAAAAAGCGCCTTCTTGTGCCCAAGGAAAAGAAAGCGTTTCTAATCCACTTAAAAACTTAACATCGTTTAATGATTTCAGATAGTCTTTGCTTTGTTCGGCAGTTACCATATTAAGCAATGGCTTTCCATTTTCATTGGCAGTATAGGCCAAATACCTGCACTCTCTGCCAGTTAGGAAATCATGATCAATCTTTGGCGATTGTTTTTTGGGAGCGGCTGGTTCTGTTTCTGGCTTTTTTGTTTCGTCTTGAGCCTGCTTTTTAAGTTCTTCAACAACAGGATTTGGCGTTATTGGTGCCTGGTAACCTGCAACCGGATTGTTAGTACTAGGCTGCGGAGCAGGTTCAATTACCCTTGGGGTTTCAAACAGATTACTGAAAGGCGCATTTGTTTGAAATGGGGTCCCTTGCCCAGCACTAGGGTTTGCTGTTGGGATATTAGCAAACGGTTGTGGGGTTAGTGGCCTTGGGTCGGGTGGGGTAGTAGGAGGTGCAACCCTATTGGGTACATTACTAATTACTTGGGTGAGGTTAGTATTTTTAAGGTCGTAGGCAGTAACCCCGAAAAGGTTAGCCATTACTTCCAATACCTCTTGTTTTACTTCGGCCCTACCTTCTTCGTAAGCTCCTAATGATGAACGCTTTATACCTACCGCTTCTGCAAAGCGGTCTTGAGTATAGCCAAATTTTTTTCTTAAAAAGCGAAGGTTATTGCTGGTGAAACTCATAATTAGTAAGCTTAGCTGTAAAACTAAAAAAGCCTAAGCAATACTAATGCATTTTTCCTTAAATATTTAGCTAAACTTAGCAGTTTAGTATTGATAAAAGCCACGTCCTGTTTTTTTGCCAAGGTGTTTGGCATCAACTTTTTGTCCTTGCATTCTGCTCGGACGGAAGCGGGCAGGGTAGTAGAAGGCATCAAAAAGGCTGTTGGTAACTGCGAAGTTGATATCGTTACCAATCAAATCCATCAAACGGAAAGGACCTAGTTTAAATCCTGTGGCTTCCATAAGGTCGTCAATTTCAGAGATATCGGCAATGCGCTCTTCTGCAATTAATAGTGCTTCAGTGTAAAACGGACGAGCCACCCTATTCACTATAAATCCAGGGCTATCTGCACACTGAACAGTAGTTTTATTGCAGGCTTTAGCAAAATTGGCAGCCTTTTGAAGAGCTTCTGAGCCTGATTCAGCACCTGCAATTACTTCCACCAACTGCATAAGCGTTGCCGGATTAAAGAAGTGCAAACCAATAAACCTACTTTTATGAGTTAAAGCCGAAGCAATCTTAGTAATACTTAATGATGAAGTATTTGAAGCAAATACCGCAGTTTCAGAATTCTGGGCTTCAAGGTCTTGAAAAAGTTTTTGCTTAACTTCTAGCTTTTCAACAATAGCTTCAATAATAAAATCAGCTTTTAAAAGCGCAAAATCAGAAGTTGTGCTGAAATTAGCAGTAGCCTTTTCTACCTGTTCAGCAGTGAGTTTGCCTTTTTCTAAAAGCTTTGCCCACGACGTCAAAACAGTATCTTTTGCCTTGGCTAAAGCAGTTTCGTTCACATCGAATAACAATGTTTCAAAACCAAACTGTGCTGAAACTTGGGCTATGCCCAGCCCCATAGTACCTGCTCCTATTACTGCAACTATCATAAAGACAAATGTAATTGAATGGCAATAATTGCCTACAATTATTTGCCTTTATCGTTGGTATTTTATTGAATTAGTAAGCCCTTAATGATTGAGAATTTCTTCTGCTAAAGTGCAGTTAACGGTTCCTCTATCGTTAAATTCAGTAAGGGTTACTAAACTGGTTTCGTTAATTAAGGCTGGGTCGTATTGGGCGGCAACACGTACATAGTTTTCTGTAAAGCCGTGCATTTGTCCCTCTTCAATATCGTTTTCCCAAAGAACAGTATGGGTAGTTCCCAACTGGGTTTCATAAAATGCCCTACGCTTTTTATCTGAAAGGGTATGCAGCATTTTAGACCTATCTGCACGGATATTTCCAGGTACAACAGGAGTTATATTTAGTGCGTGGGTATTCGCACGTTCACTATAAGTGAACACGTGTAAGTAGCTAATATCTAAGTTGTTGATAAACTCATAAGTAGCTTTAAAGTCTTCATTAGTTTCACCTGGAAATCCAACAATAACATCAACCCCAATACAAGCATTTGGCATTACAGATTTAATGGCTTCAACCCTTTCTGCATACAGCTCACGCTTGTATCTTCTGCGCATTGCAGCCAATTGTTTGTTATTACCAGATTGTAACGGGATATGAAAGTGAGGAACGAACCTTTTGCTATTGCCTACTAAATTTATGATTTCAGTATTTAGCAAATTAGGTTCAATTGAACTGATTCTGAAGCGTTCAATACCTTGAACTTCATCTAATTCCTTTACTAAATCCAGAAAGGTATTTACACGTCTTCCATCTTGCAGACCAAAGTCGCCAATGTTAACACCTGTAAGTACAATTTCCTTTACGCCTTTGCTTGCAATTTCTTTGGCTTGATTAACCACACTTGAAATACTATCAGACCTACTAGAACCCCTTGCTAAAGGAATAGTGCAGAAGCTACAAGAGTAATCGCAACCATCTTGTACCTTTAAGAAAGTTCTAGTTCTATCATTTACACTGTATGACGAAGTGAAGGCAGAAGCATTTCTAATTGGTGAATTAAAAACCTGCGCCTTTTCTTTCTTTTCAAAATTCGGGATAAAATCAAACATCCTGAACTTTTCTGCAGCACCTAATACCGCATCAACACCAGGTATAGTGGCAATTTCTTGAGGTTTAAGCTGGGCATAGCAACCTATGATAGAAACAAAGCTATCAGGGTTTAACTTCTTGGCTTCAGAAACAACCTTCTTGCACTTTTTATCAGCATTTTCAGTAACCGAACAAGTATTGATAATGTAAATATCAGCTCCTTCTTCAAAGTTCACCTTACGATAACCCTTCTGTTCAAACAACCTAGAAATGGTACTCGTTTCCGAAAAGTTAAGCTTGCAACCTAAGGTATAAAAGGCTACAGTTTTTGTATTTTCTATTGCGTTGCTCATAATTAGGTTGTTTCTAAGTGTAAACTGTGCTTTGCATAGGCACGAACTAGGGCTTCTGCACAACGTTCGCCGTCCATTGCTGCAGACATTATTCCGCCTGCATATCCAGCTCCTTCACCGCAAGGAAAAAGGCGTTTGGTAATAGGGTGCTCGCAGGTTTCTCTTTCTCTTGGTATGCGCACTGGCGATGATGTACGGCTTTCAATTCCAATAACTTGGGCCTCGTTAGTTAAATAGCCTTTCATCTTCTGCCCAAACATTTTGAAACCTTCTTGCAAGCGTTTATGAATAAATTCTGGTAATACTTCACCCATTTGGGTACTTACTAACCCAGGCTGATAGCTAGTAGGTAATAACGAAGAACTATATCTATTAAAGGTAAAATCCATCAATCTTTGGGCTGGTGCTGCTTGTCCACCACCTGAAACTTCGCATGCCTTTCGCTCAACTGCCGATTGTAATTCAAGAGCTGCTAAAACTCCGTGCTTAGCATATCCTTGCCAGTCAGGTTCGTTTATGGCTACTACAATACCAGAGTTCGCATACTTACCATCTCTCCTTGAAGGACTCATTCCATTTACTACTAATTCGCCTGGAGCTGTAGCCGATGGCACTATAAATCCCCCAGGGCACATACAAAAGCTAAAAACCCCACGGTCTTCACCTTTGTAACGCACTTGTTCTACAAGACTATAACTAGAAGGTGGCAAGTATTTACCACGCTCGGGAAGTTTGTATTGAATACTATCAATCAATTGCTGTTGGTGTTCCACTCTTACCCCAAGGGCAAATGGTTTAGCCTCAATCAGAATATCTTTCTTTGCTAAAAGCTCGAAAATATCTCTTGCACTGTGGCCAGTTGCTAAAATAACCCCTATACCATCGTGTTGATTGCCATTTGAAAGGGTTACCCCTTTCATTTCGGACCCTTCCAATTTGAAATCAACCACCTTGCTATCAAAATGCACCTCACCACCGTGGGCAATAATGGTTTCACGCAAGGCAGCTACAATAGCAGGCAATTTATTAGTACCAATATGTGGATGGGCATCGGCTAAGATAACTTGGTTAGCTCCGTGGGCAACGAATATTTCCAGTACCCTTCTTATATCTCCTCGCTTATTTGACCGTGTATATAATTTACCATCTGAATAAGTGCCAGCACCGCCTTCGCCAAAGCAATAGTTACTTTCAGGGTTTACAATATTATCTTTATTGATGGCAGCCAAATCTCTACGTCTGGCCCTTACATCTTTGCCTCGCTCTAAAACGATAGGCTTAATACCTAACTCTATTAACCTTAACGCAGCAAATAGCCCTCCAGGACCTGCACCAACTACAATGGCTTGCTCAGCATTTCCTACATAAGGTAATTTATCTGGAACGTAGGAGATAAGTTCAGGAACTACTCCATCAGGGAAAATCTGAACTTTTAAGTTTACCTTAATTTGCCTACTTCTGGCATCAATGGAACGGCGAATCAAAGCAACATTGTCAGGTACTACTGTATTTCCCGTTGTTTTACTGAGATAGTCGCAAAGTTGCTCGTTATCAAATGCGATCTCTGGCGAGAGTACGAGCTCTAAAGTTTCATTCATTATTACTGGCAGGCAGGTATTTATCGTGCAAGCCTACAAAATTAAAACAAATACCCGAAACTAACCCCAATTCTGAAAGGGGTATATGATTTGTTTTTGTTAAGGTCAGTAAAAAAGGCGTTGTTATCAAGTAGTAACTGCCTTTGTCCGAACCCTAATCCGCCAAAAAAATCAAAAGTTATTTTCTTCGTGGTAGTGATATTCCTATCAACCCTCCAGCCTAATAAACCAATTAATTCAAACCTTTTTTCAGTACCATAATAATAGGTTTTGGTATCGTTTAAAGGAAAGTTACCTTGTTGCACATAGGTATGATTAAAATCGGCAAAATGGCCACCACCAGCTAAATAAACCGATCCATAGCCTTTATCCTTTTCATAAAATCTATGCTGAAGACCAATTGAATAACCTTGGGTATAGGTGATATTAGGTGCTGGATCATTAAAATTACCCGCAAATGGTTTTCGCCTTAGGCTGAATATGATTTCCACCCCAACCCTATTCGGGATATAATACTCCAAACTTAATGGAAGGTTATTGGATAATAGGGCGAGTGGATTTACACTTCCTATTAACCACCAGCGCTCGTTGTTTTTTGCTGCAAGGTAAAATGTTCGCTTTTTCCTTAAACTAGATAATGTTGATGTTTGAGGTTTTGGAACAACCTTAATTGTATCAATTACAGGTGTATTCAAATGAACTATGGGTTTACCTGTTGCATTTTCTTGGAACGAAACAAAGGTTCCAGTTAAGTTCCCATTGCTATCGAACAAGCTCCAAGTACCTACTTTTTTACCCTTTTGTAGCGTTCCTTTGGTTTTTAATTTCCCATTGGGGTAGAAGCCTTCATAGCTTCCTTGTCCCTCAAGGTAATTGCAAACACCTTCTTTTACGCCATCTTCATCGTAGTAAAGCCATTCGCCAGTTTGCAGCCCATCCATATACTCACCAGAAACTTTAAGCTTACCGTTCTCATAAAATTCTTTGTAGGGTCCTGTACCCTTTTGGTAGTTACCTGTGCCTTGTAATTGTCCATTTTCAAAGAATAAGCGCCAGTTACCATCTTGTTGACCATTGGCATAGCTACCTTCGCTAGCTAACTTACCAGAAAATTCATGGTAATACTTCCAATTTCCACTTGGCTCACCGTTTACAAAAATGCCTTCACCCAAAATACAGCCGCTTTCAAAGTAGGTTTTCCAAGCACCTTCTTTAACGCCGTTTTTTTCTATGCCTTGGCTTTTTATATTTCCGTTTTCATAATAGTAGGTCCAAACACTATCGCTCACACCTCCTATCATTTTACCTTCCATTTTTAGGCTGCCACTTTCATAAAACTCTATATACCAGCTTTTGCCATTTTCATAGAAGTGTTCATATTTCTTTTTTCCGTTTTCATAATAGCCTATCCATTGCCCATTTCTAACCCCTTTAATATAGCCACCTTCAGATTGAATCAGCTCGTTTTCATAGAAGTTGGTCCATTTACCAGTCTTCTTGCCTGCTTCAAAAACCCCAGTTCTAGATAGCTTTCCATTTTGGTAGTACTGTTTATACAGACCATTTTGGATGCCATCTGAATAATTTACCTCGAATTGCAGATTACCATTTTCATAATAAAACTGCCAAAATCCATTTGGCTTGTTCTTTAAATAGGAACCTTTACTTTTAATAGAGCCGGTACTGAAATAGGTAATAGCCTCACCTTCTAAAATTTGTGGTTTATTAGCCCTTACTTGGTATTCACGTTTTAAAATAGTTTTACCTTTATCGGCGAATTCCTTTCGCCAAATAAGCTTTTGAGCATTTACATTTAATGTAATTACTCCAAACACTAAAACCAGTACCCACCTGAGCATAGCCGCAAGTTATCTATATTCTGAATAAGGCTTTTTATTTATAAGCTTGGTTCGACCAATTTTCCTCAATGCTAAAATTATTGAAGTACTTATTGTTTCCTATTTCTTTAGTTTATGGTTGGGTTACCGCTGTAAGAAATTTTTTGTACAATGCAGGTGTTTTTAAAAGTACTTCTTATTCATTTCCAGTTATTTGTGTAGGTAATATTCAAGTGGGTGGAACAGGAAAAACTCCACATACGGAATGGCTTATCAATAACCTTCCTACAATTACAAATAGAAATATCGTAGTGCTTAGCCGAGGATATGGAAGAAAAACGAAGGGCTTTATCCTTGCCAATGAAACTGCTAACCCAACTATGATTGGAGATGAACCATTTCAAATTTACACTAAGTTTAAATCCAAAGTAAAAGTTATAGTCTGCGAAAAAAGGGTTTACGCTTTAGATTGGGTAAAAGAGCACGTTTCTAATCCAATCGTAATAATGGACGATGGTTTTCAGCATAGGGCTGTTTTGCCTGGTTTTGTGCTGATTTTAACCCCTTTTAATGCACCATTCTTTAAAGATTTTATGCTTCCTTTTGGCAGACTTAGAGAAAGCACAAGTCAAGCTGCCCGTGCCGATGCTATTATTTTTACCAAAATACCAGACGAAAAGCAAAGCATCCAATTAGCTACTGTTTACGCAGAAATACCGAAATTATTACAGCGTAAAGCCTTGTATATGAGTGGGTTTGAATATAATGTAGCTATAAATTCTCAAAATAAACTATTAAAGATGGGCAGCCAAGTGGTTGCTATCTCTGGAATAGCTTTGCCAAAGCCATTTTACAAGGCCATTTCTAAGGATTACAATATCATCGCAACAAGGCAATATCCTGATCATCATAACTTTACAGAAGCTGACTTAAAGGGACTTGAGTTAGATGATGTGGTATGTACAGAGAAAGATTTTGCTAAGCTTTTGGCACTTTACACTGAATTAGGGTACGATACAAACAACCTTTATTACCTACCTATTGAAGTTAAGTTTATAGATCAAAGTCCATTGCACCAAATCAATGCCTTTATCCGTTCATATTCGGAAGTGGTGTAACTGAAATATCCTTTAACTTTGCAACGTGATTAAACAAGTATTATTGGTGGTTGTGGCGTTTTTAATGGCTGGTTGCTTTTTTCAAGAAGCACATGCCCAAATATTAGACGATACCACTAAAAATGTATACGGACCTAAAAGTACTAGGTTCGTCTTAGAATCAGATGTAGCCAAAGGTTTAGATACCTTATATTTGATTGATACGAGCCTAACCAATATTCATTTAATGGAGGAATATACCTGGAAGCCTAACAGGATTCTTCAAAACTTAGGCAATATTGGAACAGCCACCCAACCCCTTTATTTTGAATTACCAACTCAAATAGGAAGAAGATTAGGAATAGATATTTATACACCTTACGCCTATAATAATGGAGAAATTCATTATTTAAATACTTATTCACCAACTACTTATGCCCAATATCTTCAAGGAGGTAATGGTAGACAAATTTTAAAGGCTGGCTTCTCCCAAAACGTAAATTCAAGACTTAATGTAGGTTTTGATATAAAGAGTATTAGCAGTCAAAAGCAAATAGGAACCCCAACCGCAGAAGAAAGAGAAGCCTCACACAGTAGTGTATTGTTCTTTACAAGCTTTACTTCTAAAGATTCGCTTTATAGGGTCTTTGCTAATTATTCATTTATGAATCACGGATTAGCAGAAACCGGTGGGGTGCAACCAACAACCAACGATACTTCTAATACCAAAGCTTTGGTTAAAAACAATCTTTTTGATTTTGAGCAAGAAAGAGGAAGACTCAGTAACAACTCCCTTTCTAGGGAGTTCAGGTATTCCTTTAGAGTTTATCAGGAGTATAATGTAAAAAAGTTGGGCTTGGTAGTTTTTCATAGATACAGCTATAACCGCCAGAAAAACAGCTTTTCGGATCCTGATGCCCAAAACAGTTCACTGTATAGTTATAGACAAACGGATAATCCAAACCTAGATACTGGTATAGTCCTTTTTACCGATGAACTTAAATTTCAAGAAAACGAACATACCCTTGGTATTAGACGTAACTGGCGATGGTTTTCTGGTAGTTTTTGGGCGAAGACCAGAACCTTTGATTATGTAAGTTATTTTAATAACTACAAAGGCAGTTATAGAACAGAAACTTGGATTGGAGGTAATATTGAACTGTCGCCATTTAAGAATGCAACACTCAATACAACAGCTAATTACATTCTGGGTAGGGATTATGAATTGCGCTCGGTTCTTAAAATTGGCAAGTTTGGAGCAGGTATAGAGTTGCTAAATTGGAGTGCTACTTTACAACAACTCGATTACAGAAATGCTTATTTGAATTGGCAAAACGACTTTAAAAATCAAAGTGCACAACACCTATTTGCTTTCTTGCACTTAGGTAAAGACAAGGCAAATATCACCTTTAAAGGAAATCTGCAAACCCTACAAAACCTAGTCTATTTCTCGGCAGATGCTAGTCCAAAACAAAGTAGCGACTTAACTTCAGTCCTATTTATTGAAGTAAACCCAACATTAAAGGCTGGTAAATTCGTTTTTGAAAACCAAGTAAAATATACCACTGTTAATGGTGCGGATGTTATTCGAGTTCCTGAACTATTAGTTTGGAGCAAGTGGTATTACCAAGGAAGGCTGTTTAACAATGCGCTACACTTGCAAGCAGGTATAGATGTCAGATACAGAAGTGCTTGGCTGAGTAATGCTTATTTGCCCTATCTGAATAACTGGGTGGTACAGGACCGTAACGCTGCAACATCCTTTGAAATCCCAGGTAGTGTTTCAGTCATGCCATTTGTAAGTGCCGAAATTGGTAGGGCTACTCTTTTTGTGCGCTTTAGCAATGCTTTACAAGGAGTTGGAGGTAGTAATGGATTTTGGGAAAGTCCTTTCTACCCTGGACAACGCCGTACTTTCGGATTTGGTGTTCGCTGGATGTTCTTTGATTAAGGAAGAATCTTTAGATTCCTAAAATACAAACTTTAAAAAGTGTTTATTTACCTTACTACTTGAGGTATTGGGAAAAAAATCAGGCCTTTGAATTAGGCCTGACTGTATATCTTGAAACCAATAATTATTAGAAGGGTAAATCGTCCATATCTTGACTGCTACCATAACCATCGTTTACAGGCGATTGGTTAAAGAAAGCAGGGTCTGGTTCTTGGCTAGTATTATCAGTGGCCGATGCTGCCTGAACTCTCCAACAATCTAGGTTGGTATAGAACTGCGTATTTCCATTTCTGTCTTGAACAGGCTTGCCCTTAAGATTAAAAGAAATGGTTACTGCTTGTCCTTTTTGGAAAGGCTCAATAAGGTCACACTTATCGTTAATCAATTGAAATTTGATAAACTCAGGGTATCTGCCTTCAAGTACTTCTAAGATAAACTCACGCTTGGTAAATTTATCGCTCAATTTTAAGGCTGGGAAAATTTCAAATAAGGTTCCCGTAGCTTCGTATTTATTTGCCATAGGTCAAATATACCATAAGCCCTTATAAAAAAACAAACCTCTGACCTATAAATATAAGCCAGAGGTTGTTGGATTGTATGCTAAAAGCTGTACTATGAATTAATCATTGCTTCGTAGTCAACATTTTCATCGCCAATATGAATGGCTTTGTGAGCTGCAAAGTGCTCAATCAGATTTATAGGGTAGTACAAATCTTTAAAATGCTTCATGATAGCCTCAAAGCCTACTGTATGTTTCCATAGGTTAGGTTCAAAGAGATTGCCGTCATGAGAAATGGCTATAAACACTTGATCGTACACAAAGGAAAGGTGAATTTCATTCGGTAATTCGTTTCTGAACTTCACTAACGACTCCATAAAGTCTGAGTTTAGCATTTCTAAAGCATAAGCTTCTTCTTCTTTCCTTGGCAATAGGATTTGGAAATAGTTATTAAAAACCTCGTTATTGGTTTCAATAGCAATTAGACCAACTTTAGCAGAAGCCGTTTTTGGGATTACCACAATATCGGCAGGGAAAGGTTTTGGCGCCTTGGCTACAAAGAACACACCTCTGAACATATACTTACTGCCATTGGCACTGCGCTCAGATTTGTTTTTGTATTCCACTTCTAATTCAGAAAACTCTACATTTACATCGTCTATCACCCCGCTTATGTGTTCTTCTCCATCAAAATCTACACTGATGCCTTTATCGAAAAAGCCAGACTTGTAGAAATCGTTGGTGGAAACAAACAACCGATTATCATAGTGAAGACTAGGGTTAATGAACTTAATTAACCGATAAATTACTTCTCGTTTGTACTGCTTATAAAAGGCAGTATTTTTATAGACGCTATCATAGATGATGTAGAGCATAAGCGCTAATAATCCGAATAGCGGAATAAACATAAACAGATACACAGTATCTTCTACAACTTGAAGCAAGTACATTGCCATTAAAGGAAATGAAACAGCCCCGGCCACGATGGTAAATACCAACTGCCCAATTACACGCTTGCGTAAACCTTCCAGCTTTTGGAGTTTGCCAAGCAACTCATTTTCGTAAAATGACTTAAGTTGATTAAGTTTGGTCATACTTTCAGGTGTTTGGTACGGTTTAAATTTCGGAACTAAGTTTGTAAAACACAAATTTTGTTACATAAAAATTACATAAAATTAATTACTGCTTATTTAAACTATATCAGTATATAACTCTCACAATAAAAAGGTAAGCCAACTTTTATTTGGTAACTCACTATATGAATATCTTACAAAACGGCAGGGAGGCATTAACCGCAATTAAGGGCAACTTATTGCGCACCATGCTCACAGCTTTAATTATTGCCATAGGCATAACGGCTCTTGTCGGTATTTTAACAGCCATTGATGGCATCCAAAACTCAGTAGATGAAAACCTATCTGAAATGGGGAGCCGAAGTTTTGAAATAAAACGCAAAGGCGAAATAGGTGGTAGAAGAAGGCGCCGAGGTATGGTACAAAACAGTTATCCTAAAATTAGCTTTGCCGATGCCAAGAAATACAAGGAGCAAATGGATAAAAAATACATTACCAGCATATTTACTTTCGTTACCTCCAATGCGGAATGTAAAAGGGGCTCCAAGAAAAGCAACCCTAATATTTCCTTAGTAGGAGGTGATAATGCTTTATTGGCATTAAAGAACTTTTCTATTACCACAGGTCGCAATTTCACCAATGGTGAGCTGGTAGATGGAAATCAGGTTTGTCTCATAGGGACGGAAGTTAGAGACGCGCTATTTGATAACGAGGAATCGGCACTTAACCAAGAAATTCAAATACTGGGAACTAAGTACCTAGTAATTGGTATAATAGCGCCTACTGGTTCATCTGTAGGCAACAATTCTTCTGAAAGATATATATTAATTCCGCTTATTAATGCCCATAACAAGTTTAGTGCCGATTATGGTAATAACTATAATATCCAAACCCTAGCAACTACGGCTGAAGAAGTAAACGCAGCTATGGCAAGTGCCTTAGGGGTAATGCGTAAAATACGTCAAGACCCTATGGGCCAGCCTGAGTCGTTTGAGTTGGTTAGAAGTGAGAGCATCAATAAAAGCATGGAAGAAGTAACAGGCTATTTGCAATTGGCAGGTTATATCATAGGCGGACTTACTTTACTAGGTGCAGCCATTGGTTTGATGAATATTATGATGGTATCTGTAACAGAACGCACCAGAGAAATTGGTGTTAGAAAGGCGTTGGGTGCTACACCATTTAATATACGCATGCAGTTTTTGGTAGAGGCAATTGTGATTTGCCAGATAGGGGGTATTGTAGGTATTTTCTTAGGGATATTGATTGGTAACTCAGTTTCTGGTTTGGTAGCAGAAGGCGCGGCTTTTAAAATTCCTTGGCTATGGATAACCATTGGCTTTATTGTTTGTAACTTAGTTGGTTTAATTAGTGGGTATTACCCCGCTTATAAAGCCTCGCAGTTAGACCCAATTGATGCCCTTCGTTATGAATAATCAGGAGATTTCTACCTATACAATTCCTGCTGGAACAACAATAGGTCACGTTCATTTAAAGGTATCGGATTTAGAAAGGTCAATCCAATTCTATTGTGAGGTATTAGGTTTCTCTCTAAAAATGCGCTTTGGCAATAGCGCAGCATTTGTGGCGGCAGGTAATTACCATCATCATATTGGATTAAATACTTGGCAAAGCGCAGGTATGCCTCCAGCACCTGATAGGGGAGTAGGGATGTATCATGCAGCTATACTTTTGCCAACGAGAAAGGATTTAGCGCAAATGTTTGTCAGGCTTCAAGAAGCAGGTATCACTCTTCAAGGTGCATCAGACCACGGAGTTTCTGAAGCACTTTACTTAGCAGATCCTGATAACAACGGACTTGAAATTTATTGGGATAAACCTATGGATCAATGGCCAATAGATGCCGATGGTAACCTGGTAATGTTTACCAAACCGCTTAATTTTAAAGACCTTTTGGCTCAATTATAATATGAAGAAAAAGGTAGTTAAATAATACTACCTAAATTGCGCCATCGTTAAGGGAATTATACTCCCCGCAATCTTTGATTATTGAATGAGAAAAATTTCCGCTTTGCTGTTTACGGTACTTTTGGCTTGGGTAGTTATTGCCTGTGATGAAAAGAAAGACCCCAACCAAACAATTCAAGATGTTCCAGAGCAAACTGCTTATTCTGAGACCATTGAGTTAAAGGCATTAAACGACGCCGTTTTGGCTGATCCTGAAAATCCGGAATTGTATTTTAGAAGAGGTAACTACTTTCTTGATCAGAAAGAGGGCGAACAAGCTTATAAAGATGCTGTTCGTGCAATATATTTAGATAGTACTCAAGGTAGGTTCTGGCTATTGAAATCCAAAGCTTTATACACTTTGCCTAATGTTAAATTGGCAATGGAGGCAGCTAAAAAAGCAGAAGCTTTAAAGTTAGAAACTCCTGACCTACTAGTTCAGATTGGGGAGATGCACTTTGTATTAAAGGAATATGCCATGGCTATAAAGTATATGGACAAGGCTATTAAAATAGCGAAGTATGAACCAAAGGCTTACTTCTATAAAGGTCTTATTTTCTCTGAATTGAAGGATAGTGCCAAAGCAGTAAGTAGCTTACAAACTGCTATTGAATTAAGTCCTGAATTTGTGGATGCCTATAATAAATTAGCGGTCCTTTATTTTGACCAAAAGAAGTACGATATGGCAAAACAATACCTTGAAAGTGGTTTGCGATTTGGTCCGAAAGATGCATTCTTACATTACAATATGGGCTTGTATTTCGATTATACCCAAAAGCCTGATAGTGCAGTAAACTGGCTGAAAAAGGCGATTTTCTTTGAACCTGGTTTGTATTCAGCTCACTTTAAATTGGGAAAATATGAGTTTGATGCCCGCAGATATAGTAATTCAATCGACCATTTTGAAGCAGCAAAGTCTTATGCACCTAAGCAAGCAGATATCTTGTTTTACTTAGGTTCTGCTTATGCTTATACAGGTAAAAGAGATGAAGCCCGCAAAAATTTTGATGCTGTTATTGCGAACAAAATGGGCTACGAAGATAGGGCTACTGAGCAACTCAAGAAACTAAAAGAAACAGCCTTAGCAAGTGATACTGCTAAGGCTAAATAAGGTCAATAAATTGGGCAATTACGCTATTAACACATATGTAGTTGCCCTTTATGATATACAGCTAATACGGCACCCTTTAACTTTTGATTAAAGAAGGGAGAGTTATTAGATAGACTGCTCCATATATCCGTATTTACAAGCGTATTAATTTCTGGATGGAAGAAGGTTAAATCGGCCATTTCGCCTGCTTCAATTTCGTAAACAGGTATTTGGGCAATAGCCCTTGGTCTGTAGCTGAACAATTGAGCGGTTTGCTCTACAGAAATATCAGTTGCAGTTAATAGGGCAGGGTAGGCAGTTTGCAGACCTGCAATGCCCGGGGTAGCCAAATCAAATTCTAGGTATTTACTTTCCGTATCTAAAGGCGTGTGGTCTGTTTCAACAGCATCAATGGTGCCATCTAACAATCCAGCTAATAAAGCTTCTTTATGTTCTTGAGATCTGAAAGGTGGGTGAACTTTAAGGTACGTATCAAATTCTGCCAAATCAGTATCCAAGAAACTTAATTGGTGGGCAGCTATACTAGCTGTTACATTAAGTCCTTTTGCCTTGGCATTTCTTATCGCTTCTACACTTTCTTTGGTGCTGATACAAGATAGGTGTAGGGTACCACCAGCATACTCTAAAAGTGTCAAATTTCTTTGGACTGCCAGTAACTCAGAAAGTGGAGGTATGCCTTTTAAACCAAGCAAGGTACTTTGTTCGCCTTCGTGCATTTGACCAAAGGCCGAAATATGATGGTCTTCTGGTCTATCAATAATAGCAGCACCTGTCATTGCGCTATACTGTAATGACTTTAAGAGTATATCGGCATCGGCAATGGCACCAGCTTCAGCAAACAAGGTTACACCAGCATCGGCCATATCCATCATTTCAGCTAGGTGTTTGCCATCTAAGTTTTTGGTTAAACTACCTATTGGGTGAAAGGAAACTGGACTTTCTGTTTCTGCATTTTTAAAGTAAGCTACCATCTGCCTAGTAGAAATAGTAGGCTTTGTATTTGGCAAAATACAAACGTGGGTAAAACCACCATTAGCAGCTGTTAATGCAAGCGACTCCAAAGTTTCTCGACTTTCTAATCCCGGTTCACCACTTTGGCAACGTAAATCGGTCCATCCTAAACTACAATAGGCCCCTTCGGCATCAAATACTTCGTCCAAATCGTCATCATCAACCTTAATGGTATCTTCTCCAATGGTTTGAATGATACCATCTTCAATAAGGATGTTCACTGCTTTTAAGTGCAGTTGTGATTGTGGATTTACCAATATCGTATTGGTAATAAGTGTAAGTGCCATATTATTTCCAGAAACGAAGAATTAAGATTTCAGCAAGCAAAAATCCTAATGCAACAATAATAAAATACTTCCAAAGTGCAGTACCCTTTCCTTCGTTAGCTATATCGGCAGTAGCACCGCCATCTGAAATAGGGGCGCTTATTTTTATGTTTTTGGCGTTTGCAGTTAACTGCTTAAGTCCGTCAGTTCCAAGTAAACTAAGGTCACTTTCCTCGTGAGAATAGTTAAATGCAAGGCTGTTCACCACTTCACCTTTATTATTTGTTAGGTTATACACTCCCGCTGGCATTTGCTTTTTAGGAACCTCCAATACCAGTTTACCATTGCGTTGCTGCTGTGCAGGAATAACTTTTTCGCTACCGTTAACTAGGTTAAATACAGCATCACCTTCTAAAGCTTGGGTATTTAAGGTTATTTCCTTGGTGCCAAACGTATAAGATAGTGGCTCAAAGTTCTTCAAACTGCCAAATGCAGCCTTGAAAAGCAATGGTAAAAACAAGGATTGCTTACTTAGATTGGTGCCATCGCCAAAAGCAGGGGCAGCCAATAAAAGAACTTGCCCGTTACCTCTATTATATTTACTAAAGAAGGTTTCGCCCGATTGGTAATTAAGGATTGCATTAGCTGCTGGCAACTTCACTGAAGGACTTGCAAAAGGCTTTGCAGTTTGTGCACTTACACTTTCAAAAACATCTTTAAAAAAGGCGTTATTCTTGTTTGGCATTACCACCTGCCAAGTTTGGGCAGTAGAAAGAAATTCTGAAGCATTAACTACATCTATATTACCAAGAGTTAATTTTGTAAACAGGTTTTGGTATGATCCTTTATCAGGGTTTAAGGATGGGATAACGAATACGCTCTTTCCAGCATTTACAAGGCTAACCAGTTGGTCGGTCAATGAACTATTGATACTGCCTAGCTGACTAATTACAACAATATCCGCCTCAGAAAACTTACTGTAGTTAATATTGCCCGAGGTAAATAAAGAAGTATTAAACAGCGATGGATTATTAAAAACCTTTTGAATAGCGTTATTAGGGAGGTCTTGCACTACCACCACATTTACTTTTGGAGCAGGCTTTAGGGCAAAAAAGTAGCTATTATCGAAAACTACTGGGGCATCGTTAATTTCTATTTTGCCAATTTGCGTATTGTTGCTGCTCAATGAAAAGTTAACCGATAGCTGGTGGTTGCCATTCGGGCTTAGATTAGCGGTAGAGGCACCAATTTGCTTATTGTCTAAGAATACCTTAGCCGCGATTTGTTCAGCGGTGGCATCGCCGTAGTTATGTAGGCGAATGTTTAAAGTGTTGTTAACGCCTACTTGAACAAACGGGGTTTCAAGCCAAACGCTATCCACAACCACATTGCTTTTGGTTTCAGTACTTATTGGGAATAAGTAATTATAGGTATTAGTATCAGAAACTAAACCTTTGAAATCTGTACCCAAAGTGCTTTTCTGAAAATCTGAAAACCATAATACTTCCCTGTTTTTGCTGTTTTGTGTAGCAAAGGCTGTTTGAAAACGTTGAATAACCTCGGCACTAGTACGTGCATTGTTGGCTAAATCAATGCTGCGTAGTTGTGAAAGTACCTCGTCTTTATTTACAAACCAGCCACCCTTTACGGTAAAATCGTTGGTAACTAAGTGGAATTTTGTTTCTCTATTGTATTGGTTTACAGCTCTTTCAGCAGCTGAAATAGCAACATCTAAAGCAGTTCCTTTGCCTGCTTGCACTTGTAAACTATTGGAGTTATCTATATAAATACCTACTATTTTCTGTCCTGATTTTGCGTTGTTTTGTGCGGAACTATCTGTATTCCAGATAGGTTGGGCAAAAGCCAATACCAAAAAAGTAAGGAATAAACATCTGGCAGCTAGAACCAACCACTTCTTTAATTCCCTAAGTGTTCTGGTTTGTTGCTGAACTTGCTTTAAGAATTTGATACTTGGAAAAAATACCTGCTTGGGTCTTTGAAAATTAAATAGGTGGATAGCTATCGGTATAGCTAAAGCAAGCAAAGCCCAAAGAAAAGCAGGATTGGTAAAGTACATTCTTTAATTTTTTACGTTTGCAAACTTAACGATAGATAAACGATTGTTAGGTGGGTAACTATATAAATTACCTTTCAGTTATTCATTTTTAAGCCAATTGCTTGCCAAAAGTTTAGGGCTAAGCCTTAAACTGCCGTATCTTTACAACCTAATGAAGCCAAAAAATTCTTCAAAAAATAAGGCCGTAGTGCCTGAACCTTCCCCTTTAGAGCTTGAATCTAAATTGCCATTATATCAATATGGTGCTATAACTGGTTTGGCATCAGCCTTTTTGGTGATGCTGTTCATCTTATCATTGCATTACTTTACCACAACCGATTCTTTGGATGTGCGCAACCAGTTATTTATTGAACCTTGGATATGTGTAATATGCCTTTATGTAGGTACTGTTTACTTTAAGAAGAAACACCCCAACAAAAATTTCCACTTTTGGCAAGGTATTTTAATGGGCAGCATTGCAGCACTTTTTACGGCTTTAGGTTCAGCTTTGTTCGTTTATTTGTTTTGTGCTTACAATCCAGATGCACTGCAAAGACATATAAATGAACTCGTTTATCAGAACGAAACCTATATTAAAACAAATTTTATTGCGCAATTTGGTGCAGATGCATATACTAAAATGTTAGCTGAATATAAGGCTACTACGCCAGAAATCAAGGCTAACGATGAGTTTATGAAGAAGTTTTTCCCAGTATTTGTGCTATCCATTTTTGTTTCAATGGCTACAAGACGTCGATTTGTAATAGAGAAATCGTAACTTTGTAATACTTATGAATTGTTCTTTCTGTGGCAGAAATAAAAAGGAAGTAGCCCTTATTGTGAGTGGCGAAAACGTACATATCTGCAATAATTGTATTGAGAAGGCTAACCAAATTCTTGAAGAAGAAACTAAGACCGTTGGAAATAAGCCATCTGCAAAGGCAAAGCCTAAAATTAACTTATCAAAACCAGCCGATTTAAAAGCTCATTTAGATGAGTTTGTAATAGGTCAGGATGCTGCAAAGAAGGTTCTTTCTGTAGCCATTTATAATCATTACAAGCGTTTGCTTCATAAATCTAACCAAGTAGATGACGAGGTTCAGATTGAAAAAAGCAATATCCTAATGGTAGGCGATACTGGTACTGGTAAAACTTATTTAGCCAGAACCATAGCTAAGAAATTGCAGGTTCCTTTCTGCATTGCCGATGCTACGGTAATTACCGAAGCAGGTTATGTGGGTGAAGATGTGGAAACTATACTTACCCGTTTGTTGCAAGCTTCTAACTACGATGTTGAGCAAGCTGAACGTGGGATAGTGTACATAGATGAAATAGACAAAATTTCAAGAAAGAGCGATAACCCAAGCATCACCCGCGATGTAAGTGGTGAAGGTGTTCAGCAGGCTTTACTTAAATTATTAGAGGGGTCTATCATTAATGTTCCACCTCAAGGAGGTAGAAAGCATCCTGAACAAAAGCTTATTTCAATTAACACTGAAAATATCCTGTTCATATGCGGTGGGGCCTTTGAAGGTATTCAGCGTATAATCGGTAATAGATTAAATAAACGTCCTATTGGCTTTGTGGCTTCTTATGAAACCAGCGAAGAAGTAAACAAGGAAAACCTGTTACAGTATATCACTGCTTCAGATGTAAGGGCCTTTGGTTTAATTCCAGAATTAATTGGTCGCCTTCCTGTGATCTCTTACTTAGAACCATTAACTAAAGAAAGCCTAAAGCGTATTCTTATTGAACCTAAAAATGCCTTAGTAAAGCAGTATCAAAAGCTGTTTGCTATGGAAGGTATCGCTTTAGAGTTTGACGATGATGCCATAGATATTATGGTTGAAAAGGCATTGGAGCATAACCTTGGCGCACGCGGACTTCGTTCTATTTGCGAAGAGGTATTGAACGAGGCTATGTTTGAGCTAAAAGGCAATGTTACCGATAACCAATTAGTGGTATCTGCAGATTATGTTACTGAGAAAATAAGTCGTTCTAAGTTTAGAGTAAAAATGAAAGTGGCTTAAGCCATCTTCTTACGCATACTTAAATAAGGGATTAGGATTTGACTAATCCCTTTTTCTATGTCCGCTTCTATATAATCAATTTTGAATTGCCCACAACGCTGCTTCAATTCCTTATTCATTTTTAGCATTTCAGCAGTATAGCGTTCTTTTACTTCAGCAGGTTTTAGTTTAAGCTTTTCACCAGTTTCAAGGTCAACAAAAATGTAAGGACGTTCATCGAAACCAAATAACTCTTCAGTTGGCTTGTGAAAAGTATGGAATAAGAGCACCTCATGTTTATTGTGCTTCAAGTGACGCAAGGCAGAAAACAGTTCGGTATCATCGGCACTTTCAAACATATCGCTGAAAATCACGATTAGCGAACGCTTGTTCATTTTATCAGCAATCAGGTGCAATGTTTCCGCAACATGGGTAGTACGTTGAACTGG
The DNA here is from genome assembly GCA_027487695.1 of Cytophagaceae bacterium. Classification (GTDB taxonomy): domain Bacteria; phylum Bacteroidota; class Bacteroidia; order Cytophagales; family Flexibacteraceae; genus JAIYDB01. Next base: position 84,531 of record JAIYDB010000019.1, on the reverse strand, counting down.
AGCCGCTTTCATAAGTCCCTGCATATACTGCATAAGTGTATTCAAATGACTAGGAGTACTTTTTACCTGACTCTGAAACTGAATACCATCATTAAAGACAGTGAGCCCAACAGCATCGCGTTGCTTCTGTAATAAGGTAGCCAAGGCAGCTGCTGCAACTATAGAAAAGGTAAGCTTGCCATTATTTTCAGCAGGGTAGTACATACTGCTACTGGTATCAAGCACTATTTGGCAGCGAAGATTGGTTTCCTCCTCGTATCGCTTGGTATAAAGTCTATCGGTACGGGCAAAAAGTTTCCAATCAACGTGTCTTGTACTTTCACCAGCATTGTAAATTTTATGTTCTGCAAACTCAACTGAAAACCCGTGATAAGGACTTTTATGCAAGCCCGTAATAAAGCCTTCTACTAACTGCTTGGCTAGTAGTTCTAAACTTCCATATTGGCGAGCGGCACTTAAATCAATCTCAGGTTTCATAGCACGTATTTACGGATAACTGGCAAATTTCCTTTCAGGTTTTCCTTTTTTAATTGTTTCAAGCCTTTTTTGGCAAGGCTCAAGGTTTCAAAAGTACCAACGTAAATCTTGTATCTGATGGTACCTAAAGCATCTACCTCTGGCGAAATAAAAAGTTCACGGTCTTTATTTTTTCGCTTTAAAAAGGTGCAAAAGACATTTGCTGCTTCAATAGTTTCTTCAGTTTTAATAAATAATCCATACCCTGTAGGTTCTGCAAGTTCGCCATCTGAGTTGTAATATTGACCTGGTTCGAACCAATTCTGCATAGGCATTTGGTTTTCAGACTCGGCATTGTTCTTTTCAACCGTAATAAATCCTTCAGGGGTCTGCAAAGGGACTATAGAAACCCTGTTCTTATTTTTCCCAATTACATCAATTTCCTTAGCAGCAATTTCCGAAAGATCTATTTGATAAAGCTTAGTAAACGGACCTCGGTCATTAACAGTTACAATTACCGATTTACCATTATCCAAATTACTCACCCTTACCAAAGTGCCAAGAGGTAGCCATTTGTGGGCACAGGTGTATTTTTTTCTGTTGTAAGGTTCGCCGCTAGAAGTTCTTCTACCTTGCAACTTTCTGCTATAATAACAAGCAGTACCTACTTCGCCGCCATTCAAAGTATCTTGTGCAAGCCCATCAAATGCCTGCAATAGACATAGAAAAACAATGAAAATGGACTTAATAATGGCGTTATTCAAATCAGAGGAATGGCTGGTTACAAGTTCAAATATCCTATTTTTTTGGTAAAAACAAGTTTTAAAGAAAAGTAAACCATCTTAAACTGCTATAAATGAAGTATTTAGACCAATCCTCTTCAACTAGACAAAGCTATTAGAAATAGCAATTCCCCAATAACTACAACACCCATCTAAAACAAAGTAAAATACTCATTAACTTGCTACTTTAAAATGACAAGGTTTCAGATTTACTTATTGATGGGGGCAATCCTGGTTACAGGAATTGTACTAGGGTGGTTCTTTTCGGAGATAGCAGCCTACCTTATTATATCTGTAGTGATAAGTTCAGTTTTAAAGCCGCTTGTGCAAACCTTTACCTATCTGAATATTTTTGGAATGCGTATGCCAAGAGCTTTAGCAGTAATTATGGCCTTTGCATTGTTGTTTTTATTCTTTGGTGGCTTCCTATTGATTATGGTTCCCTTGGTTACCAATCAATTACTGGTTTTAAGTAACCTAGATTACGATGCCGTAATGAAATCACTAGAGCCTGCAATTAAACAAGCTGAAAAATTCTTATTAAGGTTTAATCTAGTTCAGGAACAATCTGGCTTTTTAAAGCGACAATTAGCGCTAAAGTCATTCCTAGGAGACCAAAAAATTAACATTCCTGAAATCATAAATACCCTTGTAACTTTTACAACCAGTGCTTTCGTCGGCTTTATTGCTGTGTTGTTTATCTCTTTCTTTCTTTTATATGAAAGAGGTATTCTAAAGCGCACTCTACTAAAATTTATCCCAAACCGCTATTTTGAACTTACCCTCGGTGCTTTATTCAAAATTGAAAAGGTGCTAACGAGCTACTTGTTAGGGCTTACCGTTCAATTATTAGGAATTTTTACCATGACTGCCTTTGGGCTTACATTCTTAAATGTTCCTTATGCACTTACTGTCGCCTTTTTGGCAGCAATCATAAACGTGATACCCTATATAGGTCCGCTTATTGGGGGAGGTTTCAGCATATTTATTGCTATTACTACTTTGCCAACCAATTCATTGCCAGATACTTATTTGGTTATGGGGGTAAAGGTGTTCATTCTTACATCTGTAATTCACCTTATTGATAACTTTTTTATGCAGCCACTTATTTTCAGTAAAAGTGTAAAAGCACATCCGCTGGAAATATTTGTTGCTATTTTTGCAGGCGCAACCATAGCAGGGGTTATAGGGATGATTGTTGCTATTCCTACCTATACCGTACTACGTGTTGTTATTAAAGAAATACGTATGGGTTACGATAAGTACACCATATTTCATTTACAAAAACGCTGAAAATCAGCATCTAATACTCGCTAATCAATGGGCCTTCAATGCGGAATAGTAGGCTTACCAAACGTAGGTAAGTCAACTCTTTTTAATGCACTATCTAATGCTAAAGCCGAAGCGGCTAACTATCCTTTCTGTACTATTGAACCTAATGTGGGCGTAGTTACCGTTCCAGACGATAGACTTACCCAACTTGAAATCCTAGTAAAACCGAATAGGGTAGTGCCTGCTGTGATTGAATTCGTAGATATCGCAGGTCTGGTTAAAGGTGCCTCTAAAGGCGAAGGTTTGGGTAACCAATTCCTTGCGAACATTAGAGAAGTAGATGCTATTGTGCACGTAATCAGATGTTTTAAAGACGATAACGTAATTCACGTAGCGGGTAGTGTAGATCCTGTTTTCGATAAAGAGGTAATTGATACTGAGTTACAGTTGAAAGACTTAGAATCAGTTGAAAAGAAAATTAGCAAGATTGAACGTCAGGCTAAAAGTGGCGATGCTAAAGCCAAAAAGGAACTAGCTATCTTACAAGAATACCAAGAAGCTTTAAAAAACGGTAAGTCTGCCAGAACGGTGCAGGTTTCAGCTGAAGATAAAGTTGCCATTGCCGATATACACTTGCTAACTGATAAGCCAGTAATCTATGTTGCCAATGTAGATGAAGGTTCTGTGGCTACAGGTAATGAATACACCAAAGCATTAGAGGAAGAAGTAAAGCCAGAAAATGCCCAAGTTATTAGAGTTTGTGCTGCATTAGAAGCACAAATTGCAGAGTTTACCGAGCCTGAAGAAAAGGCTATGTTCTTAGAAGAATATGGTTTAAAAGAATCTGGGCTTAATCAAATGATTAGGGCTGGGTATAGCATATTAAATCTGATCACTTATTTCACTGCAGGTGTTCAAGAAGTACGTGCTTGGACCATTGAAAAAGGTTGGAAGGCCCCAGCAGCTGCAGGCGTTATCCATACCGATTTTGAAAGAGGCTTTATTAAAGCTGAGGTAATTAAGTATGCCGATTATGTTCAATATAAAACTGAAGCTGCTTGCAAAGAAGCAGGTAAGCTTTCAATTGAAGGTAAGGAATACGTTGTTACTGATGGCGATGTAATGCACTTCCGCTTTAACGTTTAATTTCTTAGTAATAGGCTACAATAGAAAGCCACTCCGCAAGGCGGAGTGGCTTTCTATTGTAGATTTATTATGGTAGGTTTTTACGTTTTTGGAAGTAGGACTTTCAATATGATTATATGTTGCTTTAAAATCTTTGGAAACAAATTGATTCTGAATCAGGGAAACCATGTGTGGCCATCCACAACCACTGGGTGAAATAATACTTTTGGTAGTTTTTTGTCATTCCAAACTATAAGACTACTGCCAGTGTGGCAGTGGTCTTTTTTCTTTTATGCCAAAGGAACCAAGTTAGCTTTAATACAAACTTTAATTTAAGTCCTTACCATCACAAGAAAATACCATTTGCCAGTTTTAAGCTCCTTATAAGGCTTTATTTCGCGTTTTTGCAGATTTTAATAATCTGATTTTTTTGCTTTGGTTTTATCAACAGAAAACTTCTAAAAGCATACTGCCAACTTTTCAATTTACTATGCTATGGCATAGTGTATGTTATTGAATAAGCACGGTGATTAACTATGTTAATACACCCAATTCAAGAGATCACAAAAACTGGTTAACTAAACACAACCAAAGTACTTATGTCAAAAGTTCAATTTCAACCTTTAGCCGATAGAGTTTTGGTTAAAGCTGCTGCAGCGGAAGAAAAAACCGCCTTTGGAATCATTATTCCTGATACCGCTAAAGAAAAGCCTCAAAGAGGTGAAGTAATTGCAGTTGGTCCAGGCAAAAAAGACGAACCAATGACCCTTGCCCCTGGCGATGCTGTACTTTACGGCAAATACTCTGGCACAGAAATTACCATTGAAGGTGTTGAATACCTTATTATGCGCGAAAGCGATATCTTCGGTAAAATCTAATCCTGATCTTCTCTTTAATCTTTCGTTCTCAGAACAAAACATAAACTTAAAATGGCTAAATTAATATTATTCGATTCAGTAGCTCGCGAAAAACTAAAAAAGGGTGTTGATACTCTTGCTGATGCAGTAAAAGTTACTTTAGGACCACGTGGTAGAAACGTGATCATTGATAAGAAATTCGGTTCTCCTGCAATCACTAAAGATGGTGTTACCGTTGCTAAGGAAATTGAATTGAAGGATGTTGTAGAAAATATGGGTGCCCAGTTGGTGAAAGAAGTAGCTAGCAAAACTGCCGATAGCGCAGGTGATGGCACTACAACTGCAACTGTACTTACTCAAGCAATTTTCGGTACTGGTATAAAGTCTGTAGCTGCTGGTTCAAATCCTATGGATTTGAAGCGTGGTATGGATAAGGCTGTAAGTGCAGTTGTAGCTCACTTAAAAACTCAGGCTCGTCAAATTAGCAATAGCAATGAAATTGCTCAGGTAGCAACTATTTCTGCTAATAACGACGAAACCATCGGTAAAATGATTGCCGAGGCTATGGAAAAAGTGGGTAAAGATGGTGTAATCACTGTTGAAGAAGCTCGCGGTACTGAAACCGAAATCAAAGTGGTTGAAGGTATGCAGTTCGATAGAGGTTACCTTTCTCCATACTTCGTAACCAATACGGAGAAAATGGAAGTAGAAATGGATCGCCCATATATCCTGATTTACGATAAGAAAATCAGCAATATGCGCGAACTAATGCCAGTATTAGAGCAAGTTGTTCAAACTGGTCGTCCATTGGTAATTGTTGCTGAAGATGTAGATGGCGAAGCCCTTGCGACTTTAGTAGTTAACAAAATCCGTGGTGCTCTGAAAATTGCTGCTGTTAAGGCTCCAGGCTTTGGCGATCGTAGAAAGGCAATGTTAGAAGATATTGCTGTTCTTACAGGTGGTCAAGTAATTAGTGAAGAGCGTGGCTACAAATTAGAAAGCGCTACTTTAGAGTATTTAGGTACTGCTGAAAAAGTAATTGTAGATAAAGATAATACTACCATTGTGAACGGTGCTGGTTTAGCAGAAGATATCACTGGTCGTATCAACCAAATCAAGGCGCAAATGGAAAACACCACTAGCGACTATGATAAGGAAAAACTTCAAGAGCGTTTGGCCAAGTTAAGTGGTGGTGTTGCCATCCTTTATATTGGTGCTGCTACTGAAGTAGAAATGAAAGAAAAGAAAGACCGTGTAGATGATGCCCTTCATGCAACTCGTGCTGCAGTAGAAGAAGGTATTGTTCCAGGTGGCGGTGTAGCCTTATTACGTGCAACTCAAACATTAGAGAGCGTAGTAACTTCTGATGAAGATGAGAAGATTGGTGTAAATATTATCCGTATGGCACTTCAAGCTCCTCTTCGCACTATTGTAGCGAATGCAGGTGGTGAAGGTTCAGTAGTAATTAACAAAGTATTGGAAGGTACTGGCGACTTTGGTTACAATGCTCGTTCAGATAAGTACGAAAACTTCTTTGCTGCTGGTATTATAGACCCAACTAAAGTAACTCGTTTGGCATTAGAAAATGCAGCATCTATTGCTTCATTATTATTAACTACAGAATGTGTAGTTGCCGATGAGCCAGAAGAAAACAACAATGCTGGCGGTGCTGGCATGAACCCAGGTATGGGCGGAATGATGTAATTCTGAACATCCGTTTTTTTAAAACCCATCAGGTAATATTACTTGATGGGTTTTTGCTTTAATTTGGATATTGCAATTAACAATGGATTGATTTTTGATCCTTTACAAACAATAGCCCTAATAAATAATCTGATTTAGTTAACTTTACTTTTATAAGTTAAACGCTCAAAAACTTAAAAAATCTCAAACAATTTCAGAATGAAAAAACTCCTATTCCTATTAGCTATTTCATTAGGTCTCACAACACTAGCTAGCGCTCAGGATACTAGAATGCATACTGTTAAGTTGAACTTGCACGCTCCTATTTTAGGAGGGTTTTACTTGGCTTACGAACATGTTCTAAGTGATGATATTACTGCTGGGTCAGATTTTTTTATCCTAGGTCATAGTTATGACGATGTAAAATGGTCAGGTTTTGGGATTTCGCCTGAAGTACGTTTTTACTTTAAAAGTAATGTTTACAGTGGCTACTACATTGCACCTTATGTGCGATATCAATATGCTAAAATAAATGATCAAATTAGGCTTCAATCACCTTCAGGAGATATTGTTGATAGAGAAGGCATACACCAACTCCTTGGTTTTGGTTTAAACTTAGGTCACAATTTCGTTTTTAACGATAGAATAAGCATTGACCTTTATGCAGGTCCTCAGTTCCAAAGGAACTTTGAATCAGGTGCTGCAAAGGATAGAAGCTTGTACTTTAATGCTAGGTATTTTGGTAGGGCAGGTTTAAATATTGGCTTTAAATTCTAATTAGCTATATGGCTGAAAACTTAAAAGAAAGCCAACCTCGCAAAGAAAAAAAGAAATGGAAAGCACTGCTCTTTGGGGTTGGTGCTTTTCTGCTTTTTAAAGGTTTGGGGTTATTAAAAATACTTATAATACCTTTGCTAAAGATATTAGGTATTGGGCATTTATTTGAATTTCAAGGTATTAGCATTTCAGGTATCCTTGAGCTTACTTTGCTAATAGATACTTTGTTTTTACTGACCTTTATACCTTTCACTAGGTATTTTAATGGTTTGCTAATTTTTCACCTAAACCTTAGAAGGTTTCACATCATACTGCTAGGTGCTGGATGGTTAAGTATTTGTTTTTCAGTAGCGCTAGATCGATATTTTAACCCAAACTGGGAGTGGTGGAATTACGTGATTAGTTTTATACTAATGCTAGTAGGTGCTTTTGCAATGTTAATATTAGAACTTTTGCTGCTTAATTTGTACGGGAAGCTTTGGCGAGTTATCGCACAAAAAAGGCGGACTATTTAGCCCGCCTAGGTTTTATTTTAATATTAAAAACTACAAAGAGTTTTTAAACGTCTGATATCCAGGGTCTGAAGTACTACCTGTTGTTCTACAACCTTTATCTGCCGCACGTTTATTGATATCTTCAACCCTATTATCTGGTGAAGGGTGAGTGCTTAGGAATGTTGGAGTATTTGCTCCACCCATTGACTTTAGCTTTTCAAAGAAAGTAGCTGCACCATTGCAACGGTAACTAGTTCCAGAAAGGTAATCAACTGAAGCTGCATCTGCTTCAGTTTCATGGCAACGAGAATACTTTAAAGTACCTAGCTGTGAAGCAATTTGAGTAAGCAAATTAGGGTCGCCATTACCTAACACTATTTTCAAAACAGCATCTACTCCATATTGGGTAGTCATAGATTTTGATGAATGACGCTTATCTGCATGAGCAATTTCATGACCAATAACACCAGCTAAATCATCTTCTGTATCCAAGAATTTGATTAGCCCAGTATAAACATAGATATAACCACCAGGAGTACAGAAGGCATTGAGCGTATTATCGTCTTTAATCAAATATAGCTTCCACTCAAAGTTATCTTTGTTTTTTACGTTTCCGCTGTTCAAAATTTTATCCCGAATATTTCGTAGATAGGCATAAGCAGCCTCATTACCCTGTTCAGGCATAATAGGATATTCAATAGGGGCAGCTGCTATTTGAGCTTCTACCTGCATACCAAGTTCCCTATCTTGGGAAACAGTAAATGCATTGAAAGGAATAAGCTCACACTCAATCCCATCATCGTCTTTTGAACAACCGTTAAACGTAAGTATTAAAGAACCTGCAAGAAATAGTGCTTTTAATTTTTTGAACATAACAGTAATGTGTTAGATAGACATTTCAGGAATTTCACCTTCCACAATTAGGGTGCCTTCGGTGGCATTAATAATTTCTTGGACTGAAATACCTGGGGCTCTTTCCAATAACTTGAAACCTACGCCTGGTATTACATCCAAAACTGCCATATCTGAAACTATTTTCTTAACGCACTTTATTCCAGTTATAGGTAGGCTGCACTGCTTCAACAACTTGCTTTTACCATCTTTACTGCAATGTTGCATAGCCACAATTATATTGTCGGCACTGGCAACTAAGTCCATAGCGCCGCCCATACCTTTCACCATTTTACCTGGAATTTTCCAATTGGCTATATCGCCATTTTCTGAAACCTCCATAGCGCCTAAAATGGTTAGGTGAACGTGTCCGCCTCTAATCATAGCAAAGCTTTCAGCACTACTAAACAAGGATGACCCCGCAACCATAGTTACTGTTTGCTTACCTGCGTTAATTAAATCGGCATCTACATCTTCTTCAAAAGGGAAGGGACCAATACCTAATAGGCCGTTTTCAGATTGCAAAACAACGTTCATCCCTTCAGGGATATAATTTGCAACCAAAGTAGGAATACCAATTCCAAGGTTCACATACATTCCGTCTTGCACTTCACGTGCAATCCTTTTGGCTATACCAAATTTATCAAGCATCAGTTTCTGGTGTATTTTGTGTACCCAGCTGGTTAAAACTATTACCACTTAACTTATTAGCCCATAGCATCCAAAGCCCGAAAATGGCAATGTAAATTAAGGTACTATACAAGTATTTATGGTTAAAGTCAAAACTTGCAGGGTTGTATAAGATATTAACTGCCAATACCATACAACGGACCACATTTATGGTATAGATTACAAACATTCCTGCTGGAATGTACCATAACTTTTTAACAATTGGTCCAGGGTAAGCTATTATAAAAATCACGAAAAAGGCCATTAAAACAAGCCCATTACAGCCATCTTCAATATATACAGTTTGGCGTGCATTGATATAGATAATATCGTGTACTTCTGTATTGAATTGTTTTTGAGCGGCATAAGAGTCGTAACCTAATCCACGTAAACCCCAAGCAGAAACCTCTGCAATATTTTGGGTGAGCGATTGGTTTAGGCTTCTGTTCTTTTCTAAATAGAACTTATCGAAAGCCTGATAGGCTACATACATAACGATAGCCTGCGCCAAAAACCAATAAAGGGTATTTTGGCGCAGTTTCTCGATGAAGTTGGGCTGGTTGGCCTTTTCCATAAATTTATTTTGCTTCTTTTTCTATAGCTACGCCACTTGCAGTGAACGAAAGCTCAATTTTCGGCTCCTTTATAGCATCAATTTCTGCCTTTGATTTATGAGCATCTTCTGCAAAGTGCTTTAAATCATCAACTGATACAGTGTCTAAATAGGCTTCGCCTTCTATAACTGAAAGCTTATTTTCCATTCCTGCTAGTGGAACAAAGAAACCATAATCTTTGAACATTACGTGCATAGTTTCTTTACCATCTGGTAAATACACTTTCATCCAACATCCTTTGTTTTGGCAAGTGCTGTGTACTTTACCGTAAACTTTCACCTTTTGAGGACCGTTAGCAATTACTTGTTGCTTTAGGCTATCTAAGGTTAAGGCACCTTTCACTTCAATGGTATCACCATAAAGGTTAAAACCATCCTGTGGCATATCTAAGCCTACAACAGCTGTTTCTTGTACTTGTGTACTATCAGATGCATTAGCTGTTTCGGTTTTGTTTTCTTTGCTACAAGCTACAAGGGTAAATGCTGCAGCTAAAATTAGTAATGACTTTTTCATATTGAATTAATTAAAGGTTTAGGTACAATTATATTAAGGAAACTTAGGGTATTTAGAAAAATCTGGCTTACGCTTTTCAATAAATGAATTGCGGCCTTCTTTAGCTTCATCAGATAGGTAATAGAGTAGGGTAGCGTTACCAGCTAATTCTTGAATACCTGCTTGTCCGTCAAGTTCAGCATTAAATGCACTCTTTAGCATTCTTAAGGCAAGAGGGCTTTTATCAAGTATTTTTTCACACCAAGCAAGGGTGGTAGCTTCAAGTTCTTCTAAAGGAACAACTTTGTTAACTAGTCCCATATCTAGAGCTTCTTGAGCGTTGTATTGGTCACATAGGTACCAGATTTCTCTTGCCTTTTTCTGACCAACAACACGGGCTAAATAACTAGCTCCAAACCCACCATCGAACGATCCTACTTTAGGACCAGTTTGTCCGAAACGTGCATTTTCAGCGGCAATGGAAAGGTCGCAAACAACGTGTAGCACGTGTCCGCCACCAATCGCCCAACCTGCAACCATAGCAATTACTGGTTTAGGTATTGAACGGATTTGCCTTTGAAGGTCAAGTACATTCAATCTTGGAACTTGGTCAGTACCAACATAGCCACCATGACCACGAACACTTTGATCGCCACCACTACAGAAGGCTTTGCCGCCTTCACCTGTTAAAATGATGACACCTACGCGGGTATCTTGACGGGCAATTTCCATTGCCTCAATCATTTCGTTTACGGTAAGCGGTGTAAAAGCATTATGAACGTGAGGTCTGTTAATGCTAATTTTTGCTACACCATTATAATATTGAAAAAGGATTTCTTTAAACTCCTTTATTGTTTCCCAGGAAACGACTGATTGCATTAGTAGGTATTAAAACTAGGGTTGTTATAGTTTCGGCACAAAATTAAGCGTTTCGGCTGTAATTGTATCGCTACTTTTTTAACGGGAAGCTAAAGACAGTAACTATATCTATTTTTTCGGCAATTTTTGCCATCACAATTGAAGGGCGTTCAATGTTAAAATCTACTAGCATTACATCAAAATTGCACTTTAATACCACACCACTTTCAGAAACTACAATGGTTCCTTTAAGGGTTTTATCTTTAGTTACTCCGTGCATATTCAATTTTCCAACGGCTTCAACTTCGTAAGTACCCGCTACAGTAAAATCTATTTTCTTATTGATTTTGCCAGTAAATATTGATGTGGGGTACTTTTCAGATTCCATATACTTCTCATTGAAGTGCTCCTCCATCAAGTTGTTAGGAAAATCGAAATCGGTATTGGTAATTCTTACAGCAATATCCATACTGTTAGGGTTAATAATGGCTCTTGCCTTTTTATTAACCGCTTCAATATCTTCTACTGGAGTTTTACTGAATATCTTAACCTCACTTGTTTTACTTGTGATGTTTACATTTTGAGCCTGAGCACTAAATGCTCCAACTGCTAATAACGATACTGCAAGAAGTTTTTTCATGATTAATCAAAAGAGAATGTTCTAGATATGTTGAAACCGTAAAAAATATCGCCCTTATCCCACTTGCCAGCGGTTTGGGTAATAAATCCTTTTTCAATCATACTTTGGCTATTGGTAAAATGAAGTTGAAATACGTGACCTCCAGTTTCTATATCAAATCCTAGTGATAGTGTATTGATGCTTCCAGGGTTTTTAGAATCTGGCAATTGAGGAAACCATTCTGCATTAAAACTTATGCTTCTATTCAGCTTTATTCTGCCACCTATACCGCAAGCAAGCTGGGTATGGGTAAATGAATTATCTGCCACCAAATTATTATGAATTACTGATGGCGTAAGTTGTAATGATAGTCTTTCTGAAAACTTCCGAGCAATGATCAATTGCGCTGCATGCACCATTCTATCGCTAAATTGGTAGTTATCTTTAATATTACTAGATGGAGTTAGTGTTTTTACTGTTGTACTAGCAAAAGCAACCACCGATACAGGCATTTTATTATCTTTTGTTTGGCGAAGAAAACGCCACTTTACATAGCCATCCAAGGTTTTTTGGAAAGAACTTCTACCAACTCCAATATTTAAGTTATCGGTAAGTCCATAATCAAAGCCCAGGCGAATAGTAGCTACATCTAATCCATAAAAGTTATAAGCTCCACTATTAAGTGCCCCAAACCTATGCTGAATCATAAAATCGAGGTGCTTTTTGGTTACCATTTGTACAGAATGCCCTTGAATTAGTCGGGTACCTTTAAAGGCGGGACCTGCATAAACTGGCACGTTGGGCTCATCGCCCAATTCATTTAATAAATCATTTGCAGGTTGTGCAAATGCGGAACCTAAGGTGAATAAACAACCAAAAGCAAGAGAGAGGTATCTGTTTATCATAGCTTTAGTTGTTAGGTGTTCCAGCGTCAATCCAATTCTTGATTACCTTCAATTCACAATCGGTTAACCTATTTCCGTTTTGTGGCATAAATTGCGAATTGCTTTGTGGCAATGTGCAACGCTCATAAATTCTTTCGGCTGCTCCACTAACCTCGTTATAGGTTTTGTATGAAAGTCCAGATGAAACGCCGTTGGTATGGCAGTTACTACAATTCGTATTTATTATTGCCTGAACTTTAAGGTAAGAGCCTGTACTATCGCAAGGAGTAGTACTTTTGCGCACTAAATCGGTTTCATACCTATCGGTACAACCCATAAAGTACATTACTATAATTGCTGCAACCAGCAATAACAACAGTCGTTTAATCATTGTGAGTGGTAGTGAAAATTAACACAAATTCAATTTACAATTAAAAATTGAAACTACCAAAGAATTCCGCTTCCTACTTGCTTTAATTATTAATTTATGATTCCAAAAGAAACAATTTCTCGTCATTTAGCTAATTTACAAAATAAAATTTGTTCTTCTTTAGAACTATTAGATGGTAAAGCATCATTTATCGAAGATAATTGGACCAGAGCTGAAGGTGGAGGTGGAAGATCTAAAGTGATAACCAATGGTAACCTACTTCAAAAGGGTGGGGTAATGTTTTCTGCGGTGGAAGGTGAAACTCCTGAAACTATCCAAAAATATTTGAAGGTAGATAAGGCCAATTTCTTTGCTACTGGAGTGTCTATTGTTTTACATCCGCAAAGTCCGAGGGTGCCAATTATTCACATGAATATCAGGTACTTTGAAATGAGCAATGGTATGTGGTGGTTTGGTGGTGGAATTGATGTTACTCCTATATATGTTGTAAAAGCCGACGGGGTGCGTTTTCATAAACGTATGAAAGCCGTTTGCGATAAGCACCATCCAGATTTTTACAGCAAGTTTAAAACCTGGGCCGACGATTATTTCTACATAAACCACAGGAATGAAACTCGCGGAATAGGAGGTATTTTCTTTGATAGATTAGATACCGCTAATACAGGTTTAACCCAAGAACAATTGTTGGCCTTCATCATTGAAGTTGGTGAAAACTTTGCTCCTGCATTTGCTGAAATAGCTAACGATAATAGGGATTTGCCATTTACTGAAAATGAACTTAGGTGGCAGGCCTTACGTCGTGGACGCTATGTAGAGTTTAACTTAGTTTATGACAAGGGCACTAGCTTCGGTTTAAATACGAATGGCAGAACTGAGTCAATTCTAGTATCTATGCCACCAGTTGCAAACTGGGAATACAACCATATTCCAGCAGAGGGAAGCCCGGAATGGCATACCTTACAATACTTGAAAAAGGGAATTGATTGGATGAATTTATCTGAAACTGCATAAATTTTTCGCACTTTCAGTTGTTATGCCTAACTTTAAGGTTGATACTGTTTAGGTACACCTCTTAACGATGTTAAAACAACTATTTGCTAGCGCACTCGCTTGTTTATGTATTGCTCAGGCAGCAAACGCACAAACAATCCCTAATACCGACCAGTCTAAATTTAGACAGTTGTGGAACGAGTTACCCACTCCTAATAATTATCGTTCAGCTTCAGGTGCTCCAGGGCATCAGTATTGGCAACAGAAAGCTGATTACGTAATCAATGTAAAGCTTGACGATAAGACTCGTTCTGTTACAGGCGATGAGCGCATAACCTACACCAATAATTCGCCTGATGTATTAAGATACATTTGGGTACAGCTAGACCAAAATATCTTCGAGAAAAACGCTGATAGTAAATTAAGCGAGCCTTCAGGTTTTGGTAATGAAGCTATGAGTATTGATAACCTTGAAAGAATGGTTTATTCCGATTTTAAAGGAGGTTATAGAATTGATGCAGTAAACGATGCTGCTGGTAAAAAATTAAAATATACCATCAACAAAACAATGATGCGTATAGATTTACCTACGCCTTTAAGAACAGGCGGTAAGTTTACTTTCCAGATTAAATGGTTCAATTATATCAATAATATGAACAAGGATGGTGGCCGTGGAGGTTACGAGTATTTCGAAAAAGACGATAACGTTCTATACGAAATGGCGCAATGGTTTCCTCGTATGGCAGTTTACGACGATGTATGGGGTTGGCAACATAAGCAATACCTAGGCAGAGGAGAGTTTGCTTTAGATTTTGGCGATTACGAAGTAAATATTTCTGTGCCTACCGATTTTGTTGTAGCTTCTACAGGTGAACTTAAAAATCAAGCGGAGTGCTTGAATACTACGCAATTAAGTCGTTGGAATAAAGCGAAAACAAGCAAAGTTCCAGTTGAGATTATTACCCAAAAGGAAGCGGAAGAAAACGAAAAAAGCCGTGCTACTACCTACAAAACTTGGAAGTACAAGGCTGAGAATGTGCGTGATTTTGCTTGGGCAGCAAGCCGTAAGTTTATTTGGGATGCAATGCTTGTAAACGTAGAAGGCAAAAACGTATGGGCAATGAGCTATTATCCTAAAGAAGGAAATCCGCTTTGGGGACAGTATAGCACTAAAGTAGTTGCGCATACCTTAAAGTCATATAGCAAGCACACAATCGCCTATCCGTATCCTGTGGCAATATCTGTACACGGACCAGTATTTGGGATGGAATACCCAATGATTAGCTTTAATGGCGGTCGTCCAGATGCAGATGGTACTTATTCTGAGCGTTTGAAGTATGGTATGATTGGGGTAATCATTCACGAAGTTGGTCATAACTTCTTCCCAATGATTATCAATTCAGATGAGCGTCAGTGGAGTTGGATGGATGAAGGTTTAAATACTTTCTGCCAGTATCTAGCTGAACAAGAGTGGGATAGAAACTACCCTAGTTCAAGAGGTGAGCCTGCAAAAATCACTGATTATATGAAGAGTGATAAAAAAGCACAAGTGCCAATTATGGTAAACTCTGAAAGTGCTTTGCAGTTCGGTAACAATGCATACGGTAAGCCAGCAACAGGTTTAAACATATTAAGGGAAACCATTCTAGGAAGAGAGTTATTTGATTTTGCCTTTAAAACTTATAGTCAGCGTTGGGCATTTAAGCACCCGCATCCTCAAGATTTCTTCCGTACTATGGAAGATGCAAGTGGGGTTGATTTGGATTGGTTCTGGAGAGGTTGGTTCTATACTACGGACCATACAGATATTAGCTTAAAGTCAGTAAACTCTTATGCCTTTAGTGCAGACCCAAATAAGGTAGCGGAATTTAAAAAGCTAAAACGTGCCCAAGGAGAAATAAGCATTAGCGATATCAGAAACAAAACCGATATCCCACAATCCTTAATTGAGGCTGACCCTAGCTTACTAGATTTTTACAACAGTTACGATGCCTTAAATCCTACAGAAAGGGATAAAAAGGAATCGGCTACTATGATTGCTGAATTAACTCCTAATCAGAAGGAAATTATCAAAACCAATTGGCATGCTCATTTATTGGAGTTTGATAATATTGGTGGTTTAGTTATGCCACTCATTATTAAAATGGTTTACGAAGATGGATCAGATACCATTGTAAGGCTACCAGCTGAAATTTGGAAATACGATAATGTGAAGACTAGTAAGGTTTTAGTTACCCCGAAAAAGGTAGTAGAATTTCAATTAGATCCGTTCCAAGAAACAGCCGATTGCGATTTGAGCAATAACAATATGCCTCGTAAAATAGTGCCTACCCAATTGCAGTTATACAAGCAACGTAGGCAAGGCAGAGAATCTACCAATCCATTAAGGGAAAGCAAAGCTAAAACGGCCAACCCTATCGGTAACTAATATACTTATGAAACGAGTTTCTTATTTGTTCGTTGGAGTGCTAGTATTTACAATGCTAATCTCCACTGCAATAGCTATTGCACAACCTTATGGTAACGAATGGATAGTTCCCAACCAACGGTATTTCCGCTTTTCAATTGGAAAAGAAGGAATGTATCGCCTGTATAAAGATTCTTTAGATAGAGCTGGAATAAATCTCGGTGGGGTTTCGCCAAGAAAAATCCAGATATTTAGAAAGGGACAAGAAGTAGCTCGTTTTATACCCAACGAAAGCGATGGGGTTTTTAGCAATGGCGAATACATTGAATTTTACGCTCAACCTAACGATGGTAGTGGCGATAGAGTGATGTATAGAAAGCCTGAATTTCAGGCAAATCCATATGTTGCAGTTTATCAAGACTCAGCCACCTACTTTTTAACATGGTCTTTAGGGGCTGCTTTTGGCAAGCAAATGCCAGAATACGGCATAAATGATATTAGCTCTCCTTTACTTACTACAATGAGTAAGGAAGAACTTTATACTTCAACTGCCCAGTTTTCATTAGGTAAAGGTTATTTTGATATCAATGGGAGTAGGATACACCAAAGCTATTTCGATATAGGTGAAGGGTGGACTGGTCCTGCCGAACTAAGGGCACAATTTGTAAACTTCACTACCATTGAAAACCTAGCAAGTGGTGGTACTGCCACCATGGAAGTCTGTATCAGCGGTAGAAATGGTAGACCGCACCTTACTCAACTTTCTGTAGGTCCAGACCAAAACTCTAGCACTAATTTCCTTTTAGATACGCTCGATTTCTTTGGTTATGAGTTTAGGACCAACACATATAACATACCTTTAAATGCCTTTCTAGGAAATAGATTATCTTTAAGAATTAATCCAACTGCTGGCAATTCCTCAATACCAGATTTTGTAAGCCCAACATTTGTAAGGCTTCGTTACCCAAGGAATTTAGAGATGAACAGCCGATCATCTGACTTGATAGGTTTTTTGACACCGAATGCAGGGCAAAACTATTTAAGAGTTTCGTTAAGAAATCCGAATGGTTTTGCTCGTTGCTTCGATATAACAGATCCATTTAATGTCAGAATTTTAAGAAATGCCTCACTTGCAACCAATGAATATCTGTTATGTGCAGATAATGCAAGAAATGGTATCAAGTTCCTGTACAGCGCAGCGACTACCAATATCAAGAGTTCAGAAGTGAAAGTAAGCGGGATAAGAAATGTAAACCCAACTACTGCCAACTATATCACTCTTTTCCATAGCAGACTCACTCAGCCAGTTACAGGTTCAGCCAACCCAGTGAGAGATTATGTGAACTATAGAGCTTCAGCCCAAGGAGGAGATTATGATACCCTTTCTTTTGAAATTCGAACAGTTTATGATATGTTTAACTATGGCGATTTATCGCCCGAGGCTATCAGAAGGTTATGTGATTATTTCTTAGATAATGGCAACCCTAAGTACTTATTCTTGATAGGTAAGGGCATTATTCCATTGTACCGATTAACCAATAACTACGGCAATAACCTTATACCACCCTATGGTTTACCAGCTTCAGATGTGTTTTATAGTTCCGAATTAAATGGAGCAGGAATTGGAGTTGGCTTACCAACAGGAAGGTTATCAGCAGTAAATTCTTTGGAGGTATTAGAATACTTAAACAAGGTTAAAGAACACGAAGCCCTACCTTATAATGAGCTTTGGCGTAAGAATACCCTTTCTCTTTCAGGAGGTAGAACATCGTCTGAACTGCGAGAATTTAGAGAATACGTTGAAAAGTTTGCTCGCCTTTCTGAACAACCTATACTTGGTGGTAAAGGTACGTTCTTAAGCAAGCAAGGTAATGGTATTTTAGAGTTTGTAAACATCCAAAACCAATTAAATAACGGCTTACAACTTATCTCCATTTTTGGACATAGTAGTGTTTTAGGTGCCGATGTTGAAATCGGAAAACCAACAGACCCAGGCATTAATAACAAGGGTAAATACCCAATGATTATGATTAATGGTTGTCGAGGTGGTAATATCTACGATTTTGTTAAATCATTAAACGAAGAATGGGTACTAACACCTAACAAAGGTGCGGTTGCCTTTATGGGCACTGTTGACGAGGCATTTCCAAGTTTGTTAGATAGGTACGTTACGCATTTGCACAATGTGCTGTTTAACGATTCACTCACTTTTGGATATAGTATTGGTAGGATGCAACAAGAAGTATCCAGAAGGTATATGAACATGCCTAACCTAAGTACTTTTGATACCATTCTTGTTCACCAGTTCAGTATCCACGGCGACCCTGCCGTTGTATTATACGGACAGAAAAAAGCCGATTACCGATTGCAAAATAACAGCGTTTATGTTGTTGAACCTGAAGTAAATAGTGGTACTAACAGATTCAATTTAGGTATAATTGTTGAAAACGTAGGTTGGGCACCAGAAAAGGAATTAGTGGTAGGTATTACTAGAACTTTGCCAAATGGAACTCGCAAACTATTAGGTCCATTTAGGTTTCCTTCAGTAAAATATAAGGACACTTTATTCTTCCCAATTGATAGAGAAAACCTTTCAGTTGGCGGGCTTAATGTATTTGAAGTAAAAGTGAATTACTATGATTCAATTCCAGAATCTAACTACTTCAATAACACTAAGCGATTTGAATACTATATCAGAGAATCGTCAGTTGTGCCGTTGTTTCCTCAAAAGTATGCGATAGTTAGTTCTAATACAGTTCAGTTAGTAGTACAGTCTAGCAACCCAAATGCAGCTGATAGAAACTACCTTTTTGAATTGGATACCAACGCTAATTTCAGTAGTCCTTTAAGGCAAACACAAACTGTTTCAGGCAGAAACATAGCAAGGGTTACCGTAACTATACCTGTAATTAATAATCGAGTTTGGTATTGGCGTTCCAGATTTACCGACCAGCAAAATCCACAAGATACTGGCTTTGCCCGTTCTTCATTTATCTACATCAATGGTTCACCAGAAGGTTGGAGCCAAAGTACTTTCAAGCAATTTGAGGAAAATACCTTAACAGATATTGAAAGAAGTTGGTCAACTCGTAGGTTCCAATTTCCAAGGCTTACGGCAAGTTTACAAGTAACTACAAGTGGTTCGCTCATTAATACATACAATATTAATTTGAATGGTGTATCGTTAACCGAAGGTGCTCAATTAAGTTGTTGGACACCAGCGGGTAACCCGGCTAATAATGACGGCAGAATTATCACTATGATGGTTGATAGCAAAACCTTAAAACCTTATCTATATGCATATACAGGCGACTTTAACCGTCCTTGGTTATTTGCATGTGGTAGGGAGCCTTCCCCTTTAAATTTTTATAGCAATAGAGAGAACAATACACTACTTAGCACTACCAATGGCTTAGATAGTTACCATCACCAATTGATTGAAGGTAACTTAAAAACAGGCGATTATGTGCTTATGCTTAATGTCAATAGCCTTTCTTATTCCAATTGGGGTAATCCTGTTAGGCGGGTACTTGCCACTGTAGGTTCAGATACCAACCAAGTAAGAGCACTTATCAATGGCGAACCTCATATTATTTTAGGTCAAAAAGGTATTGCTCAAGGTGCTGCCCGTCAGGTATTTCCAGAAAGAAATAGCAGCATACCAGGCATTCAGCAAACCATCAATTTAAATGCTACCTTAAATGGACAGCCAGAATCTGGAACTATTGCAAGTACCAGAATAGGACCTGCACGTAGTTGGGGAAGTTGTGATTACAGCTTTACCAAATTAGAGTCCACCGATAGTGTTCAATTCAATATTTATGGGGTTGATATCAATGGTAACGATAGCTTGCTTTTTGAAAACGTAGCATCTGGTGTTCAATTAGCAGGAGTTAATGCAGCAGAGTTTCCTTATTTGTATTTAGAAGCGAAGGTTTCGGATCCAATATCTAAAACTCCGCCAGTACTTAATTTTTGGAGAGTGTTTTATACCAGTGTTCCTGAAGGTCTTGTTGTTACCAACCTACCAGAACTTACTACTACCATTCCTGATAAGGAAGAAGGTGAAACTTTTAGTATTAAAATGGCTTATCAAAATATCAGTGCACTAACCTTTACTGATAGTTTAACAGTACGTACCACCATTCAAAATACAGCAAGAAATGTATCGTCAGTGATTGATACCAAACTTGCACCGTTAGCTGCCAACGCTACTGCCAACGTAGAAATCAGGAATTTACCAACCCTTAACTTTGTTGGTGAAAACAGAGTAACTGTATTTGTTAATCCACGTTTGCAACCAGAATTGTATTTCACCAATAATCTACTTGAATACAATTACAAGGTTAATCCAGATAAGCGTGCACCTATAATGGATGTGGCTTTTGATGGAGTAAGAATTATGGATGGCGATTTGGTTGCTCCAAATCCATTAATATCGGTAGTTGTAAGAGATGAAAATAGATTTAAGCTAAAGCAAGATACCGTATGTCTATCATTACTATTAACCAAACCTGGTAGCAACGTTACCCCAGAACGTATTAGCTTTTCTGATAGTAGGGTTCAGTTTTTTCCCGCCACAGCAAATAGCCCTTTAAGGGTTGAGTTTAAACCTGGAAACCTTGAAAATGGTAAATACCGCCTTCAAGTTCAAACTTCAGATGCTAGCGGAAACCCTTCAGGTAGCCTTAGTTATGCAGTTACTTTTGAAGTAATAAACGAAAGTAAGATTAGTAATTTCTATCCATATCCAAATCCGTTTAGTTCATCTACTCGGTTTGTATTTACACTTACAGGAGGTAAAATTCCTGATAATATCAAAATTCAGGTAATGACCGTAAGTGGTAGGGTAGTGCGAGAAATCACAAAATCTGAACTTGGTCCAATTAAACTAGGTAACAACATTTCAAGCTTTGCTTGGGATGGTACCGATGAATTTGGTGATAGGTTAGCCAACGGCGTTTACTTATATAGAGTAATTACCGAAATGGATGGTAGTGCTATGAACAGATTTGAAACTGCGGCCGATAATACCTTTAAAAACGGCTTTGGTAAAATGTATATCATGCGCTAAGGCGGAACTATTTTATTGAAAAGGTGTGGTTTTTTGGTTGTGATTTTCTTGGCTGTTTGTGCTTTTGCGCAAGCCCAAGGATTTGTTGTAGCCAATTTATTGACCAGAAAGCCTATTGCTTTTGCCCATGTTAATGCCGCAAATGGTCACTTTTTAACCGATGGATATGGCGTAGTAAAAGCCGATGTTCAATTACCAATCAAAGTAAGTGCTGGTAATTATGTTTCAGTAAGGCTATCAGATTCAAAACCTGATACCATTTTTATACTCAAGCAAGGCTTTCAAAGAATTACAGAAACTCAAAATCAAGCCTTTATAGTTGTTCAGAATGCTGCAAGGCTTAAATCATTTTATCCTGAAGCTGGTAATTTCACTTTCTCAGTTAATGGTTACCATAAGGTATTCTTAGGTTCAGAAAACTTACCTAAGTTAAAAGATAATCTTTCCAAGTTTTTAAAAGTGGTTCAACATCCTGGGTTGCCAGCTGTACCTTACCATCATCATCTGTTTTTGGGTGAATTAGTAGGTCGATGGGATTATGTAGATCCTTTAAATCAGAAAATGCGATTGCTTCAAAGTAATTCAAGCGGTATTGACCGTTCAGATTTAGCAGGTCCTACTATGCAGCTAAATTCATTTAGTGTTGGCTTGCCTGAAATTTCAATCAACGGTTCAAAATATCTTAATCCACTTGAGGAAAGTAATTTATCAGACTATCACTTTCAAGTTATAGATACTGCATTCATAAATAACGAGGTGTATTGGCAACTAAAAATTAATCCTAAAAAACTACACCGCCGTACCTATTTAAAAGGTTACGCTTGGCTAAATGCTAAAACTGGTGCAGTTTTAACTACCGATTTTACTGTAGCTCATATTGAAGATGACAATGAGCAATATCTTCTTAAAAACAACTTGCCAGATAGTTTAGGAAGAATTTTTCCGCAGTATAGAAAGATTATTTACGAGGTTAAGATTTCAGGTTTGCCTATTGAAGCTGTTCAGCAAAGCTGGTTTAATACAAGGGGTACTGATAGCTTATTTGCATTTTCTGAAGTAGTAATTGACTATGATTCAAGTCTGCATAGGAACAATAAAATCTTGCAAAATAAGGTTAGGGCTGTCCCACTTACTAAGATAGAACTAAACACCTATGAGTATTACCGCAAGCAAGCTAAAATGCTCAGGTTAAATAATACCATCAATTTTGCACAACGATTAGTCTATGGAAAATTGAACCTAGGCGATGTAAATCTTGTCCTAAACAAACTTATTAATATCAATTTTTATGAAGGGATCAGATTAGGGGCGGGTCTAGAATCTGAGCCAATCTTTAATAAAACAACTACCCTAACAGGTTATGCAGGTTATGGCTTTCTAGATGCCCGTTGGAAGTGGGGAAGTACTCTAGCATATAAGCCAAAACAAAACAAGCACTTAGAGTTCAAATACATATACGAACACGACATACGAGAGCCTGCTCAACAAAAGTTCGATTTTGATAAGCAAATGTATGGCTCAGAAAGTTTGAGAAGACTTCAATTGCCCGAAGTAGATATTTATACCCTTCATCAGGCTAAGATAAGTAACAAACTAGGAAGATACTTTTACCTAAGTTATAGTGCTTTATATCAACAAATTAAGCCAAACTATCCATACGAGTATTTATCAGATAATGGTAAGTTAAGACAGTTCTTTGAGCAATTCGAAATGAAGCTTAGCGCAAGGTATTCTTATGGAGAAACTTTTATGAACCTGAATAAGCTATCACTGTCACTAGGTACTATTTACCCTGAGGTGTGGTTGCAATATAGTGCTGGTTTTGTAAACTATAATACCTGTAATTGCAGCTACACTAAATTAGAAGGCAAAGTAAACTACAAGAAGGTTTTTTCAGGCGGTGCAAACTTTGGGGTGCAGTTATTAGGAGGTATTGTAAATGGCAATGTGCCTTACCCACTAATGTTTAATATGCGAGGTAGTTACTTTCCTGCATCGGCAATTACCCATAATTCATTTGAAACGATGCGCTTTCAAGAATTTGCTGCAAATAGGTTTATGGCTTTATTCACAGCTTATTCTTTTGCACCAAGGTATATCCAAAATTTCCCTTCCGAACCTCAGTTTATCCTTATGCACAATATGGGGATAGGGGCATTAAATAATACCGATCTTCACAAAGGCGTAACACTTAAAACCATTGATAAGGGGTATGTAGAAAGCGGTGCTTTCATAAGTAACCTGTTTAAAATTTATTTTGGCGGAGGCTATTTAGGAGTAGGAATAGGCGCCTTTTACCGATATGGACCATATAGTAACAACCCTGAAACGCCTAACCTCCTTTACAAATTCAGTATTTTGTATAGTTTTTAATAGGCTCATATACAGTTGCTTTGCCGCATTTATTGTTTCAATATTCGAAACACAGTTTTAAAAGGCTTCATTTTTTCTTATGTTTACATCCCGTAACAAGGGTTTTATGTCGTCAATCAAATATATTTTCGTTACGGGAGGGGTAACATCTTCTTTAGGTAAAGGTATTGTAGCTGCCTCATTAGCAAAACTGCTTCAAGCCAGAGGTTTTTCAGTAACCATTCAAAAGTTTGACCCTTACCTGAATATTGATCCAGGTACGCTTAATCCTTATGAACATGGTGAATGTTATGTAACCGACGATGGTGCTGAAACTGATTTAGATTTAGGTCACTATGAAAGGTATCTGAATATAGCCACCTCTCAAAGTAATAATATTACTACCGGTAGAATTTACAACAACATCATTAGCAAAGAAAGAAAGGGTGAGTTTCTAGGTAAGACTGTGCAGGTTATCCCGCATATTACCGATGAAATAAAGCGTAACTTTTACTTGCTCGGCGAAACCGAAGACTACGATTTCGTGATTACCGAAATTGGCGGTTGCGTAGGTGATATTGAATCTTTACCATTTATTGAAGCTGTAAGGCAAGCTAAGTGGGAACTTGGTCCTGAAAATGCGTTGGTTATTCACCTAACGCTGATTCCTTACCTAAAATCGGCTGGTGAGTTGAAGACAAAACCAACTCAACATTCTGTAAAGCAGTTATTAGAGAGCGGTATTCAGCCAGATATTTTAGTTTGTAGAACTGAATATGAACTACCAGACGATATCAGAAGAAAGCTAGCCTTGTTCTGTAACGTGAGCATAGACTCTGTAATTGAGGCTATTGATGCAGAAACTATTTACGATGTTCCCTTGCTTATGCAAAAGGAACAACTAGATAAGATAGTACTTCAAAAACTAAGACTAACCAGTAAGAAGGATATTGATTTAACCTCATGGTCAGGCTTTTTAGATAAGTTTAAGAATCCGAAACACCATATTAGCATAGGCCTTATTGGTAAGTATGTTGATTTAAAGGATGCCTATAAATCTATCGCGGAATCGTTTATTCACGCTGGTACGCATTTAGATTGTAAGGTTAACATTGTTTGGATACATTCAGAAGACCTTGAAGAACACGCCATAGCTCCACAATTAGAAGGTTTAGACGCTATTTTGGTAGCTCCAGGCTTTGGTGAACGAGGTATCTTAGGCAAAATTGCCGCTGTTAAATATGCCAGAGAACAACAAGTGCCTTTCTTGGGGATTTGCTTAGGTATGCAAATGGCAGTGGTTGAATTTGCCAGAAACGTATTAGGCTGGGCCGATGCTGCTAGTACTGAAATGGACCCTAATTCTACCCACCCAGTTATTTCTATGATGGAAAGCCAGAAGAAGGTAGTAAATAAAGGTGGAACTATGCGCTTAGGTGCTTACGATTGTACCCTTGTAGATGGTACTAACATTAAAGCAGCTTATGGTAAAACTAATATCAAAGAACGCCATAGACACCGCTATGAATTTAATAGCGATTACCTAGCCGATTTCCAAAGAGGTGGCATGCAGGCCACTGGTATAAACCCAGAAAGTAACTTAGTAGAGGTTGTTGAAATACCTAAGCACCCTTGGTTTGTCGGAGTTCAATACCACCCTGAATATAAGAGTAGGGTAGAGGCGCCTCACCCGCTATTTGTAGGATTTATAAAAGCTGCTATTTCATACAGTTTAAATAAAACCCTTGAAGAAGTAAATCACTAAACTAACTTTGCACCTTAATACAAGCCCCTAAAGCGGGGGCTTTTTTATAGTAATACATATAATGGATAAAAATTCAGTGATAGGATTGGTGCTTATGTTCGCACTTATCTTCGTCTATTTTCAGTTCTTTGCTCCTGAACCAATTCAGCCACCTGCAAAGCCAAAAACTACCTCGGTAGCAGATACCTCTAAAAAAGGGAGTGCTGCTAATACAGTAGCCGCTTTACCTGATAGTGCAATTATTAAGCAAAACGCAGCCAAGTTTGGCAGTTTGGCAGCAGCAACAATTGGTACGGAAAAAAACGTAGTTCTTGAAAACGATGAACTAAAAATTACTTTTTCTACCAAAGGTGCTGGTATTAAACAGGTATCTTTAAAGAAGCATAAATTCTGGACGGGCGAAACCTTTACACTTTTAGATAGTGGAAGATCAGATTTTCAGGTAAATGTGCCGCTTGCCAATAACAATGCTAAGCTATCAGACTTTTACTTCGAGCCAAGTGTAAATGGCAAAACTGTAACTTTCGCCTTGGTAAGTAATCCTACTGTAAAGGTTTCTTATACACTTGAAGAAGCAGGCTTTATTGTAAGACAGAACTTACAATTACAAGGCTTAAGCTTAAAAGCGAATGAATCTGTTTCTGTATTCGTAGGTGACGATTTACCCCAAAGCGAAAAAGACTTAAGCAGCTGTAGAATTAACTCTACGGTGAATTTTTATACTCCTGAAGAAGGTCATGACAACCTAAAGGAAAGCACCTTAGACGATGTTTCTAAAGAAGTTGGTCCTTCAGTGAATTGGGTTTCTCTTAAAAGCCATTTCTTTTCAGTTGGTATCATTGCAGACTCTGCAGCACCATTTGCTGGGGCAAAGGTGCATTCTTACACAAATCAAAAGGATGAAAAGGCGGTTAAGCTATTAGAAGCTACTGTTGCTATGCCAAAAGGTGCAGCTAATGGAAATATAAAATGGTTCTTCGGACCTAATAAGTACAAGCTATTAGGTACAATTGCCCCTGGTTTTGAAGATAATATCTACCTAGGATTACCTGTTATTAACCTGTTTAATAAGTACTTAGTAGTTAATGTTTTCTATTTCTTAGAAGGCTTTAATATGAACTACGGTATTATCATAGTTCTCTTGGTGGTATTTATTCGTATTCTATTATTCCCATTGAACTACAATTCATTTGTAGGGATGGCGAAAATGAGGGTATTAGCTCCTGAAATCGCTGTAATTAAGGAAAAGCACGGCGAGGATATGGCTGCAGCTCAACAAGAGCAAATGAAGTTGTTCCAATCTGTCGGGGTTAATCCGTTGGCTGGTTGTATTCCATTACTATTACAATTGCCGGTATTACTTTCCATGTTTAACTTCTTCCCGAATGCAATTGAACTACGTCAGGTTGCGTTTTGGTGGTCAGACGATTTGAGTACTTACGATAGTATAGCAACGCTTCCTTTTAGCTTACCTGGTTATGGTAGTCACGTGAGTTTGTTCACTATTCTAATGACGCTTTCAACTTTATTAGTAACGTGGTACAACAATCAAACAAGTACAGTTACAGGCCCAATGCTCTATATGAGTTATATTATGCCAGTATTCTTTATGTTCATTTTGAATACTTTACCAGCAGGTCTTAACTTCTATTACTTGGTTAGTAACATGGCAAGTATGGGACAGCAGTTCATTATCCGCAGTACGGTTAACGATGCTGAAATCCGCAATAAACTGGAAGCCAATAAGGAAAAGAATAAAGATAAGCCGAAAGGTGGCTTTGCTAAACGTCTAGAAGATGCTATGCGTGCTGCTGAAGAGCAAAAGAAAGCTCAACAGAATAACAAGAAGAAATAAGTAATTTTAACTGCTATTTTAATTGGCTCAAGCTATCGGCTTGGGCCATTATTTTTTGTGCTAGTTCCGGTTTTCCTTGTGCCTTTTCATAGGTAGCTCTGTAACCTAAAGTGAGGATTTGGATATCTCTCATTTGGTCAATTAGCTTATTGGTTTTCCTTTTTGAATAAGCAATTATAGGATAGGTAAAGTTCGGAGTATAAGGTTGGTTATCAGGCACTACCTTAAACAAATTACCAACTGGAATTAATGAAAAACCTTTTGGCACTTGTAGTTCACCGCTTTGGAAATCCGAAAGTAAATCCGGAGTTACATAAACAGGACGTACGGCTATACTTTTAGATAAAATGGCAGCGTGCAAAGTTCTCCAAGCTTGTTCAATAGCGTTTCCATCGAAAGACTTACTACCCAATTCAAATGGTTTTAAAGCAGTGAGAAATGCCTCATATTCTGCCTTTACCGATTCTATAGAGTTAGCATCAAAGTTATTCAGTTGATTGTAATACCAAGACCTGCGTACCAGTTCTTTATCAATGATAAGCACATTTTTACCCTTACCTTCTACATACTGAAAGTATAAGGCAGGTGCCACAAAAGTATCCCACTGCCTACTGTAAATCAATGCGTTAGGCTCAACCTGTTCAAGTATATTTAGTGTATAAGTTTCATAAGCGGTAAGCTTACTGAGGTCTTGTTGTTTCCAATTTAAACTTATCAATCCTATTGCAATTACAGCTGCTGCTGTTGGATATATATATCCTAACTTCTTAATAACCCCTTCTTGTTCAATTGCTTGGGCTATCCCAAAGCAAAACAGAATAGCCAAACTTAAGAAAGCCAATAAAAAGTAACTTTCAATATCGTGGATATTGTAATTACAAGCTATAATCAAACAGGTTACCGTATTGATAATGAGTGCAATAGTCCAAATTCTTAGTTTACTAGATAACTTGAATAATCCTAAAGAAGCAATCCCACCTATCAACACTATAAATGGCCAACCTATTTTAAAGAACAGAGCAAACTGTTTGGCAAATACACCTTTGCCACCAATAAAATTACTGTATTGCTTTCCTAAAATATGGTATGTAAAGGATTGATAGTCAACAGGATTACCCCAATTGATTAAAGGGTTTTGATTTGCTCTAATAATTAAATAAGCCCAGAATACACCTAAAACCGCAAATGCAATTAGAGCAATTCCTAGTCCTTGTTTTAAAGCATCTGAAAAGGATTTATTGCTTAAAGCAAAATAAAGTACCAATAATCCAGGACCCAACATAATGGTACTTGCATGGTTACTAAAACCTAATCCAAGAGCAACGCCCAACCATATTCTACTTTGTAAGCTATTGCCTTTGCTCCAAACAATAAGACGATAAAGTATAAAAGCTATTAACAGTATATGTAAAGAATAAACCTCAATACCAGTAGCCTGCTTCCAAACTACGGGCATGGTGCCAGTAACCAAACAGAAAACCGCCTGAAGTATATTAGCTGTTTGTATTGTAAAGCCTCCCTTTACAACTAACAAACGATTAACCGATACTGAAAACAGGTAAACCCCACCTAAAGTAAATAGGGCACCCAATACATGTAATTGGACTATAGCTCTAAGTCCAAGAGGTATTTGTAAAAACAACCAACCCAAGATTGAAAACAAGGGATAGCCAGTAGCGTGAGGCAATCCTAAATGATATAAGGCAGCTGCTAATTCGCCGCTATCAGTTTCTATTACAGAAGGTGGTAGGGTTAAAAGGTAAATAATACCTACAAGAAAAAGAGTAATAAAAGACAGGGCTTTTGAATAAGTATTTGCTGTATTCATAGCCTAAAAATAGGTAATTGAAGGTAAAAGTAAAGGGATTGCTATTAATAGAATATGTAATATTAACCATCTACTCCACCTTAAACTTCCAACGCTTATGGC
Organism: Cytophagaceae bacterium; assembly: GCA_027487695.1. Lineage (GTDB taxonomy): Bacteria > Bacteroidota > Bacteroidia > Cytophagales > Flexibacteraceae > JAIYDB01. The sequence continues at coordinate 55,294 of JAIYDB010000019.1, read as the reverse complement.
TCCATAACCACGACTCTGGGTTGCGGGCAATACTTTGCTCCACTGCCTTGGCATAATCTTGTATAATAGTTTGGGAACCTTGGTAGGGGAGTTCTGCTAAAAAATGTGCTTGAATGGTATAGTATCCTCGTTTTACTCGTACCATTTCTGCATAATAAACAATGCCTTTACTTAAATCGTAAAGCTTTTGAGGTCCATTCAGGAAGATAGTCTTTTGATTCAGGAATTGCACAACAGTTGCTTGTTGAGGGTCTGGAGATTGGTCCGCTACTAAGGCAAATAAGCTTGTTTGTCCTCTTAATTGAACCATCCTTCTTACCAATTGCTTAGAAGGGATTGGTTCTGTTCCAAACCTAGAACGTATGCCATACATTAACTTTTCAAAAAACTGATTTCTGAGAGGTTTATAGGCAGCCTGTACGTTTACTGGTAATCGTGATGCGCAACTCAAAAGCAACCACTCCCAGTTACCTTGGTGGCTAGCTAGCGCAATATTGGTAGTATTTCCTTGCAGGTACTTTACTAAAACATCTTCATTTACAATTTTTACTCTTCTATCTAGCTCCTTCTGACTAATGGTAAGGCCCTTTATAGTTTCAACTACAATATCAGACAGGTTTTTATAGAAGCCCTTGGTAATTAACTCTAATTCTTGGTCTGTTTTTTCTGGAAACGATTTTCTTAAATTTTTAAGAATTACCTTTTTCCTGTATTTAAAAACAGTTCCAGCTAGGAAAGCCAAAAAGTCGCTAATCAAATAAAGAACAAAAAAGGGTAACCTAGATAATCCGTAAAAGAACCACATACACTAAACTACCTATCTATATTAAAACCATTGTTGCCTTGGGTATAGCGTTGCTGTAATTGGCTTCGCCAACTTGGAGCGTAAACTTCGCCAATAGCGGTGCTATGCACTAACCTGAAATTATTGTTTCCTTGGTTTTCCTGTACAAATACAAACTGAACATTATTCTGATTGCTGCGTTCGGTATGGTAATAGGTCCAGATTTCATAGTTAATCAAGTTACTATTCTGAATGCCTACACGAGCAGGATCAGTTAGCTCATTATCCTGTCGGTTTGGTTTGCCGTATTGAAGTAAAACCCTGCCTCTATCGGTATTGAAAACGTTCATACTCGCCACACCATATTGTTGCTGGGCGTAAGTAAGCAGCTCTTTGTAATCATTAAAAGCTGATTCCGGATTCTTAGCATCTCGTTTCTTCCAGAACTCCAGCAGATAATCCTGCATTTGCTTGGTATTCTGGGTCTTAACCAAAATATTGATGGTATGCTGTTCTTGATTGGTGGCAATAGGTTGCAAGGCAACCATATACTTCTTTAGATCCGCCAAAGGCATACTATCTACGAAAGTGCCAGATATCTTGTGGTTGGTATTCAATTCAGCCGTTTCTACTTTATCCGCTGATGGATTAATTCTGGTAAATTCAATCTTTTTAGTTTCGATTACTTTTCCAGAGGTATCTAAAATATCTGAGCGTAGGAAATAGGTACCACTTGGTAGTTCAGTAATATCAATGGACTTTAAAACAACCACATCGGTTTCTCCAGGCTTGAAACGTCTGTTTGAAGTATAATCTAACCAAAGACCACTTTCACCTTTACTAATGCCAATCATAACCAATAAAGCTTGTCTTTTTTTTCCTTGGTAGGCTTCTATAAATGCGTGCAGAAACTTACTAGTTTTTCCTGCGATAAGACTTGGTTGCAATTCTAAGTCGTATCCGTGCTTTGTCCACATAGTACTAGCGCTTACCCGATCATAACGCAGCAACATTTGAATGGAACTTAATGACGCAGTATCTGCATCAAATGACTTAACAGTAAATGGCAGCACTTCTGAAAGAGAATCTGGATTTACCTTTGACCTAATCAGAATTTTAAGCTGATAGTTACCTGCGCCTAAAACACTATTAAGTCTATAGGGCAAGTAAGTAGTTTCAAGACTTAATGGTAATAGGCTATTGGCTTTCAATATGCGCTGATCTTGCTGAACAACTTCCTTTTTGCTATTCAGAACCTGTACACCAATATACACCTCAGCATCAGATAGCTTTCTCCATTTGCTATCTTTTACAAAAAGTGTGTTTTCGACTAAAACTTGACCTTCGGAATCTTTAAAGAAATTCTGGTGGAAATAAACCTCAGGTCTTTGAGCAAACACTTGCCCACCTAACCCCAAAAACAGGCACACTACCCAACATATAGTTTTGTACAAGTATGCCATAAACAGAGTTATTTAGTCTTTTCAGTAGCTATAACCATGGGTACTTTAGCTTTGTTGCAAGCATCTACCACATCAATAAGGTTTTCTACGGTTACCGATTTATCAATTTTTAAAACCACTGTTGGGTTTTCTTGACCAGCGGCTTCAGCACGTAATTCTGATTCTAAATTGGCTTTGTTCACCAAACGCTTATCTATATAAACCTGTAAGTCTGAAGTTACACTTAGTTCAATTTTATGCCTAGGCACAGTTTGACCAGTTGCTGCTTTTGGTAGTAATAACTTAATAGCATTAGGACTAGCCAAGGTACTTACAATCAGAAAGAAGAGCATCAGGAAAAACAGGATGTCCGAAAGGGCACCTGCTTCTACTGCTGCGTGGGTATTTTTCCTTTTTCTAAATTGCATTATGCCACAGGTTTATGAAGGATATCTAGGAATTCGATGGCAACCACTTCCATTTTGTGGGCAACCCTATCAATCATCGTATTCAGATAAGTATAGAAGATATAAGCCACCACACCAACAATAAGTCCACTTGCCGAGGTAATCATTTTGGTATAAATACCAGATGAAATTACACCAATACTAATATTATCTTGAATAGAGATATTGTAGAAGGCCTGAATCATACCTACTACTGTACCTAGGAAACCAAACATAGGTGCAATAGTTGCTACAGCTGCTAGAATAGGCACGTTCTTTTCCATCTTGTAGATTTCAACTTTCGCTGTATTTTCGATAGCGCTTTCGACATCTCTGATTGGTGAGCCAAGGCGCGATAAGCCTTTTTCAATAAGTCTTGCAACAGGATATTTGCTGTTATGGCAGAAATCGGTAGCTGCTTTTACATCACCAGCATAAAGTTTTTCCTTTATTGTGGTAAGGAAGTTATCGTCTAACTTGCCTGCCTGCTTCACATATAAATATCGCTCTATAAATAAGTAGATAGCTAAAATACTAAGGATTAAAATTGGTATCATAACCAAACCACCCTTCATCAATAAATCTAATGCTGATAGCCCTTCTTGTGCAGCACCTTGACCTTCAACTCGTTGAGCAAGGCTATCTGGAACTGCTACCTGATTAATTTGTAGAAATATATTATTAAGTACCATTGTGTAAAGGGCTAAAATTTTATTGCTCTAAGTACGTAAATACAAGGTACTTATTGCTTGTAAGGGCAATAATACGAAATAACACGCAATCAATAAGCAAGATACTTGCACGGCTTAACAATTTTGTAAACTGTTACCAAATAAAATTGGCTACCTTTGTGGCTCGTTTATCAGATTGCCTTTTTAGTGCATCGTATGCAGCAAAAAATTCGAAACATTGCCATTATCGCCCACGTTGACCATGGTAAAACTACCTTGGTTGATAAAATCATTCACTACTCTAAGTTGTTTAGGGAAAATCAGGAGTTCGAAGACTTGATTTTGGACAACAACGACCTAGAGCGCGAACGTGGCATTACTATTGTGTCCAAAAACGTATCGGTACGTTACAAAGACTACAAAATCAACATTATAGATACTCCTGGTCACGCCGATTTCGGTGGTGAAGTAGAGCGTGTTCTTAAAATGGCCGATGGCGTATTGCTATTGGTAGATGCTTTTGAAGGTCCTATGCCTCAAACCCGATTTGTATTGGGTAAAGCACTTCAACTTGGTCTTACTCCTATTGTAGTAGTAAACAAGGTTGATAAGCCTAACTGTAGGCCAGATGAAGTTCACGAATCGGTTTTCGATTTGATGTTTAACTTAGATGCTACCGAAGAACAATTGGACTTCGTTACCATGTATGGTAGCTCTAAGCAAGGTTGGATGGGTCCAGATTGGAAAACTCCGACCGATACCATTGAGCCATTATTGGAAGCTATTATTAAGCACATTCCAGAATCGCCAGTTAATGAAGGTCCTGCTCAAATCCAGATCACTTCTTTGGATTATAGCAGCTTTGTTGGTAGAATTGCTATTGGTAGAGTGCACCGTGGTGTTTTGAAAGAAAACTCTCCAGTGGTGCTTTGCAAGGCCGATGGTTCTATGAAGAAAACCCGTATCAAAGAACTAATGGTGTTCGAAGGTTTGGGCAGAAACAAAGTATCTGAAGTTATTGCAGGTGAAATTTGTGCCATTACTGGTATTGAAGGTTTTGAAATTGGCGATACCATTGCCGATTTTGACCAACCAGAAGCATTACCTCGTATTTCTATTGATGAGCCTACTATGAGTATGCTCTTCACTATCAATAACTCGCCTTTCTATGGTAAGGAAGGTAAGTTTGTAACCAGCCGTCACTTACGTGATCGTTTGTTTAAAGAAACTGAAAAGAACTTGGCTCTTAAAATCCAAGAAACAGGTTCAGAAGATAAGTTCTTAGTGTTTGGTCGTGGTATTCTTCACCTTTCTGTATTGATTGAAACAATGCGTAGAGAAGGTTTTGAATTACAAGTAGGTCAGCCTCAAGTTTTATATAAAGAAGTTGATGGTCAACGTCACGAGCCAGTTGAATTATTGGTAGTTGATGTTCCGGAAGTATCTGCTGGTAAAGTAATCGAATTAGTGAGCCAACGTAAAGGCGAACTACGCATTATGGAACCAAAAGGCGATTTACAGCACTTAGAGTTTGAAGTGCCTAGCCGTGGCCTAATTGGCTTACGTACTAACGTATTGAACGCAACAGCTGGTGAGGCAGTAATGAACCACCGCTTTATCAAGTATGATGCATTTAAAGGTCCAATCGCCGGCAGAATTAACGGTTCGTTAATTGCAATGGAAACTGGTCCTGGTACTGCTTATGCAATTGATAAGCTACAAGATAGAGGTGTGTTCTTTGTTGATCCGGGCGAGGATGTTTATGCTGGTCAGGTAATTGGCGAACATAACCGTGATAACGATTTGGAAGTAAACATTCAGAAGGCCAAAAAATTGACCAACATGCGTGCTTCAGGTACTGATGATAACGTGCGTATTGCACCAAAAATTCAGTTCTCGTTAGAAGAATCAATGGAGTATATCCAAAAAGACGAGTACTTAGAGGTAACTCCAAAGAGTATGAGAATGCGTAAAATTTACCTCGATCCTAACGAGCGTAAGCGTATGGAAAACAAGTTTGAAGAAGCATAGTCTTCAGCTAACTGATATTGAAAACGCCAACAGCAATGTTGGCGTTTTTTTTGAATAAGATTTAGAGAAATACTTGATTAGAAAAATTTACTATCATTGTAAAAATAACAGTGATATGGAACAAAGTAAAAGTAATATGTTCTTAATGATGAACAGTAAAAGCTTCCCATCTGATAAACTACGTTTTATGAAGGAAAGGCTAGATCAATTAGATGATAATGGTTTTTTTATGGTACAATCTGTTGATTATAAGGAACCTAATTCTTTATTATTGGTTTCTATCTTTGCAGGGCATTTAGGAGTTGATCGCTTTATGTTGGGTGAAACTGGCTTAGGTATAGCTAAGCTTTTAACATGCGGAGGCTTTTTAGTATGGTGGGTTGTAGACTTATTCTTAATAATTGAAGCCACCAAGGAAGCGAATTTTCAGAAATTTTTACAAGCATCTGTAAATAATGGCATTGTTTGGTAATTTAATATTTATAATTACTAGATTATGCTGTTAATTAATTGTTATTTTGTTAAGGCTGTTGTTTTTTTTCTTTTCTTTACATTGTAATTATACTTCTGATTATTTACTCTAAATCCTAAAAAAAATGGAACAAGAAAAAGTCGATATGTTTATCGCATTAAATGCAAAAAACTTCCCATCTTCAAAAATGGGTGTAATTAGAGATCAACTATTAAAATTAGACTCTGGAAAGTTTAACTTAGTTCAGAGTATTGATTTCAAGAATCCTCAAACGCTGTTAATCATATCTATATTAATCGGAGGCTTAGGAATTGACCGCTTTATGCTTGGTCAAACAGGTGCTGGAATTGGTAAATTATTAACTTGTGGTGGTCTAGGTATTTGGTCTATCATTGATTGGTTTAATATTCAAAAAATGGCGAAAGAAGCCAACTTTAAAATGTTAATGGAGGTTGCTTACTAACCTAAGTTATAAATATCTTAAAAAGCCATTAATGAACAAGCCTTTACTAAGTTTGTTATTTTTGGCTTTTTTTTATTTTTTGGCCCAATATCTTTTTGACTTAACCGTGGTTGTTTGCCCATCCAAAATTCTTTACGGATTGCCTTGCCCAAGCTGTGGAGTTACCAGAGCGCTTTTATCTATTTTTAAAGGAGATTTACTTGCATCTTTATACTACAACTTCCTTTGGGCAACAGTTTTAGTATTAGGAATTGTAATCAGTTTTAACAAAAAGTCCGATAAGATATTGCCTAACCTTACCAGTATAAATAACCCATTAAGTTATTTATTTTGGTTCACAGTTTTACTGCAGTGGATTGTTAACCTTGCAACCAACAAATAACTACCCTTCGAAATTCAAAAATAGTGTTACCGTATGCGTATTCATACGGTTAAGAATTTGGGTATATCGGTTATTATCTGGGTAAATCATATTCAGTAAACCGTGAGAGAAACGTAGTTCTGGGCTAAACTTGAATAAGGGATAATATAATTCTATTCCAAAACCATATTCAATACTGAGGTCAGCTCCTTTAAGGCGAAGTACAGTTGGGTCTAATTCTTCACGTTTTACTCCAACTTCTAAACCCGGCTTTATCCCAGCTACCATAAACATACGAGTGTTATTCCTACGTTTAGAGTGGTATTTGAGTAGAATTGTAGGCTCTACAAATGAATAGATAGATTGATTAAGCTGCGTACTTATACTATCACCTCGGGCACCACTGTATCGGAAGTTTACATATCTGTTATAGAAAGATACTGATGGGTGGAACCTCAATTCAAAGTACCTGTTTATTCTAAAGTTAGGTAAAATAAAACCAACCGTAAACCCAGGAACCCCAATAGGGTCTGCGCCGAAAATTGTAGTAGGAGCCCTTGTTCCAGTATCTGGATTAGCTTGCCTTGCAGCTATTCTATTTGCAAATTCCTGATTGGTTCTAATTCTAAATGTAGTATAGTGCAATCCAAAAGAAAAGCCAAGGTGCAGTAACCTTTGGTCGTATTCAGGTCGGTTCATGCCCTTAACACGTTTCTTTTTACTTTTCTTGGTATCGAAACTATAAACCGATTTAGGTGGAGTACTCTGTGCAAAAACAATAGAGGTACAGCCTAAAAGGCCGAACACTAAAAAGAACAGTCGCACAGAAAATGAAGGTAGGTAGTTCAAAATATAAAATTTTACTTCTTTCCGTAATAGGCACTTACTATACCAAACGTGAGTGTTTTACTTTGCGTATTTACAAACCCGCAACTTGCCAAAATATCGGTAAATGTTTTTCCATCTGGAAAAGCTTGAACCGATTCTGGTAAGTAGGTATAGGCAGACGCATCTTTACTGATGAGTTTACCAATCAAAGGTAAAATGGTATTGCTATAAAACCAATAAATCTGTTTAACAGGGAAAACTCTTGGCTTAGAAAACTCCAGAATTACCACTGCGCCACCTGGTTTTAATACTCTATGCATTTCTTTTAAACCCTTACTTAGGTTTTCAAAGTTACGTACACCAAAGGCTACTGTAATGGCATCAAAAGTATTATCAGGAAACTGTAAGTTCTCGCTATCGCCACTAAGCAGTTCTATTGAGCTGGTTAAGTTTTTTTCCTTTAGCTTAACTCTGCCCAGTGAGAGCATACCCTCGCTTATATCAACCCCAATAACTTTTTCAACTTTTAAACTTCGTTGGGCTTCAATAGCAAAATCGGCAGTGCCTGTAGCAATATCCAACATCAACTTTATCTGATGACCCTTAAAGAACTTTAAGGCTTGCTTACGCCAATAAATATCAATCCCCAACGAAAGTACTCGGTTAAGCAAATCGTACTTAGGCGATATATTATCGAACATATTGGCAACTTGTGCCTTTTTGTTATCGTCAGAATCCTTGTAAGGAACTACAGTCATCAGGTTTTGTATATTGAGTAGAAAGGGCAATAGCTTATTAACCTACTGCATAGGTTTGTTGTTTGCTATTTTACTACTTCAAGCTTTATTTGAAGGGTATAATCGTCTATTTCTAGGGCAGTAGTATCTGCTAACTCAGGAGAAAGCGCCAGTTTCAATGCCTGTGTTTCTGCTTGTATATAGGCTGCAAAGTCAGTTAGTGCATCGTTTACAACTGCATTTTCATGAACTAGGAAAGCAATCTCAATTTTATCTTGAACCTCTAAACCAGTATCTTTTCTAAGGTTTTGAACACGATTAACTACATCGCGAGCAATGCCTTCTTTGATTAGTTCAGGAGTAAGGGTAGTATCTAAAGCAATGGTAATTCCACCTTCTGAAGCCACTAACCAACCTGGGATATCCTCGGTACGTATTTCTACATCTTCAAGGGTAATCAAATGAATATCGGATCCAATAGCTAATTGATAACTATCGTTATTTTCAAGTTGTGCAATAGCATCGGCATCTAATAAAGTGATAGCATTGGCTATATCCTTCATTTTAGCACCGAAATGAGCACCTAGTTTTTTAAAGTTAGGCTTTAATTTCTTTACAATAATGCCTGAATCGGCACCTACGTATTCAACTGTTTTAACGTTGGTTTCAGAAAGAATAAGTTCAGCTACTTTTTCAACTTGTGCCTTAAAGCTATCAGTTAATGTAGGAACCAATACTCTTTGCAGTGGCTGTCTTACTTTCAAGTTGTGCTTCTTACGCAAACTATGGATAAGACTACTCATTTGCTGAGCAATGTGCATACGCTCTTCCAAAGCTAAATCAATGCAATTATCTTGGGCACTAGGCCACAAGCTTAAGTGCACTGAACCTGCATCTGATTTACCTGAAACAGTATTTAAGTCGGTAAACAGACGTTCCGAATAGAATGGGGCTACAGGTGCCATCAATTGTGCCAATACTTCCAAACAGGTATAAAGAGTTTGGTAGGCAGCAATTTTATCGGCATTGTATTCACCTTTCCAGAAACGCTTTCTGTTTAAGCGAACATACCAGTTACTTAACTCCTCATTTACAAATTCTTGGATAGCTCTTGCGCCTTTGGTAGGGTCGTAGTCGTTGAAAGAAGCTTCCACTTCTTTGATCAGACTATTCAACCTACTCAAAATCCAGCGGTCAGATTCTGTTCTTTCTGCTAATGGTATACTTGCTTCTTTGAAACTAAAGCCATCTAAATTGGCATATAGCGCAAAGAAGTTGTAAGTATTATATAGCGTTCCGAATAGCTTACGACTGGTTTCTTTAATGCCTTCAAGGTCAAACTTTAGGTTTTCCCAAGGTGGTGCATTGGCAATCATATACCAGCGGGTTGCATCTGGACCATATTGCTTTAAGGTTTCGAATGGGTTAATTACATTACCCAATCGCTTACTCATTTTCTCGCCCTTCTTATCAAGCACTAAACCATTGGCAATTACATTTTTGAATGCCACTTGATCAAATAGCATCACAGCCAAGGCGTGTAAGGTAAAGAACCATCCACGGGTTTGATCAACTCCTTCTGCAATGAAATCGGCTGGGTAACTTTGGTTGAAAATTTCTTCGTTTTCAAATGGGAAATGCCATTGAGCATAAGGCATTGCACCGCTATCGAACCAAACGTCAACTAAGTCACTTTCACGGGTTAGAACTACTCCATCTGCCGATACTAAAACAATATCATCCACAAATGGACGGTGTAAATCGGCATTGCCAGCGGCAATTCTTTCTATAAATATTTGATTATGGGCTATTTGACTTTCTGTTAACTTTCCAGATGAAATAGCTTTTTCAAGACCTTCTTTTAATTCAGTTAATGAACCAATGCAAACTTCAGCAGTACCATCTTCACTACGCCAAATGGGTAGGGGAGTACCCCAGTACCGAGAACGACTCAGGTTCCAATCTACCAGATTTTCTAACCAGTTGCCAAACCTACCGCTACCAGTGCTTGCTGGTTTCCAGTTAATGGTATTGTTTAATTCAACCAAACGACTTTTGTAGGCAGTAGTTTTAATAAACCAACTCTCCATTGGATAATAGAGAATAGGCTTATCGGTACGCCAACAATGCGGATAGCTGTGTTCGTATTTTTCGACCTTAAAAGCTTTGTTTTCTTCTTTAAGTTTGATAGAAATAAGCACATCGGTACTCTTATAACCAGGGGCAGCTTCATCGTCGCCACCATAGTTTTTAACATACATACCAGCGTAATCCGTAACCTCAGCTACAAATTTACCTTGCTTATTTACCAATGGAACTTGGTTGCCGTTTTCATCGGTAACCATAATTGGCGGAATTCCAGCTGCCTTGGCAACACGGTAATCATCTGCACCGAAAGTTGGGGCGCAATGAACTATGCCAGTACCATCTTCAATGGTTACGAAATCGCCTGGAATTACATAAAATGCAGGTTCTGAAGGCTGAACGTAAGGCATTAATTGCTCATACTTTATGCCTAATAGTTGTGAACCTTTATAGGTACCTTCTACTATCCAAGGGATAAGTTTATCGCCAGCTTTATAATCGTCAAACGATACTTCCTTTGCCTTCTCAGAGAAATACTTGCCCACTAAATCGGCAGCAAGAATTACACTCATTGGCTTAAAGGTGTACGGATTATAAGTTTTTACTTTGGCGTAGGTGATTTTCTCACCCACTACTAAAGCTGCATTACTTGGCAAGGTCCAAGGTGTAGTTGTCCAAGCTAAGAAATAGACATCTATACTGCTATCCGTAAACAGAAAATCTGATTTACGTTCTAGTTTAACCTTGAACTGAGCAACAATAGATGTATCCTTAACATCTCTATAAGTGCCTGGTTGGTTCAATTCGTGAGAACTCAAACCAGTACCAGCCGCAGGAGAATAAGGCTGTATGGTATAGCCCTTGTATAATAAATCTTTATCGTAGAGCCTTTTAAGTAAATGCCAAAGGGTTTCTACATACTTCGTTTCGTAGGTGATATAAGGATTATCCAAATCAACCCAATAACCCATTTGTTCAGTAAGTTCACGCCATAAGTGGGTGTACTTCATTACTGCCTCACGACACTTTTGGTTATATTCCTGAACCGATATTTTTTTACCGATATCATCTTTCGTGATACCGAGTTCTTTTTCTACTTGTAATTCAACTGGTAAACCGTGCGTATCCCATCCTGCTTTTCGCTTCACTTGGAAACCTTGCATAGTTTTATACCTACAGAATACATCTTTAACCGTTCTGGACATTACATGGTGAATACCAGGAACCCCATTGGCTGAAGGTGGTCCTTCAAAGAATGTAAAGGTAGGCTTACCCTCTCTTTCAGAGATACTACGCTCAAAAACGTTTCCTGCTTTCCAAAATTCGCTTACTTCTTGAGCAACAGAAGTGAAATCCTGTTGTTTATATTCTTGGTATTTCATTCGTAATTTTAAAATTGCTGCAAATATCCACAATATAGCGTCCTTTGCCAAACTTATTGGCTTTAACCCTAATTTGGTTACCTTGAATACTCTACAAAAAATGAACCATTCGCCTGTAAAGGTCTGGATATCTGCCTTTAGGTTACGCACACTGCCACTTTCGTTAAGTAGTATTATAGTAGGTGGGGCATTGGCAATTCAACAAGGTGCTTTTAATCCTTTGGTGTTTGGGCTTTGTATTTTAACCACCTTGTTTTTACAAATCTTGAGCAACCTAGCCAATGACTATGGCGATAGTATTCACGGTGCAGATGGTGAACATAGAAAAGGACCTAAGCGTGCAGTTCAAACTGGTGTAATTACTAAACAGCAAATGTTTAAGGCAATAGTGATTTTTGCAGTGCTTGCATTTGTTTCAGGAATAGGACTTTTAGCAATTGCCTTACAAGAAAGAACTTATTTATGGCCTTACTTTCTTGGGGCTGGAATTCTGGCCATTGCTGCTGCTATTTTGTATACCAATGGCAAAAGGCCTTATGGTTACATGGGATTAGGCGATATATCGGTACTGACCTTTTTTGGACCTGTAGGAGTATTAGGAACTTGGTTTTTACAAAGCGATCAATGGCACCCACTTTTCTTGATACCTGCAATTGGTATGGGGCTGCTAGCAACAGGGGTGCTTAATGTTAATAATGTGCGTGATATAGAAAGTGATACTCTAGCTGGCAAAAAGTCAATCCCAGTAATTATTGGCAGAAAGGCTGCTTTAATTTACCACTCTATGTTGCTGGGATTTGGATACATAGGAATGTTTTTCCTTTTCCCTCACTTTGGAATAGGTACTTTTTTGGTATTGGTGCTTTTATATATGCACAATAAGCAAATGCGGTTAGCTACATCAGTTGCTGAATACGATCCGCAGCTAAAAGTACTTTCGTTAATTGCTTTGGGTAGTGCGGTTTTGTTTTTGCTTAAATCGCTATCACTAGGATTTTTGCCGACATTTATTCTGTAACCTAATTCAAATTTGGTAGAACAACTGCTTGTGTATTAGCTATTTTACGTTCAGTTTCCACCCATTCGGCTTCAGGGTCTGATGATCCTGTTATGCCACCACCTGCATAAAAAATAAGTTCACTTTCAGTGATTTCAAAACACCTTAGGTTTACAAATAAGTTGCAGCTATCAGGACCTACCATTCCCCAAAAGCCAGCGTATAGTTTACGGTCGTGGGCTTCTTGTTCTTTAATAAAGTCAACCTCAGTTTTTGGCATTGCCCCCACCGCAGGCGTTGGATGCAAATCCAACAATAGAGGCAGCACTTGACTTGGTGAATTTATTTTGCCAGAAACACGAGTAAGTAGGTGTTCAATAATGCCAGCTGTCAAAGTTTCTGTTTGGGATGCAGTAACTTCTGAACAATACTTTTGGTAGATAAACTTTAGGTAATCTGTAACAATAGCCTGTTCTGTCAACTCTTTTTCGCCCCAACTTAATGAAGATTGAACTGATCTAGTTCCTGCCAAAGACATTGAGGTAGCGACACTATTTTTTATTGATAATAATGATTCAGGGCTTGCTCCCATCCATTCCAAATTTTGATCTGGAGCATATACCCAAGCTACCATTGTTTTAGGAAACTTTCCACACAAGGCTAAATAGCTTTCTAAAGGATTGAAGGTACTTGGCTTATTGATTTGTTTAATTCTGGAGGTAACCACCTTTAAGGCTTTACCCAACTTTATATGCTTAACCGCACTTTCCACTAGTGCTTTATATTGCACTTTACCAGTACCAATGTTAGCTGAATAAAAATCACTAGTCTGGTTTACTGTTTCGAAATTTGAAGCGAATGCAGAAAAGTCTATTTCAATCTTATTTTTTGCCGAAAAAAACAGTGTGTTATTACTAGAAATACCAAATAAAAAGGGAGCTATAACAAACCCATCTTCAAAACTATTTTGAACATTTTGCCAACTTAACTGCTTTTCGGTAAAAAAAAGTATAGCATCAGATAATGGCAACTTAACAAGTGTAAAACTTTGTTTTTGAGCCCTTAAACGCAATAATTGGTCTGAAAGCTGGTTAATGTTGGTAGGGTTCATTACCTGCAATACTATAAATTTTTTAAGAAAAGTTTGGAAAGAAAAATACTTTCCCTACCTTCCCATCGGTAAAGTGATTTTTTAATCTAGTATCTCTTCCTTTGGCTGAGTATTAATTAGAGTAAAAATTACAAGCCAAGGTTCTTTTAATCAATACAATGAAAACTGGTATAGTAAAATTCTTTAATGAAACCAAAGGTTTTGGTTTTATCGTTGCAGACGACAATAACAGAGATGTTTTTGTTCACGTTTCTAACCTAAGTGCTCCTTTAAACCAAAACGATCGCGTTTCTTTCGAAATCGTTGAAGGTAAAAAAGGTCAGCAAGCGGTTAACGTAACCGTTATCTCCTAATCAATAACCGTTAGGCTAACGGTTAAATAATAACCGTTGGCCTGCTAGTTTATCCATTAGTTGGTTTTTCCACCATACAAGTGCGCCTGAAACAATGGTTGCTTCGATTGTGTGGTGGAATTTTTTATTTTCTAAAGGGCTCCAACCGCATTTATAAAGTAGGTTATCTTTAGTAACTGTATAGTCTTCAGAAGGGTTTACAAGAACTAAATCGGCCCAATAGCCTTCTCTTAAAAAGCCGCGCTCTTCCATCTTATAACAGGTTGCTACGTTATGGCTCATTAGCTGTACCATTTTTTCAAGGCTAAATCTTCCTTCTTTAACAGCCTCCAGCATCATAAGCAAAGTATGCTGAACAAGCGGCAAACCACTTGGCGAATTGGCATACTTATTTTGCTTTTCTTCCCAAGTATGTGGAGCATGGTCAGTAGCAATAACATCAATGTTTCCGTTTAATAAACCAGCCCAAACACCTTCTCTATCGGCTAAAGTTTTAACTGCGGGATTACATTTAATTAGGTTACCTAATGTTGCATAATCTGCATCAGTATAAGTAAGGTGATGCACGCAAGCTTCAGCAGTAATGCGCTTGCTTTCAAGAGGTTCAGTGCTAAATAAAGCAACTTCTTCTGCAGTAGTAATATGCAGAATATGTAAACGGGTACCGTGTTTTTTTGCCAAATCTACAGCCATTGAACTGCTTTTATAACAGGCCTCAGTATTCCTGATAATTGGGTGCATATACGGCGGCACATCTTCACCAAACTCGGCAATTGCTTTTTTTGTATTTGCTGTAACGGTAGGCTCATCTTCACAATGTGTTGCTATTAGGCAAGGGGCATTGGCAAACAAGGCATCCAAAATATTTGGCTGATCAACTAGCATACCGCCTGTACTACTTCCCATAAATACCTTGATGCCGCAAACATCTCTGCAATTGGTGCGTAATACTTCATCAATATTATCGTTGCTTACTCCCATATAAAATGAGTAATTAGCAGGCGATGTTTTGGCTGCAATCTCGTACTTTTCTTGAAGTAGGGTTTGAGTTAATGTGGCAGGCTTAACGTTAGGCATTTCCATAAACGATGTAACACCACCTGCAACTGCAGCTCTACTTTCAGTAGCTATGTTTGCTTTGTGAGTAAGACCAGGCTCACGAAAGTGAACCTGATCATCTATTACACCAGGTAAAAGGTATTTGCCTTCTGCAACAATTTCATTGGCTTTTTCCTTTACAGTTATGGAAGGAGCAATTTTTTCTATTCTTCCATTTTTCACTAGCAAATCGGCATAGGTGCTAGTTCCTTCATTTACTATTAGCGCGTTTTTAAAAACGATGGTTTCCATTTGAGGGATGATTGTATCTTTAGGTTCCCAAACATAATTACTAAATCAATACAAACTACAAATGAAAATAGAAGAAGCGCAAAATCAGGTCGATAACTGGATAAAAACTTATGGCGTTCGCTATTTCAGTGAGCTAACAAATATGGCCATTTTAACGGAAGAGGTAGGAGAATTAGCCCGAATAATGGCCAGAACTTATGGCGACCAAAGTTTTAAAAAATCTGACCTTGAAAAAAACTTAGCCGATGAAATGGCCGATGTACTTTGGGTTCTGATATGCTTAGCTAACCAAACAAATATCAACTTAACCGAAGCCTTTGAAAAAAACCTACAAAAGAAAACCCAACGCGATAGCACTAGGCATTTAGAAAACCCTAAACTTTAACCAAATAACACTAATCTACTTTTTCGAAGGTAGATTCTGTAGGTTGGTTGTCGTAATTAAGTCTATTGCTTGAAAAGCTTATTGTCACTGCCAATAAAATACATGACAAGCTAAATATTAGCGTCATTCTGTAAAACAGTGTTGGCAGAAAGTTCTTAAAGTTTGAATAAACTAAGCAAGTAAAACTTGCAATACCCTCCAAAAACAAAGAAATAAAGAATAGAATGGACAATTCAGTATTAACAACTGTTGTTCCATTGCTTATCATAAGCATAATAAGTATAGAAATTAATACCGCCACAAAGGGATAAATAAAAGACTGCGTTAGCTTCTTTGAAACCTTTGGACCTATATTTCTAAATATTTGAACCAAGCCAAATATCCAGATTAAAATAGGAAGTATGAGTAGTAGTGGTAAGTTTTCAGGGTGCATTTAGCAAATAATGCTAGTAAGAAATATTAGCAATGGTATTGATTGGGTGCCAAAAGTAATTGCTTTTTCTATGATAATTGTTGAACTAGGTAAGAAAATTATTATTGTAAGCCCAAAACAGAAGTTCTGCCGCGCTTTGGTCATCTAAATCTTCAAACCTCTTTTTTATCAAATCAAAAACAGTTGCTCGGTTTACTATTATATCCTCTTGGAGGTCAAAAGGTAACTTTCCTTTTGGTAAAATTTCAAGGTTAGCTACACGGGCTAATTCGTTTTTACCCAACTCAGGTAGTTTAAAAAGCCATTCGGGCAAGTTTTCAAAGCCAATCCCTTTCTTTAGGTTAGGTTTTGGCACCAAAAACATATTGTCTTTTGTAATACGAGCGTACCAATCGCCTCCTAACCTAGCTACCATATCAGACTTGAGGTGATCAATTTCGCCAGCATCATTTAACCATCGACTAGCTATATGTGCTTTCACTACTTTGCATATAACTAAGTTACCAGCACCACCTTCTGTCCCTGTTTCTATGATATTGATTACTTCACATTCAAAACTTGCAGGTGCTTCTAATACTCTTGGCGGCTTAATAATTTCCGAAGCTATTGGCGTTAATCCAGACTTTACAAACTCGCTTACTCCAGCCTCATATTCACAACTAGAAAGGCTCATTTGCTGCACCATTGGAAAATCGACCAGGTTTATAACTACCTCTTTAGTTGCATAGGCGTTTTCTAAAGAGTGCTTTATACTATTATCTCTCACCCTACGTGCTGGTGAAAATATCATTAAAGGAGGATTAGCTCCAAAAACGTTAAAGAAGCTAAAAGGGGCCAAATTATGGTTTCCTTCGGCATCAATAGAACTAATGAACCCAATAGGTCTTGGGGTTACCGTACCTAAAAGCAATTGGTGAAACTTACCTACGGAAACTTCTGAAGGAGTTATTGATTGAAAAGTGTATTCCATTTTAGAGGGTGTGTATTTTTATTAAGCCAATCGTTTAGCCTTTTGTTCGGCAAAGAAAGCTTTTAGTTCTGTTGTTGATTTGGTATTAAGAATTTGGTGCTTTAACAAGCCTGCTTTTCTAGCAAGTTGTACACCATATTTCATCAATAAAAACTCAGACATTTCGTGGGCATCAGGATTTATGGAAATCATAACCCCTTGTTCGGCAGCATAGCCTAACCAACGCCAATCCATGTCTAATCGCCAAGGATGTGAGTTAATTTCAATGGCAACCCCTAAGCGTGCGCATTCGTCAATAATGGTTTTATGATCAACAGGATAGCCTTCTCGTTTTAATAACAACCTTCCTGTAAGGTGACCTACAATTGAAGTATAAGGGTTGTTGATTACAATCAGCAAACGTTCCGTAGCCTTTACAATATCCATCTTCATACCGTTATGAATACTGGCTACTACATATTCAAATCCATTCAAAACTTCAGGAGCGTAATCTAAGCTACCATCAGTCAAAATATCGCTTTCAATACCTTTGATTATGGTAAAGTCACTTTCATTTTTATTGATAGCTTCAATCTCTTCCCATTGCTTATACACCGATGGTACCTTCATGCCATTGTTGTAGAAATGACCGCTTTGAGAGTGATCGGCAATGCCCAAATACTCCCAACCTTGTTGCTTACAAAAGGCAACAATTTCTGGTAAACTATGGCTACCATCACTGTACTTACTGTGATTATGGAGAGGACCTTTAAGGTCTTGGTAAGTAATTAAGTCGTCTATCTTGTTTTTTGCTGCCCATTCAAATTCAGAAATACCTTCACGCATTTCAGGAATAATGCAAGGCAAACCTGCAGTACTATAAATCTGACTATCAGTGATATAATCTTGTTTGCTTAAAGCTACTTTAAGTTTAATTCCATTGGTTCCAACTTGCGCTAAATGCCTTTCACTAGCACATAAAGCAAATTGCTTACCTACAAATTCAGGAACTAAACATTGGTGAATTTCTATTTGAGCAAGACTAGGTGTATGAATACCCTTTAATGTGAAAGGATTAGATGTTTTAAAGTCAATTCCTAACCAATCATATGCGGAGAACTTTGATTCTAGGTTTAAAAACTCATCAGTTGCAATCAAGAAAGCAAGCGAATGAGCCACTTCTCTTTGTAAGGCTACATCGCCAACTATAGCTGCCTTTTTTACAAAATCTAATTGTTCAATTGCTGCTAAAATTACGGCACTAAACTCTTGTGCCTCATCGGTACGAAGTTTACCCTTATAGGTATCAGCCTTTTCAAAAGAGGCAAGTAACTCATTTACTGAGTTTTCGCCCCAGCCTTTTACTTTAACCAATTCACCGCTTTGCGCGAAGTTTTTTAACTTATCAACCGAATCAATATCCAATTCCTTCCAAAGTTTGGCTACTTTCTTTGGTCCTAAACCCTTTACTTTCAATAAGCCAAAAACACCTTCTGGAGTTTGTGCCTTTAACTCTTCTAATTCAGCAAGCTCACCATTTTGAACAAGTCCCATTATTTTGGCAGCCATCTTTGCCGAAACTTGTTGCTCTAAATCTTTCAGAGCAATATTATTAATATCAGTTTCAAGCTTTTCAATAGTGTTGGCAGCATTGCCAAATGCCTTTGCTCTGAACTCATCGCCCCCGTGTAGGGTAATAAGGTTTGCAGTAAGTTGGAGCAAAGTTGCTATTTCGTAATTATCCACAGGGTTACATCGGTTAACTTTGCAAGATACCAACCTGAATTGAAATTGGAAGTAGGATTTAACAGAAACATTCAACCTTGGTTTAAAGGCATCCCAAAAAATGGCTTTAAGCGCATTATTAGCTTGGTACCTAGCCAAACTGAGTTACTGTTTTACCTTGGGGTAGGCGAGCAGGTGGTGGGAGTAACAAAATTCTGTGTGCATCCAAAAGAGGCAATGAAAAATGCCAGTTTAATTGGAGGGACTAAAACCATTCATTATGAGCGTATTGACCGACTTAATCCTGATTTAATCATTGGTAATAAAGAGGAAAATACCCAAGAAATGATTGAAACTTTAGGAGCTACCTATAACCTATGGTGTACGGATATTGTGGATATTCCTACTTCTTTATCTGCCATTTCTGATATCGCTTGGCTGGTAGGCAAGGAAGAAAAAGGGTTGGAATTAGTTACTCAAATCAAAAAAGAGCAAAGCCAATTAGTGCAATATCCTACTAAAAAGGCTGCCTACTTAATTTGGAACGATCCTATAATGGCAGCTGCCACTGGTACATTTATAGATAGTATGCTTAGTGCAGCAGGATTTGAAAATGGACTAGCTAACTTAAATAGATACCCGGAAATTAACATTGAAGTTTTAAAGGAAGCAGATTTAGACTATCTATTCTTAAGTTCCGAACCGTTTCCCTTCAAAGAAAAGCACGTGAATTTCTTTCAAGAGCAATTGCCAAATACAAAAGTGATGATTGTTGATGGCGAAATGTTTAGTTGGTATGGAAGTAGGTTGGTACTAGCCTTTCCTTATTTTAAAGAGCTAAGAAATTCAATCTAATCCAAAAGCAAAAACCCATTGCCAAGGCAATGGGTTTTGTTATTAGTCTTCTTGGTGTAACCAAGCTTTTTTGGCAAGTAGCTCTTCTTTTTCTTCTTCGTTTTCAGGATCTGGAACGCAGCAATCCACTGGGCAAACCGCAGCGCATTGAGGCTCTTCGTGAAAACCTGTACACTCAGTACATTTATTAGTTACAATGTAATAATATTCGTTGCTAACAGGTTCAATCTTGGTTTTTGCATCAATGAACGTACCTTCTTCAACTTCAACTTCTTTCAGTTTAGTTCCTCCAGCATAAGTCCATTCTACACCACCTTCATAAATTGCTGTATTTGGGCATTCCGGTTCGCAAGCACCACAGTTAATGCACTCGTCCGTAATTTTAATGGCCATACCTAATTCTTTTGTATAGTTTTATTTAAGAACAAAGGTAAGTACTAAAAGTTTGGCTGCTGCAACCTAATTGCAAGTTTTACCCTAACTATTTATCGTTAATCATTAGATTAGCACTGCTTTTGCCGTCCATTACTATTACTTTAGCATTAGGGGAAAGGGCTATATCTTTTTGGGCTTTAATGCTTTCGTATTGCAAAAGTTCTTTTGTAAGTCCTTGACTAATAATACGCTGATAGTCTGATATACCTTGCGCCTCTACTCTTTTTCTATCCGCTTCTTGGCGTTCTTTGGAAAGTACGAAGGTCATCTTTTGCGATTCTTGTTCGGCTGTAATTTTAGCTTCAATACTTTCCTTTACTTTTGCAGGTAGTTGGATGTTTCTGACTAAAAGGTCTTCCAAGATAATGCCCCTTGCTTTTAAGTCGCGCTCAATATCCTTGGTAATTTTTGCTTGAAATTCATCGCGTGATGAACTAAACAAGGCTACTGCATCGTAATACACAGCTACATCTCTTGTCCGAGTTCTACTAAGCGGACGCACAATTTTATCGGTATAATCTATACCAATGGTTTTTAAAATTGTTGGGGCTTTTTCAGGTAATACTCTATAAAGAATGGTAATATCTAATATTACTTCCAAGCCATCTTTACTAAGCACTCTAATGGCATCGTCGCCTTGTTTTTCACCTTCATCGTGAACTATACTCATGGTGTAGTTTTGAGTACGAGTATCAAATTCAGTAACTTGATAAAGTGGATTTACAATGTTTAAGCCTGGTTGTAGCACTTCGTCGTCAATTTTACCGAACATACTTTTAACTCCAACCTGACCAGCGTTAATTTGGATAAGAGTAGAACTAGCTACCGCTATAACAGCAATAAATGCCGCCCCAATCTTTAAGAAACCAGCATTTCTGGCTGCATTAGGGGTTGGGCTTTTAGATAGTTGAATGGCTGCTAGAAATAGTACTACTGCAAGTATTAGAAAGATGATGATCATTATATGTTATGATTTATATACTCTTAAAAGTATAGCAAAATCAATACCGCAAAAATTCCAACAAATAGAATGGCAGCTACGCCCAATACTATTGCAACAATTTTCAGAATCCGGGCAATACGTCTGACCTTTGGACGTGGACTTTTACCAATTTGAAATGCCACTATAAATAGCACCACTGCAGGTAATAAAAATAAGATCACCATAGATTTATATAGCTTTATCCACTTTTAAAAGTACCACAAATTCTATAGCTAAATCATCAATTAATGATGAATGGTTGTTAGGGCAAACAATGGGCTTTATTACTTGGTATATTTGTAGTATGATTAACCTTCCTATTCGTCCTAGAAGAAATAGAAAATCGGCAGCATTACGTAGTATGGTGGCTGAAAACCACTTATTGCTAAGCGATTTGATATTCCCCATGTTTGTAGTGCCTGGTGAAAACCAAAAAATTGCCATTACTTCAATGCCGGGAATTTACAGGTATTCATTGGATTTACTTTTGGCTGAAATAGGGGAGTGTGTAAACTTAGGACTATCGGCATTTGCTTTATTTCCAGCTTTGCCTGATAGCATTAAAGATAAGTTTGCTACCGAAAGCACCAACGAACAAGGGCTTTACCTAGAGGCAATTAGAAGGATAAAAGCGTGCTATCCTGATATCGTTTTAATGACCGATGTTGCAATGGACCCTTACAGTTCTGATGGGCACGATGGTTATGTTGAGCACGGTGAAATTATCAACGATAAAACTTTGCCTATTCTTGCTGCAATGGCAGTGGCACAAGCAAAAGCAGGAGCTGATATTCTTGGTCCAAGTGATATGATGGACGGTCGTATCGGGTATATTAGAGAAGCCTTAGACGACGCAGGATTTACCAATACGAGTATTATGGCATACACAGCCAAATATGCAAGTGCATTTTATGGTCCTTTCCGCGATGCTTTAGATTCTGCACCTAAGTTTGGTGATAAGAAAACATATCAAATGAACTTCGCCAATAGCAAAGAGGCCTTAATTGAGGCTGATTTAGATGTTGCTGAAGGAGCAGATATTTTAATGGTGAAACCGGGATTGCCTTACCTAGATGTTGTTAAACTACTTGCCGATAATTTCCAGCAACCAATTGCGGCTTATAATGTAAGTGGTGAATATGCTATGGTTAAAGCAGCAGCAGCCAACGGTTGGATTGATAATGATAAGGCAATGATTGAAAGCTTAGTAGGTTTAAAACGTGCAGGAGCTAAAATCATATTAACCTACTTTGCTAAGGAGTTGGCTATATATTTCAAAAGTCATCAAGTGGGGGCGTTATAAATGAAGCAAGTGCCTGAAATTTTGTCCGATTACGGACTACGTACTACGGAGCAAAGAAAAACTGTGCTATCGTTATTTCAACATAACGATTATGCTCTTTCTTATAATGAGATAGAGCATCAGGTTAATGCTCAAATGGATAGGGTTACCTTATATAGAATTTTGCGCAGCTTTGTAGAAAAAGGATTACTGCATACCATACCAGACGAACAGCAAACGGTAAAATATGCTTTGTGCTTGCATACCTGTGAGCCTAGTGGCCATCACCAACATAACCACGTGCATTTTACCTGTTTAGAATGCAAGAAAACAACTTGCCTAGAAAGCGCAAACGTACCTAATGTGGTTCTTCCGCAAGGGTATAAAGGTACGATAAGTAAATTGGTGGTACAGGGCACTTGCCCGGAATGTATTGCGCAATAGGCTAGCTACCTTGCTCAATACTTTTAATGATAATGTCCAGATTTTCAGGAGTATTGGAATACAATACTGGCACTTTATACTTTTGAAAAAATAGCAACCTAGCCTTTGGAAACTGAGCTAAGTATTGAATGTCGTGAGTTGAAACAAGGATTGTTTTTCCTTGGTTTACCCAAGTTTCTAGTTGATTGAAAACCTGCTTTGTAAAGTACAAATCCAGATGTTGGGTAGGTTCGTCTAACACGATTAATGGTGTATTTTGCATACTTACCTGCGCCAACCATATCATTTGCTGCTCGCCACCGCTAAGTGTAAGGATAGATTGTTCAGGTTGGGCAAATCCTAAAGCTTCAATGGCTGCAATAGCCTCAGCTTCATCGGCTTTGGAATAATCTTCCAACAACTTTTTCTGGTGAAACTTGCCGGCAATTACCAATTCCAGAACACTAATATCAAAATTAGTATAAGTTAATTGGGGTAGGTTAGCAATTAAACCTGCGCGTACTTTTGGCTTTAGTTGTTTAATATCATTTCCTGCAACTTCGATTTTCCCTTGATAGGGCATTTCAGAGCAAAGCGATTTAATGAAAGTGGTTTTTCCACTTCCATTTCTTCCTAAAAGAAAAACGATTTCCCCTTCAGTAACCGATAAAGAAAAACCGCGTATTACATCTTTACCAGAGTAACCCGCGGTTAGTTGTTGTATGTTAACCATTTTGCTGATTAAGACCTACTAATACTCGTCTTCGTTGAAGAAGAAATCGTCTTTTGTAGGGTAATCTGGCCAAATTTCTTCAATACTTTCGTAAGGCTGACCATCATCTTCCAACTCTTGTAAGTTTTCGATTACTTCTCTTTGAGCGCCTGTACGTGAGGCATAATCAATAAGTTCATCTTTAGTAGCAGGCCAAGGCGCATCGTCCAAACTAGAGGCTAATTCTAAAGTCCAAATCATAGGTACTAATTGTTTAAAGTTGTAACCGAGTAATTGTAGTTGTATTTCGGGCAAAAATAGATTTTATTAACACAATCCAATCATTTTCGTAAAATTCTTTTTTGCCAAAGTGTTTTTATACCTCCTCAAAATCTTTGCCACTGCCATTATGACTTTATCTATTATGGCACAAAGAATGTATAGTACTTTGAAAAGCGGGTAAAAATATCGAATTTTGCGCCGCTCAATACACTGTATTGTCTTCACACTTATCAACATAAATAATATGTCTATTACAGCAGCCGATGTTAACAAACTGCGTCAGATGACCGGTGCCGGTATGATGGATTGTAAAAAAGCCTTAACCGAAGCTAATGGCAATTTCGACGATGCCGTTGTGGTTCTTCGTAAAAAAGGTCAGAAAGTTTCTGCAGCTCGTGCCGATAGAGAAACTACTGAAGGTGCAGTTTTTATCCATACCAACGATAACCACACTGCAGCAACTGTAGTTGGTTTAGGTTGCGAAACTGATTTCGTTGCAAAAA
Source organism: Cytophagaceae bacterium (assembly GCA_027487695.1). GTDB lineage: Bacteria > Bacteroidota > Bacteroidia > Cytophagales > Flexibacteraceae > JAIYDB01. The sequence goes on along the minus strand of JAIYDB010000019.1, from coordinate 30,815 downwards.
CCGACGATTTTGTTAACCTTGGCAATACTATTCTTGCATTAGCAGTTGCTCATGAACCAGCTACATCTGAAGATTTATTAGCGCTTGCAGCGGCTGATGGTCGTTCAATTAGCGAGCATATGATGGATCTTACTGGTAAAATTGGTGAGAAGGTAGATATCGTAGGCTTCAGCAAAGTTGCAGGTGAAAAAGTTGCAACTTACCGTCACTTCAACGGAAAAATTGGTGTTGTAGTTGAATTAAGCGGTGTTGGTTCAACTGACGTTGCTGAGTTGGGTGGCGATCTAGCTCTTCAAATTGCAGCATTAAAGCCAGTTGCAGTTAGCGAAGACGATGTAGATGCTTCTATCATTGAAAAGGAAGTTGAAATTGGTAAAGAACTTGCTCGCAACGAAGGCAAAGCTGAAGCTATGCTAGATAAAATTGCTCAAGGTCGTTTACAGAAATTCTTCAAAGAAAACACTTTGTACCACCAACAATCATTAGCAGATGAGTCTAAGACAGTACGTCAGTTAATGGATTCAATCTCTAAGGATTTGAAAGTGGTTCGTTTTAGCCGTGTAGCTATCTAATCTGGCTAATAATAAATACCGAAAATTTGAAAACGAGCTGGTGCATAACCGGCTCGTTTTTGTTTATCTTGCACGCTTAAACAACTACAATAATCCCGATGAAGTTTTTTATCGATACCGCCAACTTGGCTGAAATTAAAGAAGCCTATGATTTAGGCGTTTTAGATGGTGTAACCACAAACCCATCGTTAATGGCTAAAGAAGGTATAAGCGGCAAAGACCGTATTTTAGGCCACTACAAAGCAATTTGCGATATAGTTGACGATTGCGTAAGTGCCGAAGTAATAGCTACCGATCTTAAAGGTATGATTGCTGAAGGTGAAGAACTTGCCGATATAGACGATAAAATTGTTGTAAAAATCCCAATGATTGAAGATGGTGTTAAAGCCATAAAGTACTTCTCTCAAAAGGGTATTAGAACCAACTGTACCTTAGTATTTTCTGCTGGGCAGGCGTTATTGGCTGCTAAAGCTGGTGCAAGTTATGTATCGCCATTTATTGGTAGGCTAGACGATGTGAGTACTGATGGTATTCAGTTGATTGAGCAAATTGTGCATATCTATAACAACTATGGCTACGCTACGGAAGTACTAGCTGCTAGTATCAGGCACCCAATGCACATTATTCAATGTGCTGAAATTGGAGCGGATGTTGCTACTTGCCCATTGAGTGCGATTAAGGCATTGCTTAAGCACCCTCTTACCGATTCTGGTTTGGAAAAATTCCTTTCAGATTACAAAAAAGTAAACGGTTAGTCCTTCTTTACAGTTGTTAAAGAAGAAACCAAACGTAACTACATTTCTATGTACATTATCAAAGTAAAAGGCAAGGCAAAAATTCCTGATTATATCCAGTTGCGCGACGATAAGTTTGTGCTTGTGGCCTATTTCAGAGCCGATAGACCTTTGAAAAATTTGGAAAAGTACGGTTTAGAAGGCAAAGACGAAGCCTTAGAAATCATCATTAGAAATTTGCCGTTTGGAAAACTGCAAGCCTTAGATTTATAAATAGTTATGAGTATTTCTCAGTTACCTGTTCTGGAATATGTTGGGGTTAATATAGCCCATTCAGAAAAAACTGTTCTGGAACAGGCAACTTTTAGTATTGCCAAAGGTGAATTTGTTTACCTGGTAGGTAGAACGGGTAGCGGTAAATCGTCGCTACTAAAATCCATCTATGGCGATGTATCAATTGCTTCTGGTGCCGCAAATGTGGCTGGCATAGATTTGGCAAAATTAAAAAAGAGCCAAATACCAACGCTAAGAAGGCAATTAGGTATCATTTTTCAGGATTTTCAATTGTTATCAGATAGGTCAATTTTTGATAACTTGGTCTTTGTGATGAAGGCTACTGGCTGGAATAACCTTTCAGATATAAGGCGAAGAGCCAACGAAGTATTACTTCAAGTAGGATTGCCAAATATGGGTCAGCGACTGCCACACCAGCTAAGTGGGGGAGAGCAGCAACGTATAGCCATTGCGAGAGCTTTAATCAATGAGCCTAAATTATTAGTAGCTGATGAACCTACGGGTAACTTGGACCCGATTGTTGGGGCTGAAATTCTTCGGATTTTTAAAGCCATTAACAATTCAGGAACTGCTATTTTAATGGCAACCCACAACCATTACTTGATTAAGGAATTTCCTGCTCGTGTTTTACGCTGTTCTGAAGGTAAAGTAGAAGATATTACCAACATAGAACTGGCCGAAATCAGCTACAAAGGTTAAGTTTTGATGGACGGACTTTCTATTCTAATTCCAGTTTATGAAATTGACGTGAGGCCATTAGTTAATGCCTTAGTGCCTCAACTTAGTTTCTTGAGTCCGAATGTAGAAATCATTGTCTATGACGACGAAAGCACATTATCTATCGCAGAACTAAACCGTGAAATTTGCGACCATAGGGTAGTTCATTATGTAGAATTGATGGGCAATGTGGGTAGAGCAGCCATCAGAAATCAGTTAGCAGTAACGGCAAGGTTTAATAAGCTATTATTTATTGATGCCGATTCTACTATTCCATCGCCTAATTTCATTCAGAGATACTGGGAAGTAGCCCAAGCCGCCGATGTTATTGCTGGAGGAACCCATTATCAAATACATCCGCCTGCCAAAGAAAATTTGCTAAGGTGGCGATATGGCAAAGTAAGAGAAGCTCGAGGACTTGAAAGTAGGAAAGCAGCAGGCTTCAATGCACTTTCCTTCAATAACTTATTGATTGATAAGAAAAAGTTTAAAGCAATTGGCCTAAATGAAGCCATTAGAGGCTACGGCCACGAAGATACCCTATTTGGGGAAAAAGCCTCTGAAGCAGGATATACCTTTTTAGCAATAGAAAATCCCGTAACCCATATAGGATTAGAGCCAAATGAAGTATTCGCCCGTAAATCAGTTGAAGCCTTAAGCACATTGGCCTCATTAGTAAGGCAAAATATTGGTGGTAAAAGCACAAAAATTTACCAAACTTATTTAATGACAAAATCTTGGCACGGCATTATGGCAGGTTTCTATGCCATAACCAAAGGCTATATTGAAAAAGAAATAGTAAAGGGCACGGTAAACCTTAAGCTTTTTGACTTTTACAGGCTTATGAAATTTAAGGAGCTGGTGGAAAGGAAGGGATAAGTTACCTTCTAGCCAAATATACTATCTGTCTCCCCCAAACCTTGACGTACTAATTCGGGAACACCGCTAGTGCAATCAATCACGGTACTAGGTACATTTTGCCCGTATCCGCCATCAATTACAAAGTCCACCAAGTGCTTGAAGTTATCGTAAATTTCAGAAGGGTCGGTGGTATAGTCAATAAGTCTATCAGCATCGTGAACGGAGGTACTCACAATGGGGTTACCCAATTCATTCACCAACATTCTGGCAATATTATTATCAGGAATACGGATACCCACATTTTTCTTTTGGATGTTAAGCAGCTTGGGAACCTTAGTACTTGCCTCTAAAATATAGGTATAGGCACCTGGTAAGGTGCGCTTCATCAGCTTGAAAACCTCCGTAGGGATAGGCTTTGCATAAACTGATATATGGCTTATATCATTACAAATGAAGGAAAAGGTATTTTTTTCAGGCTTTATCCCTTTAATCTTGGCAATTCGCTCTATAGCACGGGCATTCATAATATCGCAGCCCATTCCATAAACGGTATCGGTAGGATACACAATCACCGCCCCTTCTCTCAATGCCGAAACTACCTTGGCAATTTTCCTAACGTCTGGATTTTTGGGATGAATTTCTAAATATTCAGCTGGCATTATTTGGCACCTCGCGGTTTTAAATCTTTATCGGCTATTCGGTATTGCTTAAAAGGGATGGTAAAGAACACATAATAGTTAAACCCGAAAGCAACATTATTAGCAAAGTTCCCATAGCCTGGGATATTGGCTGGGAAATAATCGGTATCGAAGTTTTGACCTACTTTTCTCTGCAGTCTGGCAGTGGCGGCTAAACCTAGGTAGGGTAATATATTTACCCTAACACTCATATTAGCTTCTAACCAAAAGAGTACCGCATTTTTGGGCGGTAGGGTAACCGTGTAACTACTAAAATCGGCACTTGTTAATTGGATATCCTTTGCTTGAAACTGAAAAACAGAACCAGCCAATCTTCCTCCGAAGCTAATTTGGTCGTCGCCTCGGCGCATTAAGTTCTTTTCATACCCTAATCTGAAATAGGCTCCCTTGCTTGTTTCTTGGTAGTTATTCACAGCTTTCTGAATATTTGCTGTCCCTAAATCGGCAATGAAGATATGCTTTCTACTGTTATAAGCCCCAAAGAATTCTAGTCCGCTATTCAGATTGCCATTAGCAATACCGCTACCTACTTTAAGCACATCAATCCCTATTCTTAGGCTGTTGCTACGCAAAGAATCGGCAAGGATTTGTCCGTAAAGGTTTGCAGTAAAACTAATACTGCAAATAAGTGCGCATATTAACCGCATAGGAAGTATCAATAAAGGAACGGTCTGTTATTAAGGTATCGAAGGTATGCTTTGTGGCTTTCACTTGTTCGTAAAATGTAACAAAACCGCACTCAGGTGCTGAAAGACCTACTTTTCTGGTATAATTTACGCTAAGCCTAAAGGTATCGGGATAGTTCTTTATCTTTATCTTGTAAGAAGTGGAGTCGATATTTTGTCTTAGAGGCAATAGTAACCCACCTTTTATAAATAACGGTGTAACGGTATCAGTAATATTTTCAGCGAAAATCTGTTCTATATCTGTGCTGGTTATAAGGGTATCTGCAGTTCTGTAAATCTGTATTAGTAACCTTGGTTCTTTCGGAAAAAAGCAAGGTTCTGTTTGGCAGGCAAAAAAAATTATTGAGCTGCAAACAAAGATTAAGAGTAGTTTAAGGTGCTTTTTCAAGAACAAATACAAATTATTTTCTTCACAAATTAACAAATTATTACGCAATTAAAACTTTGAATTACTTTTGAAGTTATTATTAACAAGCTTAAAGTTTTACTATCGTTTTCCATTTAAGCCTTTTACCTACCTACTTACGATTTTAAATACAGGACCTATTATGCGAATTCGCCTGATTTTTTGGTTAAGAAACCGAGGAGCAGTTATTCCTTTTCATCATCAACACCTACTATATGGTATGGTGTCAGATATCTTAAAGGAACATACCGATAAACCCGCTTGGGAATATTTAAACTTTAGTGGCCTAAAAGGTCAGACTAAAGTAACCCCTGGTGGACTTAGTTTCCTATCAAGCAAGGTAACATTAGTTTTTTCTGCCAGTAGTAAAGGCTTGGTAGAAGAATTTATCCATAATGTATTCCAACGCGATACCATTAGGTTGGACGAAATGATCTTGGTACCAGAATCTGTCGCCATTGAAGAAGAACCAGCCTTGGGTGAAGCAGTGAAGTACGTTTGTATTTCACCGTTGATTATTGCATCGGAACGTATAGCACAGCTAGACCTAAAGAAGTTTATTTCTCCAGAGATAGATACCTTTAGCGACTTGCTTTACGAAAGCACGATGAGCCGTATGGAACACAGTGGTTTGTATTCGCCACAGCAAATTCAAGACTTCTTCAAGTTCCAAGTAGTGCCAGATGATAGCTACTTAGATAAGATTAAGCACGAGCACAAAAAGTTTGCCCGCATTTATAATGTAGATGGCGAAGGTTACGGTGAAGAAGTACGTGGATATACTATGCCATTCACTCTATTTGCTCACCCAGAAGTACAACACTTTGTGTTTAATAGCGGGCTAGGGGAGTACACTTACAAAGGTTTCGGTATGATTGACCTAGCCGATGAAAATTTCCAAAGTCGCCTTACTCCTTACGAAATCAAATCCGAGGTAACCATCCAAAGTAACTACCGTAGCAGAGAAAAAGTAGTATAGTTTAGGATTGAAGTATAATGGGAACAGCCACTGAGAGGTGGCTGTTTTTTGTTTTGGGGTAAGTCACTTTAATTAATGAAAAACTTAATAGCAGTCTTAACAAGTAGGTACATCCTATCAGAATTTTCTACATTTTTAAATCCAAACCTTTGGTAGAATAATTTTACGTTTTCATCTAAAGGTTCAACTACAATCGCGTATAAACCAACAGTTTTAGATATTCCGATTGACCTTTTAATAGCATCAATCATTAAGACTTTACCAATTCCCTTTCCTTTAAAATCTGAGTCAATCGCTAATCTTCCCAGGAGTACACAAGGTAATTTCGAATATGATTTTGGTAGTTTAGCCCTATGCTCTTCTGGGATATCTTTATATTCTATTGAAAATGTACTTAATGTATAATATCCCTTTATAGTGTTTGAATTCCTTACAGGCAAAACAAAACACTTGGTTAAAAACCTAGAAATATCTTGGTTAACCTGTTGTTTTAGATATCCATCTAAACTTGGAACCCCACAAAAAAAGGACATCCTATCATGAAACTTACTTAGCTCTTCAGTAATTAGCATTATTCTTCAGCAGCCAAATAATCATTAAATAGTTTTACTGCTTCTAAGGCATAAGCAGTGGGAGCAGGCGGATTAGATAATGCCTCAAAGAAAATTTTAGCGTCATTATCTGTTAAAACCATTGTATTTTTCTCTTCAACAACCCTTTCTGCATTTTTTTGAAGTGATGCTAAGATAAAATCAGTGAGGTTTCTGTAACCTCCAAGCATTGCCGCACGCTCAAATAGTTCCTTTTGAGCAACTGGAAGTCTTAAATCAATACGAGCTTTTGGTTCTGTGTTTGCCATAACTATTGCTATTACAAAACAAATGTACGGAAGTTATCCGTACATTTTATTGTTTCACCTAAAATTTTGTACGGATATTTTCCGTACATATTGCCCTAGTTATCCAATAGCTATATTCACTATTCTATTAGGTACCACAATTATCTTTTTCACCTCTTTGCCTTCCAAGAATTTTTGGACCTGTTCATCGGCTAGTACAATGGCTTGTACTTCGTCGTTACTAAGGTTACGAGGTAGGGTAAGCTTGGCTCTAGTCTTTCCGTTGATACTTACCGGACACTCATAGGTGCTTTCTTCCAAATAAGCTTGGTTCCATTCAGGATAAGTAGCTTGAGTAATACTGGTGTTATTGCCCAATGCCTCCCAAAGTTCCTCTGTAATATGTGGTGCGTAAGAAGCAAGCACTATGGTAAGTGGCTCCAAAATTTCACGCTTATGGCAACCTAAGGTCTGCAATTCATTTACGCACATCATAAAGGCAGGCACGGAAGTATTGAACGATAGGTTCTCTACATCTTCTCCTACTTTTTTAATTAGTTTGTGTAAGGCACGTAATTCTTCAGCTGTGGCCTTTTCGTCAGTTACTAACCAATTGCCTTCATCTGAATAGAACAGACGCCAAACTTTACGCAAGAACTTGTAGGTTCCTTCAATCCCATTGGTATTCCAAGGCTTACTTTGCTCTAGCGGACCCAAGAACATCTCATACAAACGGAAAGTATCGGCACCGTAGCGCTCAATAATTTCATCGGGATTAACCACGTTGTATTTGCTCTTACTCATTTTTTCTACCACTTGGTAGGTAATAAACTTATCAGAGCCTTCGGTACTGTTAGAATAAAAGGTATTGTTCTTCCAATAACCACCTTCAACTACAAAAGCAGCATCAGCATATTCCTTACGCCAAGCACATAGTGCAGCAATATCAATAGTACTCTTCTTAACTTGGTTTATGGTAACACTACCATTCACCAAGTTAATATCTACTGAAATGTCAATTTTAGCGTGAGGAACTGTAATAAGTCCTTCAGGATTAACACCTTCAGAAACAAAAATCATTCGACTATTGTAAGGCGTACTATCAATAGGGTATTCAGAATTAATAACCAAGGCAGTAGCTTTTTCGCTTACTCCTTGAATCATTCCTTGATTTACTAATTTCTTAAATGGCTCGTCTACATTTACATATCCTAAGTCATACAGAAACTTAGTCCAGAAACGAGCATATAGTAAGTGGCCAGTGGCGTGCTCGGTACCACCTATATATAGGTCCACTTGTTTCCAATAAGCCAAGGCTTCAGGACTTGCGAATGCTTCTGAATTTTGGGCATCCATATAACGGAAGAAGTACCAACTACTACCAGCCCAACCCGGCATGGTATTCGTTTCAAATGGATTACCTTCAGCTGTATTCCAGTTTTGTGCTCTTGCTAGTGGAGGTTCGCCTGTTTCAGTCGGTTTAAAGGCATCAACTTCAGGAAGTTCTAATGGTAAGCTAGCATTATCCATTAACTGAGGAATCCCATCCTTATAATAGATAGGAAATGGTTCGCCCCAATAACGTTGTCTGCTAAATATCGCATCACGGAAACGGAAGTTTACCTTGGCCGTACCGATATTCTTTTCAACTGCATAGTTAATAGCAGTAATGATTGACTCCTTAACCGATAAGCCATTCAAGAAACCAGAGTTTATCATTGTCCCTGCTTTAGGGTCAAAATCTGGTTGTGAAATATCGGTATTGGCACCTTCTTGTACTTGAATAATTGGCAAGTTAAAGTGCTTAGCAAAGGCATAATCTCTTGTATCTGAACAAGGCACAGCCATTACAGCCCCTGTTCCATAACCAGCTAAAACATAATCGGCAATCCATATAGGTATTAATTCCCCACTAAAAGGATTAATGGCATAAGAACCTGTAAATACTCCTGAAATAGTCTTAACATCGGCCATACGGTCACGTTCTGACCTATTTTTGGCTTTGTTTACATATTCAGTTACTGCTGCTTTTTGTTCAGGAGTAACTAGACTTTCTAATTCCTCATATTCAGGAGCCAAAGAAAGGAAGGTAACGCCAAAGATGGTATCTACCCTAGTAGTGAATACTGTTATATTTTGCTCAGAATTTTGAACAGGAAAGTGAACCGTTGCACCAACCGATTTTCCAATCCAGTTGCGCTGCATTTCCTTTACGGCATCTGACCAATCCAAATTATCTAAACCAGAAAGCAGTCTTTCAGAATAGGCAGTAATACGCAAACACCATTGCTGCATATTCTTTCTGATAACAGGGTAACCCCCACGTTCAGAAACACCGTCTTTTACTTCTTCGTTCGCTAATACCGTTCCTAAAGCTGGACACCAGTTCACAGTAGTATCTTTTAGGAAGGCAAGGCGGTAATTCATTAAATAGATAGCCTTTTCATTCTCGGAAAATGCTTTCCAATCAGAGGCAGTAATTTGTGATACATCTTCATCTGCTGCGGCATCTAAGGCTTGAGAGCCATAGCTATCTAAATAAGCTTCTAATTCAATAATTGGCTTTGCCTTTTGTTCTTTATTATCGAACCAAGCATTAAAAAGTAAGCCAAAAATCCACTGGGTCCATTTGTAATACGATGGATCTGAAGTTCTAACTTCTCTGCTCCAATCAAAACTGAAACCGATATTATCTAACTGCTTTCTGTAAGTAGCGGTATTAGCTTCCGTAGTTACGACTGGATGCTGCCCAGTTTGGATAGCGTATTGTTCTGCGGGTAAACCGAATGAATCGTACCCCATTGGGTGCAAAACATTAAAGCCTTTCAGTTTTTTAAATCGGCTATAAATATCACTAGCAATATAACCTAGTGGGTGCCCTACGTGCAATCCCGCACCACTAGGGTAGGGGAACATATCTAGCACATAAAATTTAGGCTTTGAAGTATCTAAAGAAACTTTGTAGGCATTGGTTTCTGCCCACTTGTCTTGCCATTTTTTTTCAATGGCACGGAAATTATAATCAGCCATAAAAGAGGCTACAATTGTTTTATGTTATAAACTATCCTTATCGAACGAAAAGGGCAGCAAATTGGCTATTGACGGTACTACCGCAAAGTTATCATCTCCTAGCGGTATTACTTGCATTATTGAAAGTTCTTGTTTGCTTTCGTATTCTAAAATTGCTTGTCGGCAAGCACCGCAAGGTGCAACAGCCAAAAAATTATTCTCTCCAGACCGTTTAGCGGCAAATGCTATGGCTAAAATTTGCTCTTTCGGATGCTGAGCACCTGCATAATAAATGGCAGTTCGTTCTGCACAAATCCCGCTAGGGTATGCGGCATTTTCTTGGTTAGCACCTGTAACTATTGTACCGTTACCTAAAAGTAAAGCTGCACCCACATTAAAATTACTGTAAGGGGCATAGGCATTGGCACTTATCGCCTCAGCTTCCAGGACCAGGTTCAATAAATGACTTGGTAAATCGGCCTTAGCATAAACAGGATAACTAAACTGGAAAACCTTCATAAGCACATTTTTATTCAAAAGGGATTAAAGCTATGGAATAGAAAGTGAAATAGCAAACAAGCATTGTGTAACTTTGCACCATGCAACTCCAGAATGATTTGCTGCTTAGGGCAGCGAAAGGCGAATATACAGAACGTACACCAGTTTGGCTTATGCGCCAAGCAGGTAGAATCTTAAAAGAATACAGGGCTACCCGTGAAAAAGCAGGTAGTTTTATTCAGCTGGTAACCAACCCAGAATTAGCGGCTGAAGTAACCATACAACCCGTTGACTTATTATGCGTTGATGCTGCCATTATTTTTTCTGATATCTTGGTAATTCCAGAAGCAATGGGATTGCCTTATGTAATGGAAGAAAAAAAGGGTCCGCAATTTCCTAATACTATTCAATCGGCAGCTGATATTGATAAACTACATATTGCCCAAGGTGAAGAAGAACTTGGGTACGTAGCAGAAGCACTAAGAATTACTAAGCGTGAGTTAAATGGTCGCGTTCCTTTGATAGGATTTGCGGGAGCTCCGTTTACCATCTTTGCTTATATGGTAGAAGGTAGTGGTTCCAAGACTTTTAGTAAAGCTAAGGCTATGCTATATCGTGAGCCAGTATTGGCACACCAATTATTACAGAAGATTACAGATAGCACCATTAACTATCTTAAAATGCAGATAACTGCTGGTGTAGATATTCTGCAATTATTCGATAGCTGGGCAGGTGTACTTTCGCCAGAGGCTTATTCTGAATTTAGCTTAGCCTATATCAGTCAGATTTGTGATGCTATTACCGAAGTGCCAGTAACCGTTTTTGCTAAAGGCGCTTTCTTTGCATTGCCTGAAATGGCTAATTTAAATTGCAGAACCATTGGGTTAGACTGGAATATGAGTGCAGCCGATGCTCGTAAAGTATTACCTAACCATACTTTGCAAGGCAATCTTGACCCTTGTGTTTTATATGCTGAACCTCAGCAAATTGTAAAGCAAACTAAAGCAATGATTGATAGCTTTGGGATAGGTAAGCACATCGCTAATTTAGGCCATGGTGTATATCCTGATATTAATCCTGATGCGGTCCGTATTTTTATTGATACCGTAAAAACTTACAGTGCCGAAAAAGTAGCACAAAGCAAATAAGTGGTACCCATTAGCGGAATTATTATTGCCAAAAACGAAGCCGATAGGATTGTAAGCTGTATTAAAAGCTTACAACCTATTTGTGCTGAAATTTTTGTGATTGATTCTTTCAGTACTGATGATACTGTTAAGGTTTCCGAAGAAGCAGGCGCCAAGGTAATTCAACATCGATTTGAGGGATTTGGTGCGCAAAAGCAGTTTGCCGTTTCACAAGCTACCAATGATTGGGTATTAGTAATTGATGCTGATGAGGTGCTAAGTAGTGATTTACAGTCTGAAATTCAGGAGAAATTCAAGAATGAACCTTCTGTAAATGGCTTTTATCTTCCTCGTACCTTTGTCTTTTTAGGCAAACAAATGCGGGGCGGTGGAGAAGAAAAGAAAAAGTACCTGCGCTTATTCAATAAGCAAAAGGGCAACTTCAATAATAAACCTGTCCACGAAGATGTGGAGATTGAAGGAGAAGCTGATTGGTTAAATGGTGCCTTACTGCATTACAGTTATAGAGACCTTCACCATTACTTCGAAAAGTTTAACCAATACACCTCATTAGCAGCTAAAGAATTAGCAAAGCAAGGAAAGCGAAAATCGGGCTTATATTTGTACTTTCGTTTTGGTATCAGTTTTTGGCAGTACTACCTCATTAAAGGTTTTGTTAAAGATGGTTTCCCAGGCTTTGTATGGTCAATTTGTTCAGCGTTTTATCCTATAGTGAAATACGCCAAAGCAAGGGCAATTATCGAAAAGAAGTAAAGTAAAATTAAACAATTAGCATTTTGGCATCGAGCAATTTCATTGATTACGTAAAAATATGTTGTAGAAGTGGTCACGGCGGTGCCGGTTGCAGACACTTCAAAAAGGAGAAGTATGTACCACTTGGTGGTCCAGATGGCGGAAATGGCGGTAGAGGTGGTCATATCATATTGCGTGGCAATGCCCAAATGTGGACATTACTCCATTTAAAATATACCAAACACGTAATTGCCGATAAAGGCGAAAACGGCAGCAAAAACCGAATGACTGGTGCCGACGGTAAAGATGTTTATGTAGATGTGCCTTTAGGTACAATAGCTAGAGATGCAGAAACAGGTGAACTAAGAGGAGAAATCACTGTTCACGGGCAGGAATTTATCCTTACCCCAGGCGGAAGAGGAGGCTTAGGAAACGACGCATTTAAAACGGCAACCAACCAAGCACCTGATTATACCCAACCAGGAGGTGAAGGTATTGATGAGTGGATTATCCTTGAAATGAAAGTATTGGCCGACGTTGGTCTAGTAGGCTTCCCTAATGCAGGGAAAAGCACCTTGCTTTCAGTGGTTTCAGCTGCGAAGCCTGAAATAGCCGATTATCCTTTTACAACGATTGTCCCTAACCTAGGGGTGGTAAAATATAAAGACTTTAAAAGCTTTGTAATTGCCGATATACCAGGAATTATAGAAGGCGCCTCTGAAGGTAAAGGACTAGGATTAAGATTTTTACGCCATATAGAACGTAACTCAATCTTGATGTTTATGGTCCCTGCCGATTCAGAAGATATAGCTACGGAATATCAAATTCTATTAAGCGAATTAGAAGCCTTTAACCCAGAGTTACTGCATAAGGATAAAGTATTAGCTATTTCTAAGTGCGACTTATTAGAACCAAAGGAACTAACAAAGTTGAAGAAGAAATTGCTAGTTCCTGTGCCAACAATCTTTATATCAGCGGCAAGCTATATGAATATAGATGAGTTAAAGGACTTACTATATACTTCTATTACTAGGGCTAATAAGCCAGTGATGGAGTAAAGGATAAAGAAACAATGATAACACTTTCCCACAGGTCTTTACGTGTGGGATTTTTTTAATTTACAACCCCTCCACTCCAGCAATATACTTTTCAGCCTGTTTCATAATAGCTTCTCTATCAGTAGGGTTCATTTTGTTTAGAGTTACATAAGCCATTCCAATTCTTGGGTTTTTGGCGAGCTTATCTTGATGGCGGTCATAGAAGTGCCAATACAAACTATTGAAGGGACAAGCATTTTCTCCTACTTTTTCTTTGGCATTGTAATAGCAACCTTTACAATAGTTGCTCATTTTTTGGATATAATTTGCACTGCTTACATAAGGCTTAGAACCTACAATACCCCCATCAGCATACTGACTCATACCTCGGGTATTGGTAATTTCTACCCATTCAATAGCATCTATATAAACGCCAAGGTACCATGCATCAACCTCATCAGGATGGGCACCATAAAGCAAAGCAAAGTTACCAATGATCATTAAGCGTTGTATATGGTGCGCATACGCCATATCTAACGACTGACCAATACTATGCTTTAGGCAATTCATTTTGGTTTCACCAGTCCAAAACCAAGAAGGTAATGGTCTTTTATGTTCTAGGAAATTAAGGGTAGCGTATTCAGGCATTTGTAACCAATAAATACCCCGCATATACTCTCTCCAACCTAAAATTTGTCTGATAAAGCCTTCTACACTTTCCAAGGGTATTTGGATAGTTTGGCATTCATAAGCACGCACAACTGCTTCAATAACCTCCATTGGTGAGAGCAGTTTCACATTCATTGCAAAGCTAAATCTACTATGAAATAACTGCTTAAAACGGGTATCCATAGCATCTTCGTATTTGCCAAACCAAGGCAAAAACTCAGTTACAAATAAGTTGAGCAGTTTTAAACTTTGCGCTCTGGTAATAGGGTGGGGGAGCAGGTTGTCTGGAATACTGCCCATTGTTTTTACACCATCCTTTTCAAGCATTTGTACTATTTCCGTGCAATCAATTGCAAAGTTTGGGATTGGAGGTACTGGTACTTTATTATCATAAGGCTTGCGGTTATCCGCATCGAAGTTCCATTTATCGCCTACTGGCTCGTTGTTGACCTGCATTAGCACATTGTGCTTTTTACGCATAGCACGGTAAAAGCTTTCCAACAAAAAGGTTTTCTTGCCTTTAAAGAATTGGGCAAGTTCTTGTCTTGATGTATAGTAATGCTCGCTACCCACCATTTCAGTTGGTAAACCCAACTCGGAACCAAGTTTAGCTAGTTCTTGATCTAGTCTATACTCATCTGGTTCTTGGTAGGCAATTTGGGTGTAGACAAACTCTTTAACTAGCAACTGAATATTGCCTTTAAAGCTATGGGTATTGTTTGCCTGATCTAATTGGAAGTAATGAACCGTATGTCCTAAGTCTTTCAGATGCTGAGCAAAAGCTCGCATAGCACAAAAAAATGCACAAACCTTCTGAATATGATGGGTTACGTAATCGGTCTCTGACCTGATTTCCATCAGCACATAACCTATATTAGGGTCAACTTGCTGAAACCAAGAATGCTGGTGATTGAGTTGGTCGCCGAGGATTAAACGTAAAGATTTTGACATAGATAAGTAGCTACAATACTTATCTGATTACCTAAAAAAGTACCTTAATGTTTTACTGTTTAATAATCGCCTGGTATTTATCGGCTTTTGTAGGATCTACCTGAATAAGGGTATTATAGGCAGACTGTTTTTCTTCTGGGGTTGCATCCTTAAAAACATTGATGAGCTCTGTGGCTTTAGCATCCATAAATATATTGAGCCATAGCCAGTAAGCTCTTTGGGTAACTACTTCTTTCATCTTATTAACAAGCACCAAGGCACTCTTTCTAGATTCCTCTGGCTTAGATGAAAGCAAATCAAGCCCTAGTCTATGATAGGTATAAAAGCCATCTCTAAAGGCACTCATTTGGGTGCTTAACAGATTTTCTAAAAGCACAGCTCTGTTTTGGGAACCTTCATTGGTTTGCCAGCCCTTGCCTCCTCTGCCTGAACTACCGGCTGCTTGGGCTACCATTTGCGCTTTCTGAAAATACTTGGTACCTCCTTGCTTACTAAAACTGTCGTAGTCTAAACCCAATAAAATATTGGCATAGAAGCCCATTAAACTTGTCAGGTTACTGCTAAAGGTATTTTCGTTATAGTCCATTGGCTGACCTTCTTGGTATTCAATAAGCCAATCTTTGTCAAGGTAATTGAGCATAATACTTTCATAGCCAGAACCATATACTGGTCTGGACGATTGTATTTGAACATTGCACCTAAAGGTTGTGTTTGAAATAACTTCATCAATCGTAACTACAATATTGCAGTTAATACGTTCTTCAGTTTTGAAGTTATCTTCGGTCCAACGCCTCAAGTTCATAAAGTCTTGCATAGCACGCTTCATTTCTTCAAAGCGGTTTTTATCAATACTTTGTGCCTTTTGAGAGTTTATGGAAACAGCACAATTAAACTCCTGAGCAAATGCCACAGAGCTTAACAAACTGAACCATAAGATTGCCAATAACTTTACTTTCATTATGCTGGGATAATTGCGAGTATTTGTTCCCAAATTAAGTGGGCTATTTCTGTTTTTGGAAGTAAACCAGTTGTAAAAATCTGATTGTTCCTATTGATAACGTGAACTAGGTTGGTATCGTGCCCAAAACCTGCACCTTCTGTTTTTAAAGAATTTAAAACGATCAGATCAAGATTCTTACGAAGTAGTTTTCCTTGGGCGTTTTCCAGTTCGTTTTCTGTTTCTAAGGCAAAGCCAACAAAAATTTGTCCTTCCTTTTTCTGACTTCCAAGTATCGCTGCAATATCAGGATTCTTAACCAATTCGATTGAAATAGTATCACCCTTCTTTTTTATTTTTTCTTGGGCAATATCAGCTGAACGGTAATCGGCTACGGCTGCGGTATAAATCGCAATATCAGTTTCAGCAAAAGCAGTTTGTGCAGCATCCAGCATTTCTAAGGCACTAGCAACTTTTACCACTTTTATTGAACTCGAAGCCTTTACCTGAACAGGTCCCGAAACAATAGTTACTTCAGCACCTAACTGGGCAGCACATTCTGCTATGGCATAGCCCATTTTGCCAGTACTATGATTAGTGATATACCTTACAGGATCCAAATGCTCTTGGGTAGGACCTGCGGTAATCATCACTTTCTTACCTATAAGTGGCTGATAGCTACTTTTTTTGAAGTAGTTACTTAAATAGGCTACAATTTCCTCAGGTTCTGCTAGTCTACCTTTTCCTGAAAGACCGCTGGCCAATTCCCCATCATTCGGTTCAATGATTTGGTTACCGAAACTAGAAAGGGTTTTTAGATTAGCTTGCGTGCCCGGATGTGCATACATATCTAAATCCATAGCAGGTGCCCAAAATACAGGACAACGAGCGGAAAGGTAAGTAGCAATCAATAAATTATCTGATTGGGCGTGGGCTGCCTTGGCAAGTGTATTGGCAGTAGCAGGTGCAATAACCATGGCATCGGCCCATAAACCAAGTTCTACGTGGTTGTGCCAAGTTCCGTTTTCGCCTGTGTAATTAGAATAAACAGGTCTTTTACTTAGGGTTGCTAAAGTAAGTGGACCTATAAATTCTTGAGCATCGGCAGTCATAATCACTTGCACTTCAGCTCCTTCTTTTACTAATAAACGACAAAGCATAGCAGCCTTGTAAGCTGCTATGCTTGCCGATACTCCAAGGAGTATTTTCTTGCCTATAAGCATTATTTTTTGGTAGTATCTACGCCGTTATCTAGGTCTTCGGTTCTTCTCCAGAACACTTTGCCAGCTAAAAATTCTTCAGTGGCAATAGTTGAAGGACGAGGTAAACGCTCGTAAAACTTGCTGATTTCAATTTGCTCACGGTTTTCGTGAATTTCTTCTAGGTTATCAATAGCTGTGTTAAATTCAGATAGTTTTTCAACTAATTCTTCCTTAATAGCAGTATTTACCTGACGAGAACGCTTGCCTAAAATATTGATACTCTGGTACACATTACCTGTTGGTTCTACAACCTTAACCATATTTCTGGTTACTAACGAGGCATTCATACTTGGGCTAGCTACTTTAGAGCTAAGTGTTTTGTGCTTAATCATATACTTATTTTAAGACAGGGTTATTCTTTTGTAATTTCTTCAGAAGCTGAACTATTTCCTAGCCTTGCCTGAGCCACTTTGTAATAGCGTTCAGCCTCTTTGGCAAAGCGAGATGATGGATATTTATCAATGAAGTTTTGGTATTTATCTACCAAAACATCGTAACGCTCATTCTTTTTGGTGTCAATACTATTCTTAGCAAAAAAGTATTGGGTAGCAACTTGTAGGTAATAACACTCTTCTAAAAATTTACTTTCTGGGTAATCTTTTGAAAAGGTTTCTAATGCTATAGAAGCCGCTTTGTAGTTTTCTGTTTTGTAGTAAAGCTTTGTGTTTTCCCAAGCCTTAACTTCCAACTTAACTTTGCATAATTCAGCAATACTGGCAATGCGCTCTTTATTAGGATTATCTGGGAAGTTTAAAAGAAAGCTATTGATAGCATCTAAGGTTTCAACGGTATTCGATTGATCCAGGTAATAAGGTGGAGAATCTTCATATAACGACATACAGTATAAGTACATCGCCTCTTCTGCCATTGCACTACGTGGGTAGGTTTCTACAAAGCTTTTAAAGTGATAGGCACTCAAAATAAGCTCACGTAATTGATAGGTACAGTATGCACGGAAGAACAAAGCTTTTTCTGCTTGTTCTGTACCACGCAATAAAGGGATTACCTCATTTAGTAATTCACCTGCACGGTAATAATCTTTCTTATCGTAATAGGCCAAAGCACCGTTGTACTTTTCCATAACGTCGGTACTTTTTTGCAGCTTAGAAAACTTGCTGCATCCCCCCATTACGAGTAGGAAACCAAAGCACAATAAGATAAAATTAATTTGACGCATTCTATGAAAATTCCTGCAAATATACTGATAGTTAATTGATTTCCTATCGTTGGTTAATTAGATTGTTGATATCGGCTAAGGCTTCAGCCACAGTATGAACAGGTTTTTGGCAGGTTTTATTGTAGCAAACATAGATTAATGTTTGATTTTCAACATATCTCTGGGCTAGTAAAGGCAAGTTTGAACTAGAGGTTGACGCACATACTACCTTGTTCGGAATATAATGCTTGTCAAATTCTTTCACTAAATCCATTGCATTTTCACCAATAATGGCAATTTCCACCGTTGTTGTTGCCAATGCTTGGTAAAGCTGCGCCCAATTGCTCATAAAGCTAATATCGGCCTGAAGGGCATTGGTAACTTTACCAACCATTGAAGTTGATATTTCAATAAACGATTCTTTTTCGAGTAATAGTCCTAACCAATAAAGGTTATGCGCCATTATAGAATTACTGGCAGGAATTACATTATCAAAAATTTCCTTTTTGCGGGCAATTAGCTCTTTGTTGGCTTGGGCAAAGTAAAAGAAACCTTCTGCTTGGTCGTAAAAGTTTTCAATTACATGATTGGTAAGTGCTTCTGCAGTATATAGATAGCCCTCGTTAAAGTTACATTGATATAGGTTTATCAATGCTTGTATTACCGTGGCGTAATCGTCTAAGAATGCAGCTTGATATGCTTTATCATTTTTCCAAGCGTGGAAGAGTTCACTACCATCAAGGCAATTATCTAGGATAAAATCTAATGCCTTTTCGGCTAATGAAAGTGCTTGTTCATTTCCAGAGGCTTTATATGCACTTGCCAAACCTGAAATAGTTAGGGCATTCCAAGAAACCAAAATCTTATCATCTAAGCCTGGTCTTATTCTTTCTTCTCGGTACTGCTTTAGAATTTGCATCCAACCATTATTAGTAGTTAAAAGCTCCTCTTTACTATCGTAGCCTAACTGAACAGCAAGTAATTCCCAACTACTGGTTCTGAAAAGAATATTGACTTCGTGTTCCCAATTTCCTTCTTCCTTAATATTATAAATAGTACAAAAATCTAAGAAACCACTACCTAGAATTGCCTTTAATTCTGAGTAGGTATAGGTATAAAATTTACCTTCAATTCCTTCGCTATCGGCATCTAAGGCTGAGTAAAAGCCACCTTTAGCGTGCAGCAGTTCATCTGAAAGCCATTGGATAGTTTGATTGATAACTACCTTGTAATCAGATTTTTTGGTAAGTGCATAAGCTTCAGAATAAAGGGTTAATATTTGCCCATTATCATAAAGCATTTTCTCAAAGTGAGGGGCAAACCATTCACCATCAACACTATATCTGGAAAAGCCGCCTACTACACAATCATACAAACCACCCATACTCATCTTATCTAAGGTAAGGGTTAGGTGTTGTAAGGCGTCGGCATCTTTAAAGGTATGGGCATATTGAGCAAGCCAAATCCAAATACTTGGTAACGGAAACTTTGGTGCTCGCTGCAATCCGCCCCAAGTGGTATCGAAGGCTTTGCTTAGTTGGGCATAATGCTTTTCAACAGAATCAGTTTTCGGGTTGCTTTCTAGACCTTCTTTTAGTCTGAATCGTTCAATTTCACTTCTATTGATATGGGCTGCAAATTCATCGGCCGACTGTAATAGCTCGTGTTCGTGTTCTACAAAGGCATTGGCTATATTTTCTAGCAAAGCAGTCCATTTTGCGGGTGGGAAATACGTGCCCCCATAAAATGGCTTCAGGTTAGGCATTAAAAAAACATTCAAAGGCCAACCACCATTTATACCCATAGCTTGAACAGCTTCCATATAAATAGCATCTATATCTGGCCGTTCTTCTCTATCAATTTTAATGCAGATAAAGTGCTTATTCATTATCTCTGCTATTGCCTCATTTTCAAAGCATTCACGTTCCATTACGTGGCACCAATGGCAGGCAGAATAACCTATACTTACAATGATTGGCTTATTATATTCTTTGGCTTCGGCAAGCGAATCAGCATTCCATTCTTGCCATTGAACAGGATTATAAGCGTGCTGCAACAAGTATGGCGATGCAGATGAAATAAGTTTATTGGCAGGTTTAGAGGTGTTCATAAACAACGGGTTCTATCAGGTATCAAAAATACACCCACCTTGGTGTAAGGTGGGTGCGAGTAACTATATATTTCGGTTTTATTTAGTTGGCGATATCTGAAATGAACTTGATACGCATAATACGAATCTCATCGTCTGAATATTCGTCGCCTAATTCTGCCAAGGCTGCTTCTAAATCGTCGTTTTGGGCGCTCATGAAATAGTCAAACATATCGTCTTGCCTATCCTCGTCCAAAATCTCGTTTACGTAGTAATTGATATTTAGCTTGGTACCACTGAAAACGATCATCTCAATTTCAGTGAGTAAATCTTCCATAGGCAGATTTAGTTGGTCTGCAACTTCGTCTAATCCTAGCTTCCTATCTACCAGCTTAATAATATCAATTTTCTTATTGCTCTTATTAACTGCCGATTTAATTACTACATCGGTAATTGGTTCGATGTCGTTTTCCTCGACATACTTAGTGATTAAATCTAAGAATGGTTTACCAAACTTGCTTGCTTTACCTTGACCTACCCCTGTAATTTGGCATAAACCTGCCATAGTAGTAGGGTAAATAATGCTCATTTCGTTAAGCTGAGGCTCTTGGAAAATGGCATACTTAGGTATTTTATTTCTTTTGGCTTCCTTATCTAAAAGTTGGTCTAGCAACTTCTTTAGAACTGGATCGGCTGTTTGACCTGCACCAATATCTCTTACGCCATCTTCATCGTCTGAATCACTTTCAGCATTGCTATAATCGTGATCAGTTGAGAAAGTTAGCTTAAATGGTGCAGCTAAGAACTTATGTCCTTTTTCACTTACTTTAAGCACACCGTAGTTTTCAATATCCTTTTCAAGGAAACCGAAAACCATTATTTGTCTGATAAATGAATACCAAAACTCAGGAGTTCTGCTAGAGCCTTTGCCATAAACCTCTAGCTTATCGTGTCCGTATGATTTTACGTAATCATTAGGCACGCCAGCAACAACATCTACTAAGTGCTTAATACCAAAGCGTTCTTCAGTCCCTAATACAGCTTGAATAATCCAAACTGCTTCTTTTTCAAGTTGTTCCTTTGGTGTTGGTTTTTGACAGTTATCGCAGAAACCGCAATCCTTATCGTAAACCTCGCCGAAATAGTTTAATAATTGTCTTCTACGGCAAACACCACTATTGGTATAATCAACCATTTCATCAAGAAGGTGGCGGGCATTATCTCGTTCAGTAACGGTTTTATCCTTATTGAACTTTTCAAGTTTAAGGATATCCTCGTAAGCGTAAAACATTAAGCAATAGCCTTCTAAGCCATCTCTACCACCTCTACCAGTTTCTTGGTAATAGCCTTCAAGTGATTTAGGAGCATCGTAGTGAATAACAAAACGAACATCTGGCTTATCAATACCCATACCGAAGGCAATGGTAGCCACAATCACATCTACCTTTTCGTTCAAAAAGGCATCTTGGTTATGTACCCTTACTGCGGCATCTAAACCAGCGTGATAGGGTAGGGCTTTGATATCGTTAACACAAAGAAATTCTGCAATTTCTTCTACTTTTTTACGGCTTAGGCAGTAAATAATGCCTGATTTGCCCTTATTCTGCTTTATAAAACGGATAAGTTGACGCTTCGCATCAATCTTTGCTCTGATTTCATAAAACAGGTTAGTACGGTTAAAGCTGCTCTTAAACAAGCCCGCTTCTTCCATATTCAAGTTCTTTTGAATGTCCTGCTGTACCTTTGGCGTTGCCGTTGCGGTAAGCGCAATAATAGGTAGGTTACCTATTTGATCAACTATTTGCTTAATCCTGCGGTATTCTGGACGGAAATCATGTCCCCATTCAGAAATACAGTGCGCCTCATCAATAGCAAAGAAGCTGATTTTTACTTTTTGAAGTAACACCAGGTTTTCTTCCTTGGTTAGCGACTCAGGAGCTACATATAAAAGCTTAACCGTACCTTCTAATAAATCCTTTTTTACTCTGTTTAACTCAGCCTTGGAAAGGGAAGAGTTTAGGAATTGTGCATTAATACCATTGGCAAGTAGCTGATCTACTTGGTTTTTCATTAAGGCAATAAGAGGACTAATTACAATAGCCGTACCTTCCTGAACAAGAGCGGGTAATTGGTAACACAACGATTTGCCCGCACCAGTGGGCATAATCACAAAAGTATTTTTGCCAGAGAGAATATGGCGAATGATTGCCTCTTGTTCTCCTCGGAATTGGTTAAAGCCAAAAACTTCCTTTAAGCAG
The DNA here is from genome assembly GCA_027487695.1 of Cytophagaceae bacterium. GTDB lineage: Bacteria > Bacteroidota > Bacteroidia > Cytophagales > Flexibacteraceae > JAIYDB01. The sequence goes on along the minus strand of JAIYDB010000019.1, from coordinate 8,284 downwards.
GTTTTGATTCTTTCGTCAGAATCGGTTATTGTGGTAGAAGGTTCTTCTAAAATCATATTATCGCTTGAAAAGCAACTTGACTTACCATTCAAATGCCTGCAATATTCTTGCAAAGGTATTGGAGTAGGAAATAGCGTTATTTAATTAAGGTATGAAGTTAACAAAAAAACCTGCATTTGAGAAGGAAATGGGTAAAATTCTTGTAAAGATTTTTTGTTTGTTTAACAACTCTATTAAAAAAAGCTTATTGCACTTTAAAAAGAGCTAGTTATACCTTTCAAAGATTGGTATAAATAAAAACACGGCTACAATATTGAGCCGTGCTTTTGGTATTAGATTTTTTAGAAGGACTTATGCCAATATTCTGATTGGGTCTTCAATTAGGGCTTTTAGTGTTTGAAGGAATGCACTACCTACGGCACCATCAACAACACGGTGGTCGCAACTTAAAGTTACTTTCATTACGTTGGTAGGTACTGGAACACCATTTTTGAATGCTACCGTTTCTTTAATTCCACCTACTGCTAAAATACAAGCATCAGGAGAATTAATGATTGCGGTAAATTCATCAATACCAAACATACCTAAGTTACTAATTGTAAAGGTATTACCTTCCCAATCGGCTGGTTGAAGTTGTTTATTCTTAGCTTTACCTGCCAAAGTTTTTGTTTCAGTACTTAGTTGGGTAAGAGACTTACTATCGGCAAAACGTAATACAGGAACAAGTAAACCTTCTTCTACTGCAACGGCTACGCCAATATGGATATGGTGATTGTAGCGAATTTTATCGCCTAACCAACTTGAATTTACTTTAGGGTGCTTGCGTAAGGCAGTTGCTACAGCCTTAACTACCATATCGTTAAAGGAAATTTTGGCTTCAGCATAATCATTGATGCTCTTGCGGGCTTCAATGGCTTTATCCATATTAATTTCCATAGTTAGGTAGAAGTGAGGTGCTGTAAATAGCGATTCACCTAACCTACGAGCAATGGTTTTACGCATTTGCGATACTGGCACATCTTCATAGCTTTCAACGCCAATTTGAGCAACTGAAGCTGTAGCTGATGAAGTTGCTGCACTAGCCGCTGGTTTAGCTTGAGGCTTGAAGTTCTCAATATCTCTGCGAACAATACGACCGTTTTCACCTGAACCTTGAATTTCAGCAAGGTTAAGACCTTTTTCACTCGCTAATTTCTTAGCTAACGGAGAAGCTTTTAAATGCTCGTCTGAACTATGGGTTGCAGTTGGAGTAACAGCAACTGGGGCATTAGCCGCAGCTGGAGCTGAACTAACTGCAGGAGTAGAAACAGCTGCAGATTGTGCTGGAGCGGCTGAACCTGCGTTTAATAATGCATTAAAATCAGCACCTGCTTCACCAATAATGGCAATGATACCATCAACGGCAATTGCTTTGCCTGCTTCAACGCCTATATAAAGCAATGTACCATCTACATAGTTGTCAAGTTCCATGGTAGCCTTATCGGTTTCCACTTCAGCCAGAATATCGCCAGCTTTTACTTTATCGCCTACTTTCTTAAGCCAATTAGCAATGATACCTTCGGTCATAGTATCGCTCATTTTTGGCATACGAATAACTTCGGCCTTTATATTTGAGGTATCAACCTTTGGAGCGGATGCTACTGGTGCTTCTGAAGCAGTTTGAGCAACTGAGGTTGCAGTAGCTACAGGAGCTGAACCACCTGAAAGCAAGGCAGATATATCTTCACCTTCTTTGCCAATAATGGCAATAACACCATCTACAGGAATAGATTCACCTGCTTTTATTCCTATGTGAAGCAATACGCCGTCGACATAATTATCGAGTTCCATAGTAGCCTTATCGGTTTCTACTTCGGCTATAATATCGCCACTTTTTACTTTATCACCTACCTGCTTGTGCCAAGCTGCGATTGTCCCTTCGGTCATCGTATCGCTCATCTTGGGCATTCGGATTATTTCAGCCATTGTAATTCGTTGAATGTTTTGCTTTTAAATTCCTCTGAAATCAGGAAAATGTACCGTGCCTTGCTAAGGCATTGCAATAATAAGCAATTTAGTGGTTCAGATGTTTCATTTTACAGATTGATATGATTGATATGGCAATATTTCCTTAAATAGCGGTGTATTTTGACGTTTTTCCTATGCCTAGTTTAGGTAAATATGAAATTGGTATAGTTGGTAATGGGCTTAGTGCTTACTTAGTTTTGAAGCACTTAGTTTCCTTGGCACCTGAGATTAAGGTTGCTCTTTTTAATAGCAGCCAATACAATGCTATTGAAGGTCCTGCTTACCTAAAAAACGAAAAGGCTCATTTTTTTTTAAATACTCCAAGTAGTAAAATTGCACTATCAGATGAAAACGCATACGATTTCTGTGATTTTCTAGGACTAAATGCCGAGGAACGCGACTGGCACTTTGCTTCTAGAGCAGATTATGGTAAGTATGCAAAATCTAAACTTGCCCTTTATGATAGCTATGCAAGGCAATTTGGTTCTGCTACAGATATTAAGAGGAGCAGAGAAGGATTTGAAGTCTACACCAATGATGGTATAGTTAGCTGTAATAAGGTATTACTTGCCACTGGTAACGACTTCGACAACGCTTGGCAAGGAGTAATAAAATCCGTTTGGGATTTTGATTACTCAGTATTAAAGCCAACGGATAAGGTAATTGTAATAGGTACCGGCCTCACAATGTTTGATGTTGCAGGAGCTATCTCAGACAATTGCAATCAGGTAACGATTACAGCAATAAGCAAATCAGGTTTAATGCCTGCAGTACAGCCAGTTATTCCAAGCCCACCGATTCCATTTGAATGGGATAGGGTTACTCGAATCTCTTTATTCGAAGTAGTAAAACAGCTTAGGAAAAATCTGGAATTGGCAAATGGCGAATGGTGGCGCGCATTAGATGGTATGCGCCCTGTAACGATTGACCTTTGGAATAACTTTTCAGTGTTTGAAAAGAAGCAGTTTATCAATCACCTATTGAGCAAGTGGAATAGGGCAAGACATAGAGCCCCAAAACAAGTATTTGAAAAGGTGAATAACCTTATCCAAAGCAATACTTTAGTAATTAAACAAGGCAGAGTAGTTCAGGCTTCTGCAAACTTTGTTAAGCTGGCAGATGGAACAATTTTGAACGCCGATTATGTTTTTTACGCTGGAGGTGCTATCTCAAACCCCTTTAATAGCAGTCAACCTTTTTGGCAAAATCTAAAAGAAGAAGATTGGCTAGTTAGCCATCCTTCTGGTATGGGTATAAATGCTACTCCTAAATTTCAGCTAATTGGGAAAAACGGTAATCCTGTGAGTGGTGCTTACACTATTGGAAACAATATGCGGGGTACCTTGCTAGAATGTACCGCAATACCTGAATTAAAGGTTCAAGCTAAGAAAGTAGCAGCTGAATTATTGGGCAATTAAAAATCCCGACCTTGAGAGTCGAGATTAGGATATTTTTATACTGAGAAGCTTTCGCCGCAGCCGCAGGTTCTGGTAGCATTAGGGTTTTTAAATACGAAGCCTTTGCCATTTAAACCGTCTGAATAATCTAGTTCAGTGCCTAAAAGGTAAAGCAAAGATTTTTTATCGACTAAAATTTTAACGCCCTTATCTTCAAATACCTGATCTTGAGGCTTTATTTCATCGTCGAAACCTAAATCGTACATTAAACCGCTGCAACCACCACCTTGTACGCTTACTCTTATATTGTGGTTATCGGTATAGCCTTCATCCTTTTTTAGGATGGCTATTTTACCAAGTGCCGATTCTGATACAGTTATCATAAAACTTCGCTATTTAGAATAGATACAAATATACGGAGGTTTTTGTTTTCAAACAAGTGTTTGAAATTATTTCAAAAGCCTAGCGTAAAGGGCATTTTGTAATTGTGCTACTTTTGAAAGCGTATAATTTGACTCAATAAAATCACGAGCATCGTTGCCTCTGCTCAATAAATCGGCTGTATCTATTTTAGCAGCTCTTTCTAATGCTGCAACAATACTTTCTACTGAAGTTTCTGTTCTTAAGCAAAATGTTTGCTCCATAGCCTCTGGGAAATTACAACCATCAGTCATGATAGCAACCAATCTATTTCCGAGTGCTTCTACTACCGAAGTAGGAAAACCTTCACTTTGGGTAGGCAGCACATAAAACTCACTTGCTTGTAATAATCTGGCTTTTGAACTTCCGTAAACAGCTCCGTGGTAAGTGATATTACCACCTTTATTTCCAATTAAGCCAAGCACCTTTTGTAGTTCGCCATCATCTGGTCCTGCAATATGCAAATGAAAATTAGGCTGACCATTTAAACTGCTTTGTTTCCAAGCTTGCACCAAAGGCACTATACCTTTCTTATGATGCAGCCTCGCCATAAACAGAAAATCTCTACGGTCGCCTGGTTTTTTATCTACTAATGCTGGCATTTCAATGCCATTAGGAATTACTTCCGCTTGTGGAAACCAATGAACTAAATTATCTCTTTCTGGACTACCTACCGCTCTAACTGCGTGTGCTTTTTTAGCTGCAGGAAGTTCACGCAAGGTCATATACACCTTTTTCTTGAACGCCTTTTGTTGCAAGCTCCACGGTTCTAACATACCGTGTGGCGTATATACCCACTTAAAGCCTAATTTAGCAAAAGCAGCTCCCCAAATGGTGGCATAACGCCAAGTGCCGTGGGTTGCAATGATGGTATCGGCCTTATTGAGGTTATGTTCTTGTATAAGAACTTTAACTTGAGAGGTTACTAAACTTTGAAGTTCAACTACTTTACAACCTTTAAAATCAGGTTGCTCTTTGTCTTCTTTAGATTCAGCTGGAAACCAAATTTCTGAGTCTATGCCATATTCAGCCTTTAATTGTGGGGCTGTGGCAATAGCTGCGTTCCAAATACCAAAGTTTACTTTAGCAATAGAATCTACCAAGTTTATAACTCTCATTATTTCTGATTAGTAAAGTGGTGGGTATGCTTGTGGATCGGAATCGTACATCATATTCCAGCAAGTATCGAAAATATCATCGGCACTTGGTTTGCTGAAATAATCGCCATCGCTGCTGTATGCTGGTCTATGTTCTTTTGCTGTAATTGTAACTGGAGGACAATCTAACCACTGGAAGGCTTTTTGTTCTTCCAATACCTTTTGAAGCATAAAGGCAGTTGCACCTCCCGGAACATCTTCATCGGCGAAAATTACGCGATTGGTTTTCTTAACCGACTTAATGATTTCGTGGTGTAAATCGAAAGGCAATAGAGTTTGCACATCTACAATCTCTACTGAAATATCATATTGAGCTAGTGCTTCGGCAGCTTCTTGAACTACTCTGCACATTGAACCATAGGTAACAATGGTAATATCGGTACCTTCTCTAATAATTTCAGGCACACCTAAAGGAACTGTGTATTCGCCAATATTATTAGGCAATACTTCTTTAAGTCTGTAACCGTTAAGGCACTCAATAACTATGGCAGGATCATCTGCCTTTAATAAGGTATTGTAGAAACCTGCCGCTTGGGTCATATTACGAGGGACCAAAACGTGCATTCCTCTAATACTTCCTAAAATCATACTCATTGGACTACCACTGTGCCATACGCCTTCTAAGCGGTGACCACGGGTACGCACAATAAGGGGAACTTTTTGTCCGCCAGCAGTTCTATAATGCGTACAAGCCACATCGTCTGAAAGGATTTGGATTGCATAAAGCAAGTAATCCAAATACTGAATTTCAACGATAGGACGTAAGCCACGCAAGGCTGCACCTATACCTTGACCAACAATAGTACATTCCCTAATGCCGGTATCGCTAATTCTGATTTCCCCGTATTTTTCTTGCAAACCAGCAAAGCCTTGGTTTACATCGCCAATTTTACCAACGTCTTCACCAATAGCAAATACCAAAGGATTGGTTTCAAAAATATGGTCAAAAGCAGTTCTAATAACCTCAAAACCGTTAAGGGTAGGGGAGTTATCAGAAAACTTAGCTTTTACAACAGGTACCTTCAAAGCCGAGCTTTCGCCTTCAATAAATAGTTTGCTATTGAAACGCTTGGCGTTTTCTTCTTTACTAGCTTTATACCATTCTTGTAAAGATGCCGCTACTTGAGGCTGCGTTCTTAGCACTCTTAATGCCTTGCGTACTGCTCTTACAGCAGTTGAACGAATGGGAGTACGCTCTGTTTTTAGTTCCGAAAGGATGGCGTCTAACTCAGGATTATTGCCACTCGCTTGAACTGTATTGGTTAGAAGGCTAATAGCCTGATCATTATCTTTTTTAACATCTGCTTGGAAGTTAGCAAAAGCAGAATCGCGTGCTTGTTTGGCGGTATTGCTTGCTTGTTCTTCTATGGCTTGAAGTTCTTCTTCAGTTGCTAATTCATTATTTAGAATCCACTGACGGAATTGCTTATTACAATCCCAAGATTCCTCCCAAGCTAATCGGTCGGCCGATTTATAGCGTTCGTGTGAACCTGAAGTACTATGCCCTTGTGGTTGAGTAACTTCAATTACGTGAATAAGCACTGGGCAATGCTCCAAACGAGCAATATTTCCAGCTTGTTCGTATGTCTTAACTAATGCCTCATAATCCCATCCTTTCACTACCATTACCTCAAAACCTGGTTTGGCTTTGGTACGTTGAAGGCCTTTCATCATTTCACTGATGCTGCCTTTTGTGGTATGGTATTCTTGAGGAACACTAATGCCGTAGTTATCGTCCCAAATAGAAATGACCATAGGAACTTGTAAAACACCAGCTGCATTAAGGGTTTCAAAAAACATACCCTCAGAAGTAGAGGCATTGCCTATGGTACCCCAGCTTACTTCGCTGCCTTGACTACTGAACTGGCTAAAGCTATGTAAGGCATTATTATGTCTGTATAATTTACTAGCAAATGCTAAGCCTAACATACGAGGCATTTGACCGCCAGTAGGTGATATATCTGACGATGAGTTCTTGGTTTCAGAAATTCTGTTCCAATTACCATTATCGTCAATTAGGCGAGTTGCAAAGTGTCCGTTCATTAAACGACCACCACTTGCTGGCTCGTGAGCAACATCGGTATGGGCGTAAAGCTGAGCAAAATATTGCTCAAGCGTAAGCTGCCCTATAGCCAACATAAAGGTTTGGTCACGATAATAACCACTACGGAAATCGCCATTTTGAAAGGCCTTCGCCATAGCAAGTTGGGCTACTTCTTTGCCATCGCCAAAAATGCCGAATTTGGCTTTGCCCATAAATACCTCTTTCCTGCCAAGCAAACTTGCTTGCCTGCTGGCAACGGCTAAGGCATAATCGTTTAAAATATCGGTCTTAGTCAAGGTATTCTGTTCAGTGGGTTGGTGTACCATAAATATGTAATGAGGCTTTGCAATAGTAATGAAAAAAGCCTTTCTAAGTGTAATGTGGTGAATTATTAATGCCTTTCAAGCACTTTTTTAATGAGCTTTTCCATAACAGCCTCAGGCTGTGTGCTAAACTTGCCTTCAGCTCTATTGGCAACTATGGCACTGATTGATAGCGCCTTATGTCCTAGTAGCTTTGCCATTGCATAGATACCTGCAGTTTCCATTTCAAAGTTGGTAAAGGCATTGCCATCTGGTGTGCGATAGGCTTGTATTTGCTCAATGAGTTTTGGTTTGGCATTGGCTACTCTGATTTTCCTGCCTTGTGGAGCATAAAAACCAGGACAAGTAACGGTTAAACCTGCACTAAAATCGAAGCCGTATTTTAGTAATACATCTTCGTTAGCATCTTGGGTATAAGGCAAGAACGATAAGTCTAAAGTCTTTTGAAGTCCTTTAGAAATGGCTTGTTGTCTTTCGTTCTGGTTGAAATTATAAAACTGACCAAGGGTATCTATTCCTGTTGCAGCCTTACTTGCAACTATAGAATCAATTGGTACAAATGGTTGTAAACTACCACTCGTGCCTATTCTAATCAAGTTTAAGGAAGTGGTTTCAGATTTTGGTTCCCTTCTGTCTAAGTCAATGTTTACCAACATATCCAACTCAGTAAGGGCTATTTCAATGTTATCAGTACCCATACCTGTGCTCATTACGGTAATTTCCTTACCGTTCATAAGACCTGTATGGGTAATAAATTCTCTATTCTTAACCTTGTAAACAATTTTATCAAAGTAAGCTGAAACCTTGGCTACCCGCTCAGGGTCGCCTACTGTAATAATGGTATTGGCAATTTGATATGGCTTTAACCTCAGGTGGTAAACACTACCATCGGTATTAAGAATAAGATCTGAGGTTGAATACATTGAATATAGAAAT